>JAUREJ010000064.1 GCA_030827475.1 Candidatus Poseidonia sp.
GGTGTTTGGGACCAGTTTGAGAAGACCATCGACCTCCTGCCCTCGTTGGACACCCGCATCGTGTGCCGCCACACGCTGATGAAAGGCGTGAACATGAGCGACGCTCACATCAGGGAGTTTGCCGCCTTGGACAACCGCGCAGACCCGGATTTCATCGAAAACAAGGGCTATGTCTTCGTCGGCCACAGTCGAGAGAACCTGTCGATGGAGAACATGCCATCCCACGACGACATCATGGCGTTCTCGCAAAAAATCGCCCCGTTGACCAACCGAGAAGTGCTCTCCGATTCCCGACCCAGCCGTGTCGCTCTGGTGGGCACCGAGATCACACCACTTCCGATTCCTGAACCGACGATGTTCTTCCCCGAAGACCTGGGCATTGCTCCCCCGGTGAAGCACCTTCCCATGGTGTCTTGACCGGAAGAGCGGTCAGAACATGTTCAACGCAAACACCGGGTAAGGTGTTTTTTCCGAATGAGTGAGAAATCTTCGCAACATCATCCAAGAGCGCCCTCCACCGCGGCCCAAAACGCTCAAAGGGGCCGGAGCGAAGGTCGCTGCATGAGCGCCCGTCGCCTCTTTGCCGCCGTGCGGGATCTCGATCCTCCAGGGGGCGGAGCAGAGCGCTCTCTGGCAGCCCTGTTGAACGGGATTGCGGTGCCGGGACCAACGCTGGAAACCGCACCAACCTTCGTACCAATGACCCCCGCCGCCGACACTCCGACACATCCTCCATGGACGGTTCATGCCTTTGCGAGCCGAGACCGAGGCGACCCAATCGGTCTGCTTCACGACGAAGTGGACTTCACCACCACCGACCTCCCTATCGAAGGTTTTTGGTCGAAAGTGGCCTGGGGCTTGCGAGAACGAAAGGGGGGCATGAGGCGCAGGAAGTGGGCCCATAACCTCCACATCGGCCGACGGAGTCCACAGTTCGCGGCTCGTGTGGGTGCATGGTTGGACAAGCAGGAGCACGCAGGCGGCATCGGACTGACCCAACTCGAGTGGGCGCCGGGTGCTGCACAAGCCTTCACCGCCCGGGGCATGCCTTACATCATGTTCGTTCGTGACGATACGGCGTTCCGCCTTGAGGAACGGTTTCGCCCCGTGATGGAAGGGGCCGCTCTTGTGTGTGCGGCAGGCGAAGGCTTGCTCGCTGATATTCGCTCCCGCTTTGCCATTCAGAAAGGCCACAGTGTGCCGCTGCCCATCGATTTTGGTGGCCGTTTTGGGAGCATGGACGAGGTGAATGCCTTGAGGTCAGCCGCACAGGCAAAGCGACCCGATGGAGCACCGCCCACCATCGGCATCATGGTCGTCACTCCAGAGAAGGGTTTACGGATGTATCGACGCCTGTTGCCGAAGTTGTTTGAGCGCTGGCCGGAGGCGGAAGTCCACATCGCAGGAGGGAGTGCATACCCCCAAGAACTCGCTCATCATCCCAATGCGCGCGCGCTGGGGCACGTGGACGCTGCGGACTTCTTTGCCAGCATTGACATCCACCTCATCCTCTTCGAGACGACCGGATCGTGGGGGCGTGTCATTGGTGAAGCAGGTCTGTTCGGGGTCCCAAGCGTCACGTCGGACGTCGGCTCGCAAAAGGAAGCTTTGGGCAAAGGAGGTGTTTTGGTTGACGACGGCCATGACACTGATGCTGTCATCGATGCGTTGAAGGCGGTGTATGAGGATCGAGAACGGTACGGGGCCCTGGCACGAGAGCACATTCAAATGGTAGATCACCGGAGGTCCGTAGCGGCCTTCCGAAGTGGACTTGAGGACCTGTTTGAAGGCCTCTGAGGCGGCACTGGCGCGCCCATTGGATGTCGATACACCACGACGGCAAGCGCTGAAGTCGCCACCAGCCGTAGGAGGCATGAACTTGATTCATGCCTTTCTGGACGCGTATTGAACAGCCACCAAAGCGGCCCAAACAAGACATTCAACGGCGTCCTTCAGAAAATGTACGACACCAACATCGGCGAAGATGGAATCATCTTCACCTCGAATTAGAAGTTCATTCGACCACAACGGCTCAACATTATAGCAACCATCCCTCTCACAGAACACATGGCTAACCGTCAAAGAAGGCGCCTTTTAATTGTGAAAGGCTCTTTTGAATTGTTCGGCGGCGGAGAACGAGATTTGCTCAATAATCTCGAAGCTTATGCCAACCATTTCGACCTCAGTTTTGCAACTTTACATCCGAATAAAGAACTCATCGAGAAATTGAATGAATTGAACATCCCCCTCTTTTCTCCGGTAAGCAATTGGACATACTCGCGAGGAATTTTTTCGGAAATCTTTGCGAAATCCTCCAGGACGGCCTCTCAAAAATGGCACACCATGCTTTCTTCAACAAAACAAGGCGTTGGATTGAACACCTTATTTTCGAACATTGATGCCGTGAACATCACATCGGGGATGGCCTCCTTAGAAATCCTTCCCTTGATACCAAACAACCTTCCTGTTCATACGCACGTGCTCGAGCCAAACCGGGGTTTACACAGCAATGATCTCCATTTTGATGTTGACGGAACACCCAAACAAAACCTCAAATTGACAAAATTCCTTTTGACGATACAGAGAAGAAGAGATGAAAAATTCGTAAATCTTGCTTCCAAGCGAGGGGAAATCAGTGGGAATTCGAAATACACATGCGAGAGAATCAAAGAAGTCTACGGTGTTGAATCTGACGTTCTTTACCCCAGTATTAACCCGAAACTTTGGCCGATGAAACCCACAAAAGACGAAGACTGGGCGTCCGTAAAAAATGATTTTGATCTGGTTGAAAACCAGTACGTCATTACCATTGGGCGTGCTGTTTTTGCCAAAGGTCTGTGGAAGACGATTACAAACTTGAGTCATTCTCATCTGCAAATTGTCCAAATCGGCGGAGGGGTCAATGAAAAACACATGGAGCACGCCAGAAAAAATAATGTCGAGTTAAAACCCCTACCAAGAGTCTCCCAGGCGACCATTCGAGCCTTGATGAGAAATGCGAAGGCCATGGTGAGTCATGCCATCAACGAACCCTTTGGCTTAACGCCACCCGAAGCCTATTTTGTCGATTGCCCGGTCATCGTTTCCAATCAAGGAGGGTTCAGAGAAACCGTTGTTGATGGCAAAACAGGACGTTTGTTGAATGAAGGTGATGATTGGCTATCAGCCATCGAAGAGGGGCATAAAAACAGAAAGGAATGGTGCAAGGCTGGTCGAGAACACATCAAACAACTCGAGCTGACACCAGAAACCCAGGCCAGGAAGGTTTTCGAACTCTTCACGCCGTATTTTGAAGAGGAATGATCTCAATTTATTGGGGGCCCTGCACGGGTGCCTTGTCAGAGGGTAGCGAACAAACAGACCCATGCAAAGCCCTTCCAACAACTTCTTCCTGTCGGATGGGGTTTCGGAT
>JAUREJ010000065.1 GCA_030827475.1 Candidatus Poseidonia sp.
GCCGTCTCCATCGGAGGTGGCGGTAAGACTCCATGCCGAACCTGAATAGCCGGTGGCGTGTTTGTACTGGCCGCCAGAGGCATCCGTGCGGTAAAGCACATGCAAGTTGTTTTGGTGGTCAACGGCAATTCCGCTGCCGTAGCCGACGCCGCTTCCTCCATCAACGGTGTACTTCTGCCATGAACCGCTGACGTTCGAAGCGATCATTTGGTCCCTGTTGGCGTGATGACGGTAGGTAACGTGGACGTAACCGTCGTTATCGATGGCGATGGAGGCATCGCAGCCGATGTAGGTGCTGGACGTGTCCAAGGCGAGCTTTTGCCAAGCAGAACCGTCGTGGTAGGTCAACATCGCAGCATTGCACAAGGAACCGGAGCGTGCATACGCAATATGCGGGCGGTCACTGGCATCTAGGACAAGTCGAACTTGGTCGTATTGTGCGCTACCGTCAAGGCGTTGTGATGTCCAATCCGTACCGTTGAAGAACGAATATTCGAGGTATCCGGAGGTGCCGTCTCGCTGAACAAAATAGGCCACATGGAGATTATCGTTGCTGTCAACGGCCATATCTGCAGAGCGGCAGGTGGGGCAACTGCGGATTTCTTGATGGCTCCAAGAACCGCCGTTGGAGTACTGGTGCCAGAGTTTGTTTTCTTTGTAGTTGACATGCACGATGTGAACCGTTCCGTTGCTGTCCACGACCACCGTAGGAGCAACACCGCTGCCGTCAACGTAGTTGATGGTGTTCGTGGTCCACGTGTAGGCCTCTCCGTCGTTGGTGATGTTCTTGAAGGCCATGTCGAGGAAGCCCGAGCCGGTGATGGTGATGTTTTGACCACCCGTGGTCCATCCCTCGGCGGGCGAGAGACTGTAGGTTGGTGATGAGAAGGCGGGCTCGGCCGTTTCGGGGAGGGGTGGCGTGGAGTTTCCACCGGTCTCATGAACCACCAACGGCAGGTAGAGCGTGAGAAGTAACAATACTGTAACTCCAAACGCCTTACGGGCCATGATGTTTGATGACCGTTCTGTATTTTATGTTCGCGTTGTCCTCAAACCGCCGGTGTTGCTGGCCCTTGCACCAAGAAGGCGACCCAAAGAAGCCCCAGGAGCAAACCGCAAACTCGAAAGATTCGTCTTCCAAAGGTGCTCCCTGTAAACAGATGATTGAGTCGAGCTCAACGCATCCGGTCCCGGTGTGATGAGGCCAAGCGAGCAGGGCGAACAATTCTCCCAGTGCAACCGTATCCATGTGTTCACCTCCTCAAGCGAGTTCTTGCTTCAGCGCCCAAGCCAAATACCGGTATTCCTCTTCGCTGTTGTAGAGTTGGGCCGAAATGCGGAAATAGCGTCCACGCGGAGATGGCCACGACCATACGGGGATCTGAATACCGTACTTTTCTTTCAGGGTGGCGTGCAGGGGGTCGCGCTCGTGCAGCACGACCTCTTCGTCGTCGCCCAGCGGCAGGACCAGCGTGGCGATACAGGCCACCATCTCGTCGGGGCACGGGGGCTCCAAACCGAGCGCTTCGCACAGGATGTTGCGGCCACGGATGGCCAAGTCGTGGTTGTGGGCCATGATGGCGGGCCAACCGCCTTCCAACAGCCCGCCAACGTGGTCAATGGTGGTCGGAATCGAGCAGTGAGCCGAAAGGTCGCGAGTACCCGTCCAATCAAACTCGTGGCGAAAACGGGTGGTGTCGCCCAACGGGAAGGTCATACCGTGGCTGATGGTGAGTGGATGAATGTCGGTCTGTTTGTCCTTGCGGACATGAAGGAAAGCCGAGCCTTTGGGGGCACATAGCCACTTGTGGCAGTTGCTCGTGGTGTAGGACGCCCCCAATTCGTCCAAGGCCAGCGGCACCATGCCGATGCCGTGAGCGGCGTCAAGCAGCACGCTCACGCCCCGTCCTTCGAGTTCGGCCGTGAGTTCGGCAAACGGCATGAGCAGCCCGGTGGGGCTGGTGACGGTGTCGATCATGGCCAAGACGGTGCGTTCGGTCACGGCCCCGAGGATGGCCTCAACGACGACGTGCGGTCCGTCGATGGGGAAGGGCAACGGAACGGTGACGACCTTGGCGCCCCAACGCTTTGCCACGAAGTCAATCGTGTTTCGACACGCCTGGTACGCATGGTCCGGGACGAGAATCTCGTCCCCGGGCTTGAACACGAGCGAGCGCAATACCGTGTTCACACCCGAAGTAGCATTGTCCACGAGGGCCAAATCATCAGGGTCGCACGAGAGCATCTCGGCCAGAGCGTGGCGAGCCGCTTTCATCTGCTCAAGCCCCTCCCCGTCGAGGAAAGCGACGGGTTCGTGTTCCATGCGGTCCTGCCAGAAGCGCTGCTCCTCACGAACAGCGAGTGGAGCGGCACCAAAGGAGCCGTGGTTGAGGAAGACCGTATCCTCGTCCAAGCCCCAATGCGCCGCCAGCGGACTTCGCAACGGGCGGTTCATGCTTGGGGCGAGTGGGCGAGAAGCATGAAACCTTCTTTGGAAGGCTCATGATGGCCATCAGAACGGGGTTCCCTTGTGCACATAGACCCTGCACGCCGTCCGCCAAGCCTTGCGCTCCTCGTCGCTGATGTTCTGCAGGACGAACGGCCACAAGGCATCATCAATCCGTGCTCTTCGGACTTCCAAATACGGCAGAGCGAGCATGAATTTGGCCAGTTCCGTTCGTTGTTCACCGCTGAGATGTTCAACTTCGAAGGAGGTAGCGGAGAAGACATCATCGTGAAGCCCCAAGGTCAGAAGCACGAACTCGATGTTCGGATGGAAGGATTTGGTGGCTTTCACATGTTGGGCGATGGCGTGTTTTGCAGGGTCTCGCATCGCCTCGGGTACGCCCTCTGTCCATCCAACTTGGGCGATGATCTCCACGGCGGCCTCGGGTCCGTTGGCCCGAACGATGAGTTCGTTCATCACTTTGGTCGTCCCGATCATGTTCCAAAACACGTAGACTGGCAACAACAACCACTCCACAAAGGCCCTCGGCGCAGCACGTCCAAAGAGGCGAGCGAGGATGCGTCGCAGCAGTTGTTTCATGAGCGCGTTGACCATCAAGACGTTCGCTTTGAACGCCACACCGCGAGCGGCTGCACCGACCTTTGAACCGTCTTCAAGGGGGTTGATGCCGTATTTCGGACCCCGGTCTTTGACCATCCCCAAAGCGGCCTTGGTCAAGCCTTGAGGCAAGGCGCTTTCGATCGCCAAGTTCACCTCGCTGGTGGAGTCAACACGGCGTGAGGTGGCGTGGTTCATCTTG
>JAUREJ010000066.1 GCA_030827475.1 Candidatus Poseidonia sp.
AAACTTTTGCACATCTCTTTGTTGTCAACCATTGCCCGCTACTCCTGCTTGGTGAGCGAGGGCAAAACATCACGCCCGACAAGGTTCCGAAATCGCTGATTGAACCCGTGCTCGAGGCCTGTGACGAACATCTGCGCAGGGTTGTTGATGCGATGGGCATCATCCGAATCGTTGGTGTCGGCAAGTACGCCGAACAGCGTGCAAGGCAGGCGTTCAACGCCGGAAAAAAAGGCCCAGGGACGACGGCTGAAGGGCGAACGGTTGAGATCACCACCTGCTGGCATCCCAGTCCAGCAAGCCCTTTGGCCAACCGAAATGACGGGGCTGATTGGCGAGAAAATGTCCGAAAGGTGCTCATTGGATAACGGGGAGATGTTCAAATGCTCAATGGGTCACTCATGTTGCATGGAACCCTTTGAACTCGCATGGGAGCGCCAGCCGAACGACCGACAATGGGAGAAGCCCGAAGGCGACGATCCTCGAACCTTGTACCAGATGCTCATGACGAGCGTGAGCCGCTTTGGCGACCTGCCCTGCTTCGGTTACATCCCTTCCCCGGGCATGCCCCGTACGCACCTTTCCTACAGCCAGTTCGGTGAATTGGCGACCTCCGTGGGCAAGCAACTCGCCGCCGTCGGCGTCAAAGCCGGTGACCGAGTTGCGCTGATTCTCAACAACTCGGTTGAATGGGCTGCCCTCTCTTACGGAGCCAACGGCATTGGCGCTGCGTACACCGCCATGTACACTCACCAGCACGGAACGGAGTGGGCGTACATCCTCAACGATTCGACGCCCGCTTTGCTCGCCGTCGCCGACACCACGGTGCTCGACAAGCTCGTTGCGAACATGCCTGCCGACGCCAGCGGATGGCCGGCGTGCGGGGTGTTGTTGCTGGGCGGAGAAGAGGCCAATGAACTTCCACCAGAAGGCGTGGCCGTCCACCAATGGGCCGAGTTTGTGGCCGCCGGTCGAGAAGCCGAGGCGTTTGAAATCGCTGACGACCCCTTTGCCTTGAACACCCTCATCTACACCTCCGGGACCACGGGCAACCCCAAGGGTGTCATGCTCTCGAACTGGAACACGCTGTCCAACATCTTGTGTGTGCAATCGGCCTTCACCATCTACGTGGGCGACAAGAACGCCGCTTTCCTTCCTTGGGCACACTCCTTTGGTTCCACCTTCGACCTGCACTGGATGATTCGCTGCGGCGTTCACATCAACTTGATTTCCGACTTGACGAAAATCGCCGATGAGTGCATCGAGATCAAGCCCGCTGTGTTGCTCGCTGTACCCCGTGTTTGGAACAAGTTCTACGATCGCGTCAACGCTCAATTTGAGTCTGCAACCGGCTTGAAGAAAGTCTTCGTCGGCAAGGCGCAGAAATCGGCCGCCAAGCGCATCGCCAAAGCTGGTGTTGAGTGCGACGCCGTTCCTCCAAGCGGCTTCTTTGACAAGTTGTGGGACAAGCTCGTCTGGTCCAAGGTCCGTGCTCGATTCGGTGGCAACATCCGCTTCTGCATGTCCGGTGCTGCTGCGCTTTCCCCCGACGTGGCTGCGTTCATCCAGATGGTCGGCTTCAACTGCTACGAAGGCTACGGCCTGACCGAAACCTCGCCGCTCGTGTCCGCCAACGGCTGGTCCGGTCCCGGTACAAGCAAACTCAACACCGTCGGAAAAGTCGCCAACGGCGTGAAGGTCACCATCGACACCGATGCTTGGGACGACCCTGAGCGACCCGATGAGGGTGAAATCGTCGTCACCGGCCCCAACGTCATGATGGGTTATTGGAACAACGAGGAGGCCACCAAGGAGGTCATCATCGAGCCCGGCACCTTCCGCACCGGCGACCTCGGTAAGTTGTCCAAGGACGGCTACCTCTCCATTACCGGTCGCGTGAAGTCGCAGTTCAAGTTGGAAAACGGCAAGTACGTCTCGCCCTCCGGCCTTGAAGAAACCATCACGCTCAACCCCTTGATTGAACAGTGTGTGCTCGACGGGCGCAACATGCTCAACACCTTCCTCATCGCTCACCCGAACATGGACGCCCTACGGGCAGCCCTCAATGCAGCAGGCATCGATACCTCCGGCGACGACACAGCCCTCTGCGCCAGCCCCGAAGTGCGCGCCTTCGTGCTTGAAGACCTGAAGAAGAATAACATGGTCGCCCCTGACTGGAAGGGTTACGAGATCGCCAAAACGCTCATTCTCGACCCCGAGGAGTGGACCACCGACAACGAGTTGCTCACGCCCTCGTTCAAGGTCAAGTTGCGAAACCTCCTCAAGAGGCACGACGAGGAAATCCAGGCCATCGCTTGAAGTTGGTTTGGCCGAAGTCGTCCTTTTCGCCGCGGATTGCGGTCATCTCTTCATGCAGGCGACGAGAAAAACCGTTTAAACCAATGAAAAAAAACGGCTTTGCATGCGAGCCCGAAACTCGACCGCCGCCTCCATCGCCCTTCTTGCTGTGCTGATGCTCTCCACCGTTCCACTGGTGGTGGCCGACAGCGGCACGGCTCCAGCCTCGTATGCGTTCTTGCCGAGTTGGGATGGAAACATCGGTGGCACGCTTGACCCATCCGGAGAAACTTTCGCCAACGGCCTTGAATTTTCGAATCACAACTTTGATGAGAACGGGAACCTGTATTACATCGAAGCCGAGGACTATGGCAACTGGATGAACAACCAATACACGTTCAACGGTCTTGGATTCCACATCATGAAAATCGATGGTTCCGGAACGGTTGAGTACGCAGAAAAA
>JAUREJ010000067.1 GCA_030827475.1 Candidatus Poseidonia sp.
TGGGTTGTATGGGGTTATCCGATAACCCATCCAACTCACAAAATAGGTTGGAAGGGTTTTGCGTGGGTCTGTTTGTTCGCTACCCTCGTGAACGGCACTAAACGTCGGAAATCTCGCCTTCGGCCAAGGGAGGAAGACCCTTCTTGGCTCGGACGTAATCGGTGTAATTGCCGTAATACACGGTGACCACACCGTCCTGCAACTCCCAGATGCGGTTGACCACTTGGTCGAGGAACCAGCGGTCGTGCGAGACGGTGATGAGCGAGCCGGTGTAGTTGATGAGCGCCTCCTCAAGGGTCGCTTTGGATTCCATGTCCAAGTGGTTGGTCGGCTCGTCCATCAGCAAGAGGTTGTTTTCCTCAAGCAGAAGTTTGAGCAGCGCCACACGCGCCCGTTCGCCACCCGAGAGTTGGGAGAGCTTGGTCGCCACCTGTTCGTTGGAGAATTGGAAGCGCCCGAGCGCAGCACGGATGTCGCCGTATTGGAAGTCGGGACGGAGTTTCTGGATTTGCTCCACCGGGTTGAGGTTGAAATCGAGCGTGGCGTGGTCCTGATGAAAGTACCCGATTTCGCAACCGGGGGCGAGGTCCATTTTCCCGCTCGTGAGTTGCTCGTCGCCGTTGATGAGTTTGAGCAGGGTGGTTTTGCCCTGCCCGTTGCCGCCCACGATGCCGATGCGGTCGCCCTTACGGACTTCCAGCGATTGGTTGTCGAGGATTTTGCGCTCCAGACCGTCAAAGGTTTTCGTGGCGTCCTCAACGCTGAGCACGTCCATGCTGGCTTTGTCCACCGCTTCAAGCGAGAGGATGAGCGGCTTGCGCTTCTTGGGCATGCGGGCTTTGAGCGCTTTGAGTTCTTGCTGGAGCCGTTCGATCATCTTGTGCTTTGCAGAAATGGACTTGTCGTACTTGTTCGCCCGCTTCATCTGCTGCATGGCCCCCATCGTGGAGGCGATTTTCTTCTCGGTGTTGGCGATGAGGTCGCCCAAGGCCGCTTCGCTGGCTTCCTTCTGGATGAGGAACTGGCTGTAGTTGCCCTTCCACGGCCACGCACGGAGGTTGTCAATTTCCACGATGCGGTTGCAGACTTGGTCGAGGAAGTAGCGGTCGTGGGAGACGATGAGTTGGGCGCCTTTGAATTCGGTGAGGAAGGTTTCGAGCCACTCGGTCGTGTGGATGTCCAAGTGGTTGGTCGGCTCGTCGAGGAAGATGACGTCGATGCCGTTGAGGCCGACGAGTTGGCGTGCGAGCGCCAGTTTCGCCTGTTCGCCCCCAGAGAGCTTCTTGACGGGCATGTCCATCGGGTGCTGGTCGAGGCCCAACCGCTCGAGAATGCCCTTGGCGATGCCGGCGACGTTGCCCCCACCGCTTGCCGCCAAGGTCTGCTGAAGTTCGGTGTAGCGTTCCATCACGGGTTCCCAATCCCCCTCGTAGAAGGACGGGTCAACCATTTGCGCTTCAATGACGGCGATTTCGTCCTCGAGTTCCTGAAACTGACGCCCTTTGCGTCCGAGTTCTTCTTCGATGGTTGAATCGGATTCCAAATCCCGAATCTGGGTGAGGTAGGCCAGACGAATGCCCGGGGCAAACTCCACTTCGCCCGTGTCTTGCTTTTGCTCGCTGATGGTGTTGAGCAGCGTGGTCTTTCCGGCCCCGTTATGACCAACGATGCCGATGCGGTCGCCGTCGTTCACCTTGAGGTTGATGTCTTGAAGCACATCCACGGCGCCAAAGGAGCGGTCCACGGCTTCGACGTTGATGAGTTCTCGAACCATGTGCCTTCCTCCGTTTGAAGGGCCGCTGTCCCTTCTTGATAAACAACCCCCTAAAACTCGGTTCACCGATTCAAAACCGAGCCTCACCACAAGCGGGGTGTTTTTTGAGGCAAGAGGGCGTGGTGTGGACATGGCTGGGACGAAATGGACCGCATGTGCCCTCATGGCGCTCATGGTGTTGATGGTGCTCCCAGCGAGCCCCACGGTCTTGCCCGACACGGCCTCGCCCCACCGTGTAGCGCCTACTTCGGACATGATCGCCGACTTTTCGCTGACCGTTGCAGGGAGTGCAGAGGTGGTGGACATCGCTCACGTCGGGCAAACCTACGTCATCGCCATCGCTCACACCGGTTCGGGCTCGGTGGGACCCTACACGTGGAGCGGTCAGGCCGCCGGCGGTTTGTTGCTGGCCATCGCCCACAACGGGACGGTCGTGCACGACACCTTCACCACGCTCGCGCCTCGCGCCATGGAAGCCTCCGCCACCACCGTGGTGGTGGTGGCCAACCATTCCACCTACGGCATCGTGACGCAGGCCTTCAACCCTCAACTCGTGCTGCAAGGTGAGCAGCATTTCGCTTCCCAGACCACCGGAGCCAGCCCTGCTGACCTGCTCTTCCACGACCTCGACCTCGACGGCACCGACGCCTACATCGTGGTGGGGTGTCCGGACACCGGCGTCGAACTGACCTTCATGTCGACCCCGTGCGCCACAAGCGCAGGACGGCTCGCGGTGAGCACCGCCTCGTGGGACACGGTGAGCAACACCACGCAGCACGTCGCTACCGCGAAATGGTTCATCGCCCAAAGCACATGGATGGAATACTTGCCCGGGCAAACCGGCGGCGGGTTCACGACCGTGGGACCCAACCCGTCTTGCCCGCAGTCGCTCTACGCTCACAACGGCACCCTC
>JAUREJ010000068.1 GCA_030827475.1 Candidatus Poseidonia sp.
CCTGCGGTTGGACGTGGTCGAACTGCCGTTCTCGGAAAGCGAGCAGGTCAAGGGCATTCTTTCCAGCGGTGTGGGCTTGACGCTCGGCATCCTTGCGCTGGTGGGTTGGGTGGTTGCGCTCGTCGCGCTCAACAACATCATGGGGCGCCGCCGCCAAGACGCCGAAGGTTCCTCACCCCTGCCCGAGGCTCAACCCGAAGCGGCAACGGCGAGCGAGAAGAGTATGGACGAGTTGTTTGACCTGTGAGGTCTCCAGCACCTTGCGCTCGTGAAGCGATGCGAAATTGGCCAAAACATCACCACCTCTCTGCATTGGGCAATGTTCGGTCGAGATTTGACCGAACTTCGGTCAACGCTTGGTCAATGTTCGGTTGAACTTCGGTCGAAAAGGCGGCGAGGAGGCTGGTTGCTTCGTCGATGAGTCCTGCTTTGAGCAAAGTATGAGCTGACCGGATGGTTGCTTCGAGTTGAGCTACGTGGGTTTGGGAAGCGGAGACTGGTTCGTCCGTTCGCAAGCCTTGACTCACTTGCCGATGCGCTGGGCCAAGAGGAACCCACCGGCCAAGGCCCCGCCGAAGACACCCATTTCCACGACGGTGTCGAAGAGGTTCTGAGCCTCTCCAATGACCAACTCCTTCTGGCCGAGCAAGCCGTTGGTCAGGCCGTGCCAGTCGACGATGAGCAAGTTGCGTGATTCCAAGTATTTCAGCAGCAGGAATTGAAGGATCAGCAGGTTTCGCACGGCTTTTGAGGCCACCCTGACGACAAAGCCGACGATGAGGCCGACGATGAATCCTTGAACGATGTTCTCGGCGAGGAGGGCTGGGAAGTCCATGGGGCATTGTCGCAAAATGAAGTGTATAAATGGGGATGGTTCCTTGGTTGGAACGAGGCGTGGAGCGTAGACGATGCTCTCATATAGGGAAGGCAGGTGGGAGGCCTGTTCACCATGAAGCGAGGTTCACGTGCTTGGAAAAAAACCGGCAACCAACGTTGGAAGTGGCGCAAGAAGAAATTGCGACGCCGAAAGCGAGCACGCCGGCAAGCAAAGGCCTGATGCTCAGGGTTGAATACACACGGGAGTATAGTATAGCTTGGTAGTATCGCGGGCTCCAGTTGCACGGGAATGACGACGAGTGGGTTTGCTGAAGTTGATGACCAACTGGAGCGCCGACCTGTTGCAATCCTGCAGACTGCCCATCTGATGCGCAGTTTCAGAAGAAATCCGCTGGGGGGGGTTCAAATCCCTCTGCTCCCACCAAATCTTGACCTGCTTGTTTGGCTCTTTTGACTTCAGAACAAGCCAATGCCGGTTTTTGGTCACGCCCGTTGTGAGCGCTGGTCGTTGGGACACCCCATCGCTAGGTTGATGCCCCCTACGAGGCTCGCTTGATACGAGGGAAAACCGTGCAACGCTCACTCGCTCTGCTCATGCTCGTCGTATTGATGGCGCCCATCACGGGTTCCTTGGTCGTGAAGTCCGAACCCATGACGTGGAGGGTGGTTGACGAATCCGGGTTGTATTGGATGCCCGTTGACGCCCGCACCACGGTTCCCGAACAGGTTGAACCGTCTTGGCCAAACGACGAGGCGCCGTGGTGGGAGCGAACCGCCCTCGACCAAAACCGAAACAAGGTGCACGACAGTTTGGAATCCTTAGTCGGTCTTACCGGCATTGGCCTGTCCTACAGTGAGCCCGTCAACGACCACCACTTGGCCGAGTTGGAGGCGCTCAACCTCACCGTCGTGGACGTGATCGACGCCGTTGACGCCGTGTTGCTCGGCCAGATCGACGCTTCTTTGGTCCCCGATTTGGCTGCGCTTAACGGTGTGGTGATGGTGGAACGCTACGGCCAAGTTCACCTTTACGGCGACATCCAAACTCCTGCGGTCAAAGCTCGCAATTCCACCATGTACCCCGTGGGGGCGTGGGACCTCGGCTACACCGGCGAGGGCGTGAACATCGCCATGGTCGACACGGGCGTGGACAACGAACACCCGGGTCTGAACGAGAAGTTCATCGCCGGTTACGACGCTGTTTGCTACCTTCACACCGACCCCACCTGCACGGCGGGTGGTGCTCGGGAAACCGACGGGACGTACGACCCCGATGACGGCAACCAGCATGGCACCGCCTGCATGGGCATGGCGGCTGCGACCGGCGTGGACGCCAACGGGGAGCAAACCGACTTCTACGGTTCAGCACCCGACGCCGACCTCGTTGACGTCCGCATCGGCACCGATGCAGGTGCGGGCCCGTTCGAGAATTACCTGCTCTCTCAGGAGTTTTACGAGTCGGCGATGAACGGCTTGCAGTGGATCATCGACAACAAAGAGACGGCATGGCAGGGCGCTGACGAGGCGAATTACGGCATTGACATCATCTCCCTCTCCTGGGGCATCACCTCTCACG
>JAUREJ010000069.1 GCA_030827475.1 Candidatus Poseidonia sp.
ACGATGTCTGGACGTACCTCCTGAAGACCGATTGGGCCAACGGCATGCCCAATCCCTTTGAGGACATCAACCAGGACCTTTCGATGCTCTACCGAGATGCTGCCGGTGGTGAATGTCCGGTGATCCATGACCCGTCCCAACAGACCTGCGCTGGGAGCCGGTTTGGCTGCTGGACCTGCACGGTGGTGGCCGAAGACAAATCCCTGAACCAAATGATCGCCAGCGAAAAAGCGGTTTACGACGTGACCAAACTCGCCAGATTGGCGGCGTTTCGAGACCGCTTGCGGGACGAACGGAACGTCAAGGAAAACCGAGTTCACGGTCGAAACCGAAGAGGCGTCACCCTCGTGAAACGGGACGGCTCTGTGGGCACCGGGTCCTACACCATGCCCTACCGCAAGCAGTTGCTGGAAGATTTGCTCACCCTTCAAAACGAGGTCGAGATGGAACTCATCTCCCCCGAGGAAATCGCCTTTATCCACCAAACATGGGACGAAGAGATCGTCAACCTTGCTCGCATGGATTTGGAGGATACGTCATGACCAAATCCGATGCCGAACTCCTTGCTGAAGCCATCAAGGCCGTCACCGGTGGCGAAGACGCAGCGCTCCAAACCTTGCTTGAGGAGTTGCTCGACATGGAACAACAGGTCGCCCACATGGCCCGCCCGCACCGCATTCTGCTCAACATTGAAGAGAAATTGAACGAACATCTGGGGGTGGACTGATGGTCGTCTTCACCCAAATCAAAGTCGAGAACTTCAAGCGTTTCAAGGGCGAACACACCCTCCCCCTCACTGGCGACGGCCCCATCACGGTGATCGCCGCAGAGAACGGCGTAGGGAAGACGACCATTCTCGATGCGTTTTACCTTGCCCTGCACGGTGAGAAGGGCATGAAGCAGCGAAAACAAGACCCCGCCTTTTCCTTCAACACCTGGTTGAAGAATGCTTATTCAAGCACGGCGGATTGGGCGAACGGGTTCGGAAAAATTGGTGTTCGTCTTGAGATGGACACCAGTGAAGGCGAAGTAGCGATTGAACGGCAATTTTGGCTGGAGGAGACCTCGGAGGACGTCACCGAAGAAACCCACCTCTACATCGATGGAGAACTCCTGAGATTGGAAGAAGGAGAACAACGATTGCCAACCATTCGTTCGTGGATTGAAGCCTTGTTTCCTTCCGCCATCACGCAACGTTTCCTCATCGACGGTGAGCAGTTGGGCACCTTGGATGTCAAGCATCTTGGATTGCAAATGAAGGAAGGCTTGGACGACGTTCTTGGCCAAGGCACGTTGCATCGGCTCCAGTACCACCTCAACGGCGTAAAACGGAAAACCATCGCCACGCTTGCACCTGCCGACGAACGGGAGTCCCTTGAACGCCTCATGGAAGAACGAGACCAACGCCAAGAGGACATGGTCGCCTACACCAAAGAAATTGAAGACTTGAAAATTGAATTGGAGGACCTCGACACTGCGCGCCAGGAATTGCGAACCCAACTGGAAATGTCTTCTGATGAAGCAGGATCCGCCCTTGGAAGGCTTCGCATCCGATTTGCAGAATCCAATGCATCGCTCGCAAATACACGGAAAGAGGCCATGGAATGGATGGTCAATGACGCCCCTTTCCTCTTGCAGGCAAACCTGCTCAACCTTGGAACGCTCGGTCACAACGAGGCGGTGGAAACCCTCCGTAACTCGACGCTCCAAGAACAGGTCATTTCCATCCTCGAAACCACGTTGAAGAACGTCAAACCGAAACTCGATAACGAAATCAAGCACCGAATTCAAGAAACGGCCGCCGAGGAACTGACGAAAACCCAGAATCAACTCCCCTCGGCTTTCCGTTTCCTCTCGCCTGAATCCATGGAGGCCTTCACCATCAAGCACGCCGTTCACGTTGAAGGGAAACAACCTGCCATGAGCGATTTTTTTTCAAAAGCCAAAGAGACCCTTCACCTTCACAAGGAAGTTGTGGGCGAACTCAACGACGCCTCGCAGCGTTCGGGCATGGCGAAAATCGCGAGCGACCTCGAATTGGTTTCAGGAAACATTGGCCGTGTTGAAACCAAGATTGTACAACTTCGAACGGATTTGGCTTCCATGGAAGCCCTCCAAGCGCATGCCGATGATCGAATCGATGGGCAGCGTCATCTGGAGCGTGCAGAACGAGAATATCCTGACCGCGATCCCGCTGTTCGTCCTTCTCGGCGAAATACTCCTGCGCAGCGGGCTGGCCGACAAGATGTATGTTTCG
>JAUREJ010000006.1 GCA_030827475.1 Candidatus Poseidonia sp.
AAATTCCACCCAGGAACCCGCAAAGAGCGTTTCCGTTGGCGGCGTCATCTCGGGAATCAAGCGGTACATTCGGGGGACGGTGATGTCTGCAGATGCTTCTTGGCTACGAAGCGTGGAGGTCCCGACTTGCTCTTCGGCAAGCACCGTGAGTTCGATCTTTGAACTCGGTGAAAATGCGCGCACTTCCTCGGCGGTCCCGCCCTCGATGTTGATGGTGAACGAATCGTTCGTGTTTCCAGAAACGGAAACGCTCTCGGGTCCATCAAAGGTGAACGGGCCATCCTCATCGTAATCGTAGGAGATGGCGAGGTTCAGTTCGCCGGGACCTTCGTTGTTCACGAAGAACACCAACGAACCGCTCAAATCCCAATCTTCCTCCAATTCGACAATGTATTTTGGGTCGACGTCGGTCACCCAACCCATTTCCCAAGAAGGGCCTTGCATGCCTTGACCGGCGACCGGGAACGATGCAACGAGGAGCGTGAGCACCAAAACTGCAGGTGCTGCGCCTCGCATCTCACTCACCCAACAAGGCCTTGACCGCCCTTCTCGTCAAGGTTTTCACCATGGAACGTCGGTAACGAGGCGGGAGCGCCGTGTTGTTCACGGGCTTGACGGCCTTGTGAATGGCTTTGGCGAGGGCGGCGCCGTCCATACCATCTGCTCTGAGCACGGTGGAAACTTCCTCCGTGTGGAGGCGAGGAATCGATTCAAGCGCCGTGCTCGCAATGGCGAGGGATTCAGGTTGGCCCTCAATCCATGATGCTGCGATGCCTGCCTCGGGAAAATCCCACGAGTCTCGAACCCTCAATTTCTGGTACGAGCCGGTCCTCTGAAGCGCCGTTTCGGGCAGAACCACTTTGAGCAAGAACTCGCCTTCATCGAGCACGTTTTTCTTCATGCCGTCCAAGGCATAAAACTCCTGAAGAGGGAGGGTACGTTCGCCGTTGGGGCCGACCAACACAACGCTGGCACCCAAGACCATGAAGTTGGGAGCGAGGTCCCCTTGATAGGTGGCCACGCAGAGGGTGTTTTGATTGGGGATCACCCGGCAATCGGCTCCAGTACCGCAATCGGCTTTGTGGCACCAGTCAATGGAACGCCGCCAGTCCTCGCCTTGGTTGTACCAAAAACAACGGGTGTCGAGGCACAGATTTCCCCCCACCGTTGCGCTCTTGCGAATCAAGGAAGAGGCGACCTTTGCAGCGGCTTCAGCCAACAACGGGTGAGCCCCGTTGGCGACGGTGAGGGATGAAAGCGGCACCATGCACCCGATTTCGGAGGAAGTAAGTGCGTGGACGCCTTCAACACCCGAAAGAGAAATGACATGGGGTTTGGGGTTGATGCGCCACTTGTAGTTCGGCAAGACATCGGTCCCACCGGCCACCCAATCGAACGACTCGCCGGCTTTCATGAGGGATGCTGCAAGGGCGATGGCCTCCTCAACGGTCGTCGGCCGATGGAGTTCAAACGGGGGCATCAACATCAGTCGTCACCTCCCATGTGGCGCTGTTCTTTTTTCAGCCATGCGCGCCCTGCGAAACCCAATTCGGCGAGTTGTTCTGGAAGCGGTTCATCGGCTTCACGCCAGCCCTCTACTTGCTCTGCGAGCGGCCGGTCAGGGTCAAAGCCAAACAAGACCCCGTTGACGTACGCCGACGTGTCTTCACTGCGTTGCCGCAGACGGTCACGCTCCCGATGTGCATCGCTTCGGGCCTTGAGCATGCTTTGCAAGGGGCCGTGCTTGAGTCGAGGGGGGAGGAGGTCAAGCGGGTCATCGATTCCTTCTTTTTTGAGGTGTTTTTCAATGCCGCCGTAGACCACATCGGGGGTTAAAGGAAGGTCCCGAAGACGAACACCAATGGCGTCGTAGACGGCGTTGACCACCGCAGGAAGAATGGGGAGCAACGGACCTTCGCCGGCCTCCTTCGCTCCAAACGGCCCCTCGGGGTCGCTGGATTCCACGATGATCGCTTCAACATGGGGCATCTCGTGAACAGAAGGGATTTTGTATTCCAGCAAGTTAGCGTTTTGGAGATGACCCGTCCGGCCGTAGACCATCTTTTCGCTCAACACTTGGCCCAAACCCATGTGACATGAGCCGATGATTTGGCCTTTAACCGCAAGCGGGTTCAGTGCTTTTCCGCAATCGTGTGCGGCCCAAACATTCGTGCACGAAACCAGACCGGTCTCAACATCCACGTCGACTTCTGCGACGTAGGCCGAGAAAGAATACGCCGGTGCAAGGCCCGCAGCAGCACCTTTGTGGACGCCGCCCATCGGAGGGGAACGGTAAGCGCCACGGGCGATAAGCGCACCCGTATCCTCTTGGGCCTTGTGCAAGGCTTCGAGGTAAGAGACTCCGATGGAAGGGTCGTGCTTGTAGTAAATACGCCGGTCGTTGAGAACGAGCACGTTGGGGTGGTAACCCAACATCTGCCATGCTGCTTTGAGCAACTGGTCACGGATTTCAATCGCTGCCCGGATAGCGGCGTTGGCGTTCATGAAGGTCACTCGGCTGGAATAGGACCCAAGGTCGACGGGGCTCGTATCACTCTCGTGGCTGCGAACGTGAATCATCTCAACGGGCAAAGCCAACACTTCTGACACCACTTGAGCAACGGCGGTCGTGGAACCTTGGCCGATGTCAGCGGCCCCGGTGTGGACCGTGACGCCGCCGTCCATGTCAACTTGGATGTGAACGGTGGCGTGTGGGAAATTCTTCGGGTCCCAATGAATGGGAAGGCCAGACCCTGAAATGAAGAAACCGCATCCAATACCGATACCTTTTCCAAGGGGCATCTGGCGGAATTTCTCGTCCCAATTTGAGCCCTCTCGGACCCGCTCAAGCGCTTCTCGCATGCCGTTTGAAGTGATTCGGAACCCGCTGATGGTGCGGCTGTGAGGGGGGAGTAAGTTGGCCAGCCGAAGGTCGATGGGGTCCACCTGCATGCTTTCAGCCATTTCGTCCAACCCAACCTCGACGGCGCACCGAGTGTTGACCGCCCCGTGGCCTCGCATGGCCCCCGAGGCAGGTTTGTTGGTCCAAACGCGAGCACCCGTGTAGTGGAAGGAGCCGAGCTCGTAAGGGGCAGTGGCGAGGACGCCGTTGTAATACGACGTCACGTGGCCGAACGAAGCAAAACCTCCGCCGTCGATGAGGGCGTCGATGTCAAAACTCGAAATTCTGCCTTCCTCGTCAGCGGTCATCTTGACATCGATGTGGCTGGGGTGGCGCCCCCTGTTGATCCAGTACACCTCTTCCCGGTCGAAGGTGATGCGTACCGGCTTTCCAGATTTACGAGCCAAGATTGCAGCGCACATCTCGTGCGGAAACGGGTCGGATTTGCCGCCGAAGCCACCGCCGACAAAGGTGCGAATCACGTTGATTTGGTGCATGGGGACATCGAGGACGGTGGAGAGCGCCCGGTGTGTGTAATGGGGAACCTGTTGAGGCGTGTACAACTGCAAGCGCCCGTTCGGTCCCCAATGAGCGACAACAGCGTGAGGCTCGGTAAAGCCGTGGTGTACGCCCGACATCGTCCATGAGCCGTGGGAGCTTGCGTGGGGGTTGTTGACCAAAGAACGGTCGCCGAATTCTTGGAAGACCCGCTTCTGAACATTCGTTCGAGCGAGGTGGTATTTGCCGCGCCAGTGAATGGGTTCGTCATGGTCTTCCAATCCTTCCTTGGGGTCAAAAACGGGTTCAAGTTCCTCCCATTCAATTTCAAACAGCGCAAGGGCCTCAATGGCCGTCGCTTCGTCAACAGCAGCAACACACGCAACCAAATCGCCGACGTGGCGGACTTTTTCCACGGCCATGGCGTGTTCGTCTTTGGTGACGGGAAGAACACCGAATCGGTTGGGGGCATCCTGACCGGTTGCCACGGCCACGACGCCCGGGAGCGCTTCGACCTTTGAGGTGTCAATGGATTTGATCCGAGCATAGTGGTGCGGGGAGCGGAGAATTTTCCCAATCAACTCCCCGGGGAGCCGCACATCATCGCCGTACCAGGCCTGTCCAGTCACTTTCGCATTGGAATCAACAAGCGGCATGGATTTGCCGACGGAAGTTCCCGTCCTCGCACGGTCGTGAATGTGGTCGCCAGCGGGTTTGGGCTCTTTGCCGCCCACGGTTTCAGGAATAAAATCCAGGTCTCTTGGACGCATGGTCGGGTTGGAACCCCCCGAGCCGGGGGGAGGAAAGGATTGCTTCCCTGCAACTCGCTTTCCGTCCTTTCGCACCTCCGAGGACGAGGCGCCCGGTTGTTGCTTGTAGGACCCCATGGTGATCACTTCGCATGGCCGGGCGGCATGGTGGGCTCCTCGGGCCCTGATGGATGAGGGTCGGGATGGGGTGAACTGGCCGGTTCTGCAGCCTCGGCGTCGCCTCGGTGAATGGCTGCCGCAGCCTCAATGGCATCGATGATCTGCTGATACCCCGTGCAACGGCAGAGGTTCCCTTCAATCGCCGTTGCGATTTCCTCTCGAGACGGGGCATCGTTTTCGTTGAGCAAAGCCTGCGATGCCACGAGGAAACCAGGGGTGCAAAAACCGCATTGTGAGCCACCGTGAGTCGCAAAACAGGTTTGAATGGGGGCAAGGTGGGCGCCGTTTGAGAGGCCTTCAACCGTGACGATATCCGCTCCTTCAACCTGACCGGCGAGCGTGAGGCAAGAGAGCTTGGGGACTCCATCGATCATCACCGTACAGCAACCGCACGTGCCCAAATCGCAGCCCCGTTTCACACCGAGCGTTCCAACCTTGTCGCGAAGAACATCGAGGAGCACGGCGTTGCTCGGAGCGAGCACTTCAACCGCTTGACCGTTCACCGTTGCCAGCCATGGACGGCCCTTCGGCGATGGAATCATCGGCACGTGTTCCTTGCCCACCATGGTCGTCCCTGATGTTGCGTAGGCCCTTCACCCTTTGATAATTGGGGGAGCACAACCTCAACGGACCGGGAAGAACGGAACTTATTCTTCCTCGCTCAAAGGCGTTGTTTCTTCGTTTTTTACGGGTCCGTCAGTCGCTTCATCGCCCAACGGGTCAATCTTCTCTGAGTCGGCTAATTCGGTGAATTCTCCACCGAACTCACTCTCTCGCTCTTCGATGGCGTTTCTCAAAACAAGGCCGTGGTAAACCCTCAATTTTTTTGATTTCACCAGGTCGTTCACCACCCGTTCAACCTTCTGTAGTTCTTCAAGCGACTCGCAAGCCTCGATGGTATCCAAACAACGGCGGTACTCTTGCCGGCGAGCGAAGTAGACGCCCAAGTAAACGGGAATCAGAAGGAGGGGGATCACGAGTTCTTCAAAGACAATCTCACTCACACCGGAGACCGAAAATTCCATGTCGTCTTCTTGGAATTCCTTGGAAAACGAGCCCGGGCCCAAACCTCCAGCGTAGAACAACCCGGTGTTGATGCCGAAATACATGTTGAACGGCGTTTCCTCGGGATCGAAACGGTCCGAGCCCCGATCGAGTTCAACGTCATCGGGCCACCCGTCGTTGTCGTTGTCGTGATCTAATACATCGGGAATGGTGTCCGCATCGGAATCGAGCGGTGTCGACTCAGCATTGTAGGGATCATAAAGCACCGTTCCCGTTGAGGCTGACCGTTCCATTTCATTCCGGATTCCGTCCCCATCTGCATCGTCGTCATATTGGTCGGGAACAAAGTCGCCGTCAATATCCGAACATCCAACGAGGCGAATACGACTTTTCCCGAAGGTAAACGGGCAGTCGTCAGAAAGAGCATGCTGACCTTGGTCCGCATAGCCATCGCCGTCCATATCGGACCAGATGAGAGGCTGATCGGGCCACTTGTCGGCCGAATTCTCCGTGCCGTCGCCATCACGATCGGCATCCGAGTTGTCCCCTATGCCATCTCCGTCAAGGTCTCGATGCTCGGTTGCATTGTTTGGAAAGGCATCAGCGCCGTTGCTTTCGTTCCAACTTGCATCCGGGTCGGACCAGCCATCACCGTCGGAGTCCAAGCACCCCACCCTGTCTTCTGTGGAATCGCCAGCGACCTCGCAGGAATCGGTGCTTTCTGAAGACGATTGAGCGCTGACGCCGCTTGCCAAGATGCTCATGAGGAGAAGGAGCAGCACGAGCGGAACGCCACACTTCATGGCGAGTAGAGCTTTGGGGTTCCTAATGGCTTTATTGGACGGGGATGCTGGGGAACTTTTGAATAGGACACGCCACAATTCTTAATTCATGAACAAAGTAACCATTTTGCTCGTCGTTACCCTCTTTCTCTCTCCTTTGAGTGGTTGCACAGGCGATGAAGAAGCAGAGGTCGTTGCTTTTCCGGTGTTTTCACAAACGGCTGATAACGGAGAAACCTACGACAACGCCCGCATGAGCGGGGCTCCTTACATCGTCATCTTCTCGGCAGAATGGTGCAACAACCCTTGCTACACCACCATGCACACCATTTGGAACACCATCCCTGAAACCACCGTACTGGTGATGTCCACCGACCCCGTCGCCAACGCTGGTGGACTCACCCTTTCCGAATGGCATGAATCTGCCAACGCCTACGACGACAACGACGACAACGGCGACGGAACCGTGGATGAATCGGAAGAGGGAGTCAGCCTGACTACCTACGCCTTCATGAAAGGAAGTGATGCCGGTGAAGCCCTCGACATCACGAAGCCAGGTTCGGTGGTGTTCGTGAACAGCGAGGGCGAAGTGACCTTCATGAACGAAGGGCGAATGGACGACTCCGCTGTGATCCAAGAAAAATGGGACGAAGCATCGGCTTGAATAGCCCGTTAGGTCCAACTTTGAGGGGCGCAAACCGTTCATTCGGGCACATCGGCCTCGTTGACAACCGCTTCGATGTCGTCGTCAACGCTGAAGACCTTCTCCACCATGGTGGCTTCTTCGGCACGGTTGATGACGTACATGCCAAGAACCACAAGGAGCAGCAAGAACAGGCCCGCTGCAGGCACTGCCCAGTCGGAAAGCGCTCCGAAGACGCCTTCATCTTCCCCACCGTTCTTTGCATTGGCCGTGTCCATGAGCATCACGTTGAGCGAGACAAGAGGCGTGGAGGATGGAGGGCCGAGCGGGTCGGTTTCGTTGGCGATGAGGCCGCGGAGGGAGAAGGTGTGGTTGCCCTCAACCTCGATGCCGGGTAGGTGTTCAAGTTGGTGCACGATGGTGCTCAACTCAAGAGATGCCGTGGTGTCTCCTTCGTCGAACGTGTGAAGATTTGCCCAATCGTCCCGCAGGTGGTTGCTGCGCCACTGGACCGTACTCACCTCACCTTGAACATCGACTTCAATGCTGTCGCCGGGCTTGAGGTGAATTCGGTCGTCTACACCCGCTTCGGTGGTGACCACCAGCGAACGTGAGGTGTCAAAGGCGTAATCCCGCTGAGCAGCCTCCATGACCGCTGCAAGCGCTTCGACATGGCCGTGGCCGTAGACGTTGTTCTGCCGATTTTTCGGGATTTGGTCCTCAAGGCAGGGTTCGTTGGCGAGCATGTAATGGCATTGTCGATACGTTGCCGTTTCCTGCAGGATGTTGCGGACATCAAAGGGCGACAAATCGGGGTTGGCTTGGAGCATGAGAGCTACGGTACCAGCGACACCAGGGGTGGCCATGCTCGTTCCGCTGAAGGCAACGTATCCGTCCCCTGAGTTGTGTTGAACCGACATGACATCGGAGCCCACAAAGGCAACGTTGGGTTTCACGCGCCCTTCTTCGGTTGGACCTTGGCTGCTGTAAACGGCGATGGCGGTGTTCTTGTCCAACGCCCCAACCGTGATGACGTCCTCAGCGGAACCGGGGGTTCCAATTTGTGCAGAGGCGAAACTGTTGCCTGCTGCGATGAGCATCGTAATGCCCGCCCGTACCATTTCGTTGGCGTATCGGTTCACGCTGTCCTCTTCAGACGAGGTCCATTCAATCGGACCCGGTCCACCAAGGCTCATCGATGCAGCCCGAATGTTAAACTTGAAGCGGTTGTCAACCGTCCACTCCATGCCGGCCATCACCGTTGCAAAACTTCCGGACCCGCCCGCATCCAGAACCTTGACGCCGACCAAGTAGGCTTGAGGCGCCATCCCTGGGTGTTCAAAGGTCGGAGCACCGGTCCCAGCCACCGTTCCTGCACAGTGCGAACCGTGGCCTTGGTCGTCGTAAGCTTGAATTTCCGTTCCATTGGTCTTGTCGGGGTTGTTCACGGGGTCGTAGAAACCGATGACCTTCGGGTCATAGGTGCTGTCATCGTCGTCGAGATCGTCCAACCCAGCATGGGTGCTGTCGATGCCCGTGTCGATGACGGCGACGGTGACGCCCGAGCCGTCGTAGCCGGTCTGTTGTTGGGCCAAATCGACTTCATGAATTACAGCGGCATCCCCGTTTTGAATCGTGAGAATGCCGTCGAGCTCAAGCATCACGACGCCCGGGAGGGTCGTCGTTTCCAAAATCATGTTGTGGGGAACTCGCCCTGCAACCGCATCGATGTGCTTGAGGGTCCACTGGTGTTGGAAACCGACTTCTCGCTCCAGCATGGAAACGTCAGCCTCTGTTGGCGTGTGGTCAAAGTCAATGATCAGCGGAAGGGTGTTGGCTTCGTCCAAAAACAACGGATGGTCGTTGTATTTCTCAACCATATCGCCGATGCCGTTCTTGTTGCGGTCAACCGTCGTATCAACCCACCAACCGATGTCTTCTCCATCGTCAAGGCTGGTATGGACGGGGACCGCAGATGCAAACAACGGGGTCATCATCAGCGCAAAGCAAAATGCCGAGAGAAGGGTGCGGTTCATCATCTCACCGTACTTTGCGACGTGAGGGAGGGTCTTCAATTCATTGGAGGCCCTTGAAGCCGGTTTCGCCTCAGTTTTCATGTTCTCCACCAAAATGCAGGGTGAAATGTTAAGTCTGCACGGACAAGGCACAAGCGATTGTCATGGCCGCACCGCGTCGTCGTAAAATCCAAGCCCCACAACCAGCAACCTCCGCAACCTCAAGCGCCTCTCCGATGCAAGGCGGCCTCAGGGCAGACGGTCAAACCAGCGCACCACCGATGACCGTTCATGCCCCGGGGTCTTCGGTTCGAGAACAGGACATGTTCATGCTCAAAGTGTCTCAACTCGTGATGATGGGCATCGGTTTCCTTGCGATTTGGGGTGGAATTTTCAGCGTCGCGTTCGACGAGGAAGCGACGAATGAGAACTTCCTCGTGCTCTTTATCGGCGGGTTGGCCTCGTTTGCCGTATCCATTGCCTTGATTGAACTCCAAAGCAAAAAGAACGATTACCACCTCCAAGACATCCAAAACTATATTCTCGGTATCGCCTTTTTCTTCTCCACCGTTGGTGTGTTGTGGGGCACTCGTTACCTCGTCGCCGTTGCGACGGGGACATTTGAGTTGGACGTGTTTGGCGACCCTTCAGCCTACACCGATACGGATTGGTCGCCGAATGCCAACGCCATCTACGCCCAAACCGCAACCAGTTTGCTCCTCACCTACGGGCATTACCGATTGCTCAAACGCTACAACGGGCAAACCAGTTTCGGATGGGGCGTTGCAACCTATGCGCCCATGGCGATTCTCCTTGCGGGCGTGGGTCCTTGGATGCGGTGGTCCAACGACGTCGTGAGTTGGGAACTCGGCATCGCCATGCTGAGCATCACCTTGGTTTCGTTGGAAATGTCGCTGCGTTCGAACAGAGCCCTCAATTTTGTGGTCGTGGCCTTTGTTGCAGGTTTGGTTCCTCTCGTTTACGAAGGGCTGAACACCAACGCCCCGGTGGACGGCACGGGCGGTGCACTCTCCCTCATGGTGTTCATCATCGCCATCCAGGGGTATTTTGCCGCAAAGGAAGATCTACGAAAAGAGGTCATGGAACGGGCTTCGTTGTTCTTGATCGGCCAAGTCGTGTTCGCTCTTTTCCTCGTCCGAATCTCGTCGAACGAGTTTAACCTCATCCTCGGTCCGTTTCGTGCCGGTGACTATCCCGCTATCGCCGATTACATCAATGTCCCCGTCGCTTTGTGGTGTACCGTTCTGTTCGCATATTTTCCCGCAGTCCTGAAACAGCGAGTTCCGTGGATGCCCATCGGTTTAGCCGTGGCGCTGCTCGTCCTCCCGATGGCGTCCTCAACCGTGCCGTGGGTGCTCAGCATGCTCATTCTCCCCTACATGGTCTTCATCTCAAAAGTCGCCAGAACATGGGTTGTGAACTTGACGATGTTGGCTTTCAGCGTATCCTACCTCCTTACGGATTGGTATGCGTACACCCAAGACATCCCCGTCAAGGAGGCGTTTGGAGGCACGTGGCTGCACGTGCTCATACCGGTGTTCCTCCTCAGCGTCGCTGAACTTGGACGTTCTCGCGAACGGCTCCAAACGAGTATCACGCTGGCGATGATCGGTTCGGTTATCCTCTCGAGGGCCATTCTTGACCCCGAATGGTACCTTCCCTGGTTGCTTGTTGCGTACATGTTCTCGATCAACTGGCGCATGCTTCGCACGGCCACACCGTTGACGCTCCAACACCGAAAGGACGTCACGCTCTCGGTGATCTTCACCACCCTCACCGTTCTTTTGCTCGCCGTCCTCGACAACCTGACGATTCCGGATGTTGCGGTTCTTGAGGAGCTTATAGGGTTGGGCTTCCGACCGCAATTTTTGATCTTGACTATCGCCCTCTATGCGGTTTCAACAAAGGCTCGCTCCGTTGAACTTGACATGGGTTCGGTCCTCAAGTGGTTGGACCAGGGAAATGCTGCGACACCCACTTACGACACCGAAAGCGGAACATGGGTTGTCCAGGACGCCACGGAGACCAGCACGGAGGAGGCGATAGCCGAGGCTGCATGGGGTCCTATGGCACGGTTGTCCGTCGGTGGCTGGTTAATGCTGTTCACCCTCTCCATCAGCACAATACGAGGTGATGTGTGGGCCAGCGACCCGTACATCGTGCTGTTGCTCGTTCTACCGGTCGCCTTGCTGGTGCGGGACATTGTGCAGATGGACACCATCGGCTCCATCGACAGAGCCGTTGGTGTTGCCCTCCTCATCTTCCTCGCCGTTCCGCTCTCGTGGAAGTTGTACGACGCAGGGGCGGCTGGAAACGATGTTCTCCAGGCAGGCCTTTTGTTGGATGCCATCTTGGTGGCCGCGCCTTTTGTGGTGAACGGTGTCATCATGCGCCGAGGCGTCGACGAAACATCGCTCAACCGTTCTGCTGACGGAGCGATGTACCTGATGTTGCTCGGTTTGGCCTTGCTTGACACTTCAGGCGGACTTCTGTTCTTGCCCTTGGCGGTTTTGGTGGCCTGGCGCACCGTTCGCCATCGTTTCCACGGGCTGACCTTGTTGGTTCCGCTTGCGGTTTTGATAGCGGATATCGGCAGCGATTCTGCAGGATTGGTTGCAAAGGCCATCGAAGCCCTTCCGGCATCGGTGGGCGACTATCTGATGAACAACCACAACGGACCGTTCCCTGCCTTTGAGGGGCTTCTCATCATGGTTCACATGACCTCCCAACTCTACAGCATGTACAAAACGGACGAATCCGAGGAAGGAAGCGGTCATTGGGTGATGGGAGCCATCTTTTGGTTCACGTTGGCGCTTCTTTCCATCCTTCCCGACGGCTATTGGATTCCAACGCTGGTCACGCTCCTGCTGATGCCGTACCTGTACGCCAGCAACAGAAGCGATGGCCTTCCCCTCACGCTTGGATTGCTCTTCGTTTCGTTGTTTATTGGATTCGTCGGCAGCGACACCTTCCAACCCATCACCGATGGGGATGCGGCGGGCTGGAGCGGTGTACTCACCGGCGCAGGCGGCTGCATAATGGCAGCGCTTCATGCAAAAGGCATGCTCTTCAAGCAAGCACCTGAGGATGAAGAAGAACAACGGAAACAAAACGATGTCGCTCAACTTGCCGTCCAAATCGGCGGTTTGGGTTTTGTTGCAGGATATAGCGTGTTTTACGGCCTGGGCCCATTGTTGGGCTTGGCCATCCTCTCGTGGTCCATGCTTCGAAATGGAAAGCTCGGAGGCGTGTTGCTCTTCCCGCTCCTCTCTACCTTCAGCATCATCAACATCATGATCCAGAGCGATCTTGGCACCGACGACCAACAAACCACCGTGGCTGGTTTGGCGTTGGCCGTTCAAGGCCTGATCTTGACCCTTCTTTCTGCAAAGGACGACCTCATGTACGATTGGGAAAGGGCTTCGTGGGACTCTGACGACACTTTCTTTGCCTTCATGGACCGCCTTGGTCTCGCAGGCTTGACGTATTCTCTTCTTGGCGTTTATTTGGCTTTGAACACCGCAGATTTGGAATCGATTGCCTACTTGCTCATGACGGTCTATCTCGTCATCGTTGGCGTGCAAGGCTTCGACGAAGAAAACGATGCCGTTTGGCGGCGCGGCTTGGGTGGCTACGGTTCGATCTTCACCGCGCTTTTGTTCGCAAACTCCCTCGAGAGTCCCCTCTTCGGCGCCATCGCCTTCGTTTTGATGGGAATTATTGCACTCGGTTTCGGCTTCCTGTTCATGCAACGCATGAACGAAGACGATGGCATCTATGTTGACGAGGCAACTCTACCTCTCCCACCCGTGGCGACCAATGCTGGGGGTACCGAACCTCAGAACCTGACCGATGACGCCGAAAGCCCCCCCGATGAGATGGAGACCAACAATGATGTGGAAATTGAGGAGGCTTCGGAAAACGAGGATGCCTCCGAAATCGTGGACGACGAGGTTGACGACATGACCGAATCAACGGAAGCAAAACCCGATGACGATGCGGATGAAGGTGAAATGTTTGATGACGTGGATGAATCCCCCGCTCAAGAGCCGTCGGTTTCCGCACACAGCGGACTGCTCTCCACTGAAGAAGGGTTCTCACTTCGATTGCCAAGCGATGCGGTGGAGAAGATCATCGCGACCCTGAAGGTCAC
This sequence comes from Candidatus Poseidonia sp., assembly GCA_030827475.1. Taxonomy (GTDB): domain Archaea; phylum Thermoplasmatota; class Poseidoniia; order Poseidoniales; family Poseidoniaceae; genus Poseidonia. Next base: position 12,949 of record JAUREJ010000006.1, read on the forward strand.
CCCGCACGACGGCTACTTGCCGGTGGTTTCCTTCGGTCCGACGGGTGAAATCAAACTCACCTTCGAAGAGGGACAGAGCACTTCCAAGGCTTGAAGCCACCTGGGAAGAACCAAAGCGTGACGGCCGTACCAACATGCATGGGCGAAGAAGCACATCGGATGGTATGGATGGACCTTGAGATGACCGGACTTTCAGTTTCGTCAGAATCCATCATCGAAATCGCCACGGTGGTCACCGACGGTGAGCTCAACATCCTCGCTCAAGGACCGAACCTTGCGATTCGCGTACCGGATGCTTTGCTCGAAGGCATGGACGAATGGAACACCACCCATCATCACAACAGCGGTTTGGTTGACAGAATAAAAAACGAGGGCGTGACGGTTGAAGAAGCGGAAGAAGCCACATTGGCTTTTCTCTCGCAATGGGTTGAACCCAACACCGCTCCGTTGTGTGGAAACAGCATCTGGAACGACCGACGCTTCTTGGAAAAGGAAATGCCTCGACTGCTCGACTTCCTCCACTACCGAATGGTGGACGTTTCAACCGTCAAAGAACTTGCACGTCGCTGGTACCCCAACCTTTCACGCTATCCGAAAAAAGGGGCTCACTTGGCCTTGGACGATGCGCTGGAGAGCATCGAAGAACTTCGTTACTTCAGAGAGCGCATCTTCCAGCATCAAGATTGACGCCAAGTTGCACCGTTCGGGTCCACGTTTTTGTGTGCCGCCATGATTTGAGCGACCACCGCAATAGCGATCTCTTGAGGAGTCTGAGCGCCGATGTTCAGGCCGATTGGACAAACCACCTGCGCAAGAAGCGTGGAGGGAATCCCCGCATCAAGGCAGACGGTCTCAAAGCTCTGCCACTTTGAGCGGCTCCCAATCACACCGACTCGAGGCGCTTCAACCCCGTCGAGGGCAAGACCCGCTCCGTGGACAAGGTGCAACAATGCGAGAAGACGCTGTTGGTCTTCAGCCCAATCGTGACCGAGCAACAAGATGTCTGAAAACCGCTGCAGAGACTCAACGGTTTCATCGGAAAACACCGCATCTGCAGGAACGGATGAACGCGCCTGAGCGGTGGGGTATTTTTCTATAGAAACATAGTCTTCCCTGGTGTCATGAACCGAATACGACCATTCCAAACGATCGAGGCAGACCGCCAAGGCTTCCCCGCAGTGACCGCCACCCATGATGTAAACGTGGGGCATGGGCATCATCACCTCAATTGCTACGGTGACCCGACCACCGCAGAGCGAATCAAGCGGCGTTACTTCATAGCCCTTCGCCCCTTTGTTTAATCCGTACGTGTGGACCTCAGCAAACGGTGCTGTTGCCTTTGAGAGGAGGTCCCGGCACCGATTCAAGACGGTTTTCTCGAGGCCAGCACCGCCTACCGTCCCTACCCATGTTTCGTTGCGAGAAGACACGGCGAGACGGGCTCCGGTTTTTCCCGGAACGCTGCCGGCAGTGTTGAGCACCGAAGCCATGGCAACCCGGTGGCCTGCCCGTTGCTCGTGAAGAACCCACTCGAGCACGCGGGCGGTCATGTTGATGCCTCAACGGATGGCCCTCATATCCCTTCGCCTCCGGTAAAATAAGCGAGAAGGGCCCCTTCGTTCCGTCGTAGTTCAGCGAGTTGTTCGGGCGTATCGACGTTCAAACCCAACCAAGGAGCATCCACCTCAACCGGTTGAAAATCAACGAGGTCTCGCAACGGAACGTCCGATGGGGCCTCCAACACCGACCGTACAGCTTCGTTGTCCAAAACGACGGGATGCCCACGACGACCTTCGGCAACAGGGCAACAAGAACCGGCGTTGAGAAGCAGGTTGCGGACGACCCCTGCTCGCCACCCCGGCCGGTCAACCGGGGCCATCACGACCCGCTGGGGTGCCGGAAACTGTGAAAGGAGGTGGTTCAAACCCACCTGTAAACTCCCTGTTCTCCCGTTTTCAGGCTGGGGGTTGGTCACCATCTGAGCTCTGGAGGTCAGGGCACCCAATGTGGAGCGGAGGTGTTCGTTCGTCACCACAACCACCACCCCGCAGCCGGCTTCAAGCAAGTGCCTGCACGCCCAATCCACCAAAGGGACACCGCCCACCTCAACCAGGGCTTTGGGTGAACCGAGCCTTTGGCTCAGACCGGCGGCAAGAACGAGCCCCACCGGTGCCATGGAGGTCATGAGGCGTTGTCCTCCCCCGGCTTCAAGGAGTTTCTCCCCTTTGGACTTCAAATAGTCTCAAACACGGTGTATTCCCGCATGGTAAAACTGTGGTCGCCTCCAGCACATTGGAGCAAGAAGCGTCGCGATGCGCACGACCGCTCCATCCAGTTCATCCGGGAGATTGCAAGCCAATCACCGCAAATCCACATCGACTATCCAAAAGCCATTGTGCCCGGCCTGTTCATTCGGGGTGCCTCAAGACGGTGGTACAAAATTGACGTCTCCATAAACTCTCGACAAGAATGGCTACCTGAGTTTGGCTTTGTTGAGGAGACGGTGTTCAGCCTTCATGTCAGCGGAGCGGTTTACAAGAGTGACTTGGTCGAAGAAAACGTCTACGAAACCTCCCTTTGCATCCATCCAGACGAAAAAGGGCGAGCGCTTCCTGTTGGGGACCAACTTGCTGCCTTGGCGCTTGCGTTGTGCAACGACCGGGTCACGTCACTCCGCATTCCGCTGCTTGCCCAATTCATCGTGACCGAACGCAGGATGCTCAAAGATATCTACCAGTTTGCTGAAGAGGGTGTCATGACGATTGACGACCTTGATACCGACTTCATCAGAAACGCCGTGAACGCGCAAGACCCGTTTGAGGAGGTCTACGGCGTCGAATGCGATGAGCCAACGCCCTCCTTGTTTGAAATCCACGCTGAGTGGCGAAGGGAGGCTGAACTGCGAGAGGAAATGGCGTTGGACGATTGGTTCAAAGAGAACGACCACCGCTTCGCCATCAAGGAAAACGAGGTCCCTTGGCATCACGATGAAGACAAGATTTGGGCCATGGAAGACAAGTTACGCAAGGGGCATGCGTGATCACAGGCCTTTCGTGATCTCACGTCCAATGATCATGCGTTGAACTTGAGAAGAGCCTTCGTAAATCTGCATCACCTTTGCCCCTCTCATCAACCGAGCGACCGGATACTCCTCGGAGTATCCGTAGCCACCGTACACTTGGACGGCATCGGTGGTGACCTGCATCGCCATATCGGCAGCAAAGCGCTTTGCGTGCGCAGCGGATTCGGTGTTTTGGACACCCGCATCAAATTCGGAAGCGGACTTCCACGTCAACATGCGAGCGGCTTCGATATTGGTTTTCATGTCCGCCAGCATGAATTGGACGGCTTGATGTTGGTGAAGCGGTTTGCCGAAGGTGTGGCGCTCGTTGGCATATTGCAAAGCGTGTTCGTAAGCAGCTCTCGCAAGACCCGTGGCGTGGGCTGCGATGTTTGGGCGACTCATGTCAAACGCTTTCATGGCGTTCATCCAACCGCCGGATTCTGAGCCACCGATGAGATGATCGGCAGGCACGCGAACATCGTCAAAGGAAATGGACCGCGTGTCCGAGCAGCGTTGCCCCATGTTGGTTTCTTTCTTGCCAAGCGAAAACCCCTCTGCATCCTTTTCGACGATGAACCCCGACATGCCTCGGTAACCGGCGTCCGGGTCCGTTTTTGCAAGGACGAAGAAAAAGTCGGCATGACCGGCTCCCGTGATCCACATCTTGGACCCGTTGATGATGTATTCATCGCCGTCTCTGAGCGCCGTTGTTTTGCAGGCCGCTACGTCCGAACCCGCACCGGGCTCGGTCACGGCGTAGGAGGCGAGCGCCCCCTCTTCGGCAATTTTTCGCAACCAGTGTTCCTTCTGCTCATCGGTTGCGCCGGTGATGATGGGGGCACTGGCAAGCGCTGTTGCGTACGCTGCCGTAGCAAAGCCAGGGTCCCCCCATGCAAGTTCTTCGTTGACGAGCACCTCCTCAAACGAGCCAAGGCCTGCACCGCCGTAGGCTTCAGGGATGTGAAGGTTCAACAATCCCATTTCGTGGGCGGCCTGAATCGTTTCTTTGGGATAGTGCGCCGTTTCGTCCCAATGCTCGGCATGAGGCCGAACCTCGTCAACGACGAATTCATGCGCAAGTTCCTTGAGCATGGCTTGCATTTCATCGAGTTGGAAGTCCACCATGAATCTGCGAAGGGTCGCCCCCTTATGAGCGATGTCTTTCGGGTGCACGCATCAGTGCCCTCAAAGCACCAAAAGACCCTGCTGTTCAGCGAGCAAAAGGGCGACGAAGACAACGTAAATCATGATGAGAACGATGCCCTCCCAGCGCTTGAACTCGTATTGCGACCGCATCATCAACAGGGCCACACCGGTTCCGATGAAGGTCGCTGGAATGATGAGGAAGAACGTAAGATTAGCACTCGCCTCCGTCACCGCCAAAGGATGAACGAGGGCGGCAAACCCGATGGAGAGAAGAGGGTCGGTGATGTTTGAACCGATGAGGGTCCCAATGGCAACTCCTTCGCTGCGCTTGGCGGCCATGAAAGCAATGGTGAGTTCAGGCAACGAGGTGCCCAAACCCGAAACGGTGGTACCGATGACGGCATGAGGGACCTTCATGGCGTAAGCGAGGTCGCTGGCAACGTTCACCAAGTGATGAGCAGCAAACAAAGCCAACAAGAGACCCATCGTGACCATGCCCGCGTAGGAGGCAGTGGTTCGAGTCAACCGTCGGTCCACCGGCTCACCGCCAATGAGTTCATCCTCAAGAATCTCTTCTCTGTTCGCAAGCAACCAATAGATGTAGGCGATGTACAACGACATTAAGAGGAGGCCTTCGAGACGGCTGAGGCCGCCTCCCGTGACCAAGAAAAAGGTCAGCAATACGATGGATGAGACCATGATAAAGCCGTCTCGTTTCAACCACGATGGTCGAATTTTAACACCCCGGAAAGCGACGACAACACCCAGAATCAGCGTGATTTGAACGAGGACCGAACCGTAGATACCACCAATAGCGAGATCGCCAATCGCGGGATTGTTCGGAATATCAGCAGCGGCGGTTGAAGTGACCAGAATCTCAGGTAAGGAGGTCCCGATTGACACAATGGTAAGGCCGATGACAACTTCGGGTAAGCCGGCTCGGTAAGCCAAACCTTTCGCCCCTTCGATGAAAATATCGGCCGATTTGACGAGCAGCAAGAGGGCCAAGGTCAGTAGAGCAAGGGAAAGCAGGTGGTCGTTGTTTGTTGAACCATCCGATGTTGAACGAAGGAGGACGATGCCGAGGAAGAGGGCCCCGTTCAGCAACAAGGTGTTGCTCAAAACGAGTTGTGGGATACCCATGACCCCACCCGTCTCGTCACCTCCCATGGTTGAACCAACCAGCACCACTTCTTGACGGTTCCCACCCCCCCGCCCGTGAGGTGATGGAAGAGCGAAACCTATCTGCCCACTTCGCATGGGCGAACCGATGAGAAGGGCAGTCGTAGGGGAATTCCTCGGCACCGCCCTGATGGTTGGCGTTGGGTGCGGTAGCGTTGCCCTCGGTGCCGGTCACCTGTTGGTGTCGCTGACCTTTGGCGTCGTGGTGACCGTGGCGATTCTGCTTTTCGGGCCGTGGAGCGGTGCTCACATCAATCCAGCCGTATCGCTGGCGTTTTGGCGGTCCGGCCATCTCGAATCCGCGCGCCTGCTTCCGTATTGGTTGGCCCAATGCTCTGGCGCGTTGTTGGCTGCATGGACGGTTCAAGCGGCAGCGCCGACGACTGTGGTGCCCTCCCTCTCGTTGTTCGAAGCCTTTCTCATTGAAGTAGGCATTACGGCTGCTTTGATGCTCAGCATTTTCATCGTGTTGCGACGAACCCAACGCCGCATCACCATCGCCGTGTGGGTGGGCGGAACCGTTGCCGTGTTGGCGTTCATCGCCGGCCCACTGACGGGCGCCAGCATGAATCCGGCACGAACGTTTGGCCCCAACCTCCTTTCTGGCCTTTGGGGAACGCTGCCGTTTTATTTCATCTCGACAGCGTTGGGAGCCTGGTTTGCGGTCGACCTGGACCGCCGGCTTCATCGAAGCCATTGAACTCAACCGCCGGTTGTTGCCTTGAGCACATCGACAACGTGTTCGAGCGAGGGGACCGTGTGGTTTTCCAAAGGAGGGGAGAACGGCACGGGGGTGTCGAGGGCGCCGATGACAACCGGTGCTGCCTCAAGCTCGTAAAAGCAGGACTCCATGATACGGGACTGGACGGTGTGTCCCAAGCCGCCTGACCATTGGCCCTCCTGAAGCACGACCAAACGACCGGTGCGTTGGACGGAAGCGATGCACGTCTCGGCATCGAAGGGAAGCAGGGTTCGCAAGTCGACGACTTCAACTTCAACCCCATCAGCAGCCATGGTTTCAGCGGCTTCAAGAGCGATGTGGACCATTGCACCCCACGTGACGAGGGTCACATCGCTACCACCACGAATCACGGCGGCTTGGCCCAACTTGTACGGCGTTCCGGCTTCGATATGGCGTTGAACGGTGGCGGTGTCCACCTCTTGGTTGATGTTCATTCCCCAACCTGTTTTGCCCCCGCGAAGACCGTAGAGACCGATGTGTTCCAGCATCAAGACCGGGTCGGGAAGGTTGGCCCCTTCGACCAACAAATCGTAGGCGTCCTGTGGGGTTCCCGGAGCGAGCACCACCAGACCGGGGTCGTTGGCGAACCAGGATTCGATCATGTTGGCATGGAACGGTCCAGAGCGCGTGCGAGCCCCCAGCGGAATGCGAACCGTCATTGGGCAGTCTGCACCCCATCGCCAACGCAACATCGAGGCGTTGTTGATGAGGGCGTTGTAACCCAAAGCCGCGAACCCGCCGAATTGAATTTCAACCATGGGCTTCATGCCCGAGAGAGCAGCCCCAACACCGGTATGAACGATGATGGCCTCGCACAAGGGCATGTCGATGAGTTTGTCTTCATGACCGGCATTTTTCAGGGCCATGTTCATGCCAAACGCCCCAGCAACCTCCATGTCTTCACCGATGAAGACGCAATCGTCGCCGTGCATGGTGGCGATGTCAGCCATGGCTTGCTGAATGGCTCGAGCGTACGTCCATCCCCCTTTGTCTGCATAGTTCCAAGCCCGTTCACCAGGCTTGAGAGGAGCGGAGAGCTGTGTTGGTGGTGCGTTTCCAATCACCCGGAGAAGATGGTCGGCGTGCGTGTCGGCGTCGTTGATGGAAGTGACGCCTTTGGTGACCGTCTCGGGTTCAGGCCACGCCATCTCAACCAGTTCGGTATGGGCAGTAGCGACCGCTTGGTGTTCCTCCTCTTCCATGGTGGCGAGCATCGCTTCCTCCACACCCAATTCAAGCAACAGCTCGCGGTGGGTTGGAATTGGGTCTTTCGCTTCCCAATACGCCAGCAATTCTCGGTCCACGTACCCCGGAGGCGTCCCGCTCGGATTGCCGAGGTAAAGGTCGTCGTGATGATGGGCGTGGCCGCAACCTCGCATGGTTTCCACATGGATCAAGGTAGGACCACCACCGGCCATGGCGAATTCACGTGCAACGGCGGTTGAGGCGTGCCAAGCAGCAGGGTCAGACCCGTCGATGGTCCACGCAGGGAAGCCCATCGCTCGGGCTTTATCAGCCCAAAGTTCAACACCGGATTGCTTCGCTGGAGGCGTGTCCAAGGCGATTTGGTTGTTTTGCAAAATGTAGGTGATGGGCAAACCACGGGCACCTGCAAGGTTCATGGCTTCCCAAAATTCACCGCTGGAGGAAGAGCCCTCGCCTATGCAAGCGACATGGAATCGGTCGAGTCCCTGACGCCAACCTGCAAACGCGAGACCCGTCATGGTGGCGCTCGCAATGGGAAGGGGAGCTGTAGGCGGTAAGACGCCTACATGCCAGGCACCCACGTGCAAGTCGCGCCCTCCGGCGTCTTCCCAGCCCCCGTTTTGGTTGGATTTGACTTTGCCGAGGTTGGCGGCCATCACGTCAAGAGGGGTGTCGCCCATCGCCAAACCAAGGCCAATATCACGAATCATAGGAGCCACAACATCGCCGTCGTAACCCGCTCCGGGGCGGGCATTGCGAGGAGCATCCGGCTGACGGCGAAGGGCGGTGGCAACCGCAACGACGCCCTCTTGCCAAGTTGAGCGGAAACCTTTGCCGCCAAATCGTCCCCCATCGGGCGTCTCAATCCCGTCGGTGAAGATGGATTTGAGCGCGGTATCAAGAGCTCGAGTGCGGGTCATGTAACGCTGCCACTCGAAGCGAAGGTCGACGGTGATGGCCATGTAATGGGCCAAACGTCGCATCATCAAACGAAGGTCGATGAGAAAGTGACTTCGGCGCCGTTCAAGCATCAACGCCATGCTTCGCCGAGGAATCACCTCCCGCTCAAGCTCATCGCCGATGGTGGTCTCCATTTGTTTTTTTAGAGCCCGTTCGAGGCCTTCAATAAAGCGGTTGGAAAAGGTCAGCCATGACGGGCCTTCGAAGGTCTCGGGCTCTGAATCGATCATGTGGTCCCAAACGTTGGCCACGAGAAACAGATGGGCATCGTGTTGTTGGGAAACGAAGGCCAAGACTTCGCTTCGCGCAGCGGTCGCGGGCAACGGACGGACGAAATCGAGGGGATGCTCCGGCCTCCATTCTTGGCCAAAAATTTCCGGAAGGTCACCCTGTGCCATGGTCTGCCCTCGTCCCTTCGCAGGCGATGGGTGGTTTCAATGCTCTTCTTTCAGAGCATGAAGCAAAGGATGAGGAAGATTCACCCCTTGCGTTTGTTGATTTCAGTTTCGTAGCAATCGCGAAGAACTTCTTGGTTACTCAGGGTGATGAGCAGCGCCCCCAGCGCAGGAATCGCAAGCCCTCCAAGCGCCAACGCCCAAGAACCGAAGAGGTCGAAGACGGGGCCCACCAACAAAGGTCCGAGGATGGTCCCGGCCGCCCATGCTGCCCCGAAAACGCCGAACGCCAAACCTGGATTTCCTTCGCCAAGGGCCCGGTTGGTGGCAGTATCGATCATCGGCAACATGGGAATTTGTGCAGCGGCGATGGAGAACTGGAATGCACCGAGCAAGCCGATCATGGCGAACACGGCCACGTCTCCCTTGAGCAACGCACCTGTAGCTCCGACACCCACAAGCGAAAGCACGACGATGGTCCAGCCGATGACCATGTAGCGGGTCGGACCTTTCCGGTCAACGAGTCGACCCCAAACCACCGAACCGATGCCTTGCATCAACACCATCACCAACAACACCCCGCCGATTTCCGCAGAAGAAAGCCCGAGCGTGTCGTCGAGGAAGAGCGGAACGCCGGCTTCCAAGGCCCCGGTCGCCACCGTCGTGATGGCCAACAGCACCCCGACTCGAAACAAGATCGCGTCCTCAAAGAACACGCGGAGCGAAACCGAGGCTGAACTTCCTTCAACAGGCCCTCCAATCTCCTTCATGGCAGCGACCACCACGGGAACAACGGCCAATGTGAGGCCGCCCAGGACGGCGAAGGCCCATGCCTCCCCCCAGGTGAACAACAACCCCCCCATGACCGGCCCAAAGAGGCCGCCGATTGCGGCGATTCCGAGCAATTTCCCCGCTTGTTCTCCAAACCTGGTGGGCCACAACTGAGAGGCCGATGCAAGCCCTGCGGTCATGATGGTCGCTCCGGAGGCCCCGTGCACCAAACGTGCGAACGAGAGCAGAATGAACGGATGGCCGACCCATTCCTTGGTGGCCACCACGTACAATCCGCTCGAGCCGGCCAATAAGATCAGACTGACGGCGACGGTGAGACCAGCGCCGTAGCGGTCCGTGATGCGACCCGTCACCGGTCCGAGCAGAAGTAACGGGACGGCCCATAGCGACACCAAAAGCGTGGCCTGAGTCGTGTTCAATCCGAATTGAGTCTGCCATGCGGGCAGAACGGGGACGATGAACGCATACCCGAGAAAGTTCACGAAGAAAGCAAAGAACAGTGCGTAAAACGCTCGTTGATGCGTCGTTTTGGGAGCGCTCACTCCTCTTCCTCCTTCGTAGGGAGGGCATCGAGAACATCGCTCGCCAATCGCTCTGCATCCTCGATTTGCGTGAGCAGCGTGAGGTCGGAAAGGGCTCCAGGCCGTTGGAGGGAGGTCATCAATTCTAGGAACACCTCGGCGGACAATCGGGTCAACTCAACCGTTTCAGGGTCCAAACCCACCTTCTCGGCTTCGGGAAGAAGAGCGATGTACTCCGGTTCCTCGGAGAGAATCTCCTCCATGGCGCCTTCAACCTCCTTTGCGATGTCCTCGGCTTGGCGTTCGAGAATGTCTTCCATCGAACTCTTCAAACCAAGACCTGGTGAGGAAGGCGTCGGTGCTTCTCCCAACGTTGCCCCTTTGCTGAGGTCATTGAACGAAGGCGCGGTGTTGGTCGCGCCGTTTTGGGTTTCAGCCTTGGAAAGCGTAGGAGTAGCTTGCGCAATTTGGGAACCTTCCCCCGAACCCACCAATCGGTTGAGCGCTAATCGAAGCATTTCGGTCATGGTGGCGCTCGATACACGCTCTTCCTCTTCTGTCGCCTGGCCTTCTTCGGCCATCTGCTCACGGAGTGAAGCGACAAATTCGTCGTCGATGTTTCCCGATTCCACCAAGCGACGGAGCATGGGTAAGGCCCACTCGCTGTCGTTCATCGTCATGCCCACATCGAACCGAGGTGCGCCGAACCCACCCCCTGCGGAAGCAGCAACCTCGGCCGGCGGTGCGACAAATTGTTTGGAAGCGTGACGTTGTATCTGGGAAATGAGTTGGTTCATGTCAACGGGCTTACCGATCACCTCGGCGACGCCCGCCATCGCAGCCGAAGCCAAATAATCGGGAGCGGTGGTTCGGGACAACACCACCGTGCGCGTGGTGGTTCGGAATTTGGGGTGCCCGCTCAAGCGCTGGCAGGTGTCCAAAGCGCTGCCCTGCATCCATTCCCCTTCGAGCAGAAGAACGTTCGGCAACACGACTGCCGCGGTTGCCTCGGCTTGCGCAAGCGTGCTCAATCGGGTGACATCGTAGCCGTTGCGCTCAAAGGTGTTGGCGAGCAGGTTCCGTCTGCCTTCGTTTTCATCAGCGATGATGATGCTCGCCATGGACCCGCCTCCGTTCCAAAAGGAGAACGAGAGTTGCTTTCAACCTCTCCCCTCAATTCGAAGGCGGAGGGAGGTTTGAGCTTTGCAAATCCACCGCTCACGAGCCTCATGGCCGCAATCCATCTAAACCAAGATACGGTCACTCCCTGCATGGCCACGAAAACCGATGTGGAACCACTCGGCCGGAAGGCCGCTCTTCATCGGATTATCTTTGAAGCCGACACCGCCTCGGGAAAATTCTTCGATGTTGCCCTTTTGGTAGCCATTTTAGCATCCATCATGACCGTTTCCCTTGAGTCCGTGAATTCCGTTAACGCCGAACATCACGCCTTGTTGCGGACGGTGGAATGGGTGATTACGTTGCTTTTCACCGTGGAATACGCCTTGCGTTTGTATGCCACCGAGAATTCAAAGGAATACGCCACCTCCTTTTACGGTCTGGTTGATTTATTGGCCATCCTACCAACGTACCTCAGCCTCGTCGTTGCAGGAGCGCAAAGCTTGCTCGTCATCCGAGCGATCCGTTTGTTGCGAATTTTCAGGGTGTTTAAACTCGGCCGATACATCGCAGAAGCCAACATGCTCGGTCAGGCCGTGGCGCAATCAAAAACACGCATCATCATCTTCCTGTTCACCGTGACCGTTCTCGGGTTTATCTCTGGAGCGTTCATGTACCTCATCGAGGGGCCGCAAAACGGATTCACCTCCATCCCACAAAGCGTCTATTGGGCCCTGACGACCATCACCGGAACGGGATACGGCGACACGGTCCCGCTGACGCCAGCTGGAAAGATGCTGGCGGTGTTCATCATGGTCTTGGGCTACAGCCTCATCATCGTCCCAACGGGGATTCTCTCTTCAGAACTGGTCCGACTGAGCGAAGTGACGACCCGTTCCTGTCAAGCCTGCTCGAGAGAAGGGCACGATGCAAATGCCAAGCACTGCAAGCATTGCGGTGAAGCCTTGCCTAGTTGACGATGTCTTGGGGGGCTGCCGCATACCACGCCATGATGCCACCTTGGAGGTTGAACAAGCGGTTCGCATCCCATCCGGCACTCACCAACGTGTTGGCAGCTAACTGAGAGCGCATACCGCCTTTGCAATGAAGCAGGATGTCCGTGTCTTTGGGCAATTCGTCCAAAACCGAGAGCACTTCGGGATGGGGTACGTGAAGTGAAAAATCAGCGATACGGACTTGCTCGTGTTCACCGTCGGAGCGAACATCAAGAATGAACGGAGCCCAACCGTTGGCGCGTCGTTCAAGCACTTCGTCCATGGAGATTTGGTGGACCATGTTTTCATCTGGAGAGGAAGGGGATATTTGTTCTTCCGACATCGGATTCCCTGACCCGTTCACCGAACACCACGCCTCTTCAGAGAGCAGACCTGCCGCTTGGGAAAGGTCGGTCACCGGTTGGCGATTTGGGTCTGAGGAAAAGGAAAGCCGATTGAATTCCATCGTGAGCGCATCGTAGACGAGAAGAACGCCGCTCAGCGATGGTGGAAGACCGAGCAGGAGTTTGATGGCTTCGGTGGCTTGCAACACACCGACAACGCCGGGTAGCACGCCAAACACGCCGGCATCAGAGCAGGAAGGAACGGCTTCGGGAGGCGGTGGTTCGGGGAAGAGGTCACGATAGCAAGGCCCGCCTTCGTGATTGAAGAGGGAAACCTGCCCTTCGAAGCGGAACACGGAGCCGTACACCCAGGGGGTTCCAAGCAACGAACATGCATCGTCGACCAGATACCGTGTGGGCAGGTTGTCGGTACCATCGAGAACAAGATCCCACCCCTCCATGATTTCGAGGGCGTTTTCGGGATGAAGCCGTGTTGAGTACGTGATGACCTCAACCTCAGGATCCAAGGCGTTGAGGGTTGCCTGAGCCGAGTCTACCTTCGGTGTTCCTACGTCCTCGGTCGCATGGAGGATTTGGCGCTGGAGATTGCTCAAGTCGACCGTGTCGTCGTCCACCAACCCGATGCGACCAATACCGGCAGCTGCGAGGTACAACGCTGCGGGTGAACCGAGTCCGCCAGCCCCGATAATCAAGACGCTCGAGGCATTGAGCCGACGCTGTCCATCAAGGCCCACATTGGGCAAGGTGATGTGCCTTGCATGTCGCGTCACATCCACCATGAACGGGCGACGAGCCAGCCCCACATGAAGGAAACGCCCTCAGTGGACGTTCTCTTCAAGCCATTTTTCCACGTCAATGGCTGCGGAACATCCCATGCCTGCGGCGGTGATGGCTTGCTTGTAGCGCGTGTCGACGACATCGCCTGCTGCGAACACACCTGGCACCGATGTCATCGTGTGTTCCTTGTGAACGATGTAGCCGTTGGCGTCGGTTTCAACCTGACCGCCGAGGAAGTCGGTGATGGGGGTGTGGCCGATGGCGATGAACGCCCCCGTCGCTTCGATGATTTCGGTGGAACCGTCCTGGGTGTTTTCCAAAACCGCCCCGGTCAGGCCCTTCTCGTCGGAGAGCCACTCCTTGATTTGACGGAACGTGCGAATTTCGATTTTCGGGTTGTTCGCCGCCCGCTCGTACATGATGGTGGACGCCTTGAAAACATCTCGCCGATGGATCAGGGTGACTTTGCTTGCGAACCTCGTGAGGAAGGTCGCCTCTTCACAGGCGGAGTCGCCTCCTCCAATCACAAGCACATGCTCGTTGCGGAAAAACGCCCCGTCACAGGTGGCGCACGTTGAGATGCCTCGTCCTTTTTGTTCGGCTTCACCCGGGGCATCAAGCCACACGGACTCGGCTCCGGTGCAGACGATGATGGAATGGGTGAGGTAGGTCTCGCCTTCAACCAAGACCTTGAACGGGCGTTGGGAGACATCAACCTCATCGACGTTGCGGTCTTGAACCTCAAGGCCAAAACGCTCGGCTTGCTCTCGAAGTTGCATCATCATCTCCGGACCGCCGATGCCCTCCGGGTAACCGGGAAAATTCTCAATGTCGCTGGTCAACATGAGTTGGCCTCCCGACATGTAACCTGCAAACATGAGCGGGTTGAGCATGGCACGGCCGGCGTACAAACCGGCGGTGTAACCTGCAGGTCCTGAACCGATGATGATGACGTTGCGCACTTCAGACATGACGGTTCCCAGCGTTCGGTGAAGAACGGGGGTGTTTGAAGATTCGCCCGCGGCCGTCTTTCAAGCCAAAAAGGAATAGAACCGAAACAGACGACTCTGCGCATGGACGACCAATGGATGGCAGCCTTAGGCATGGGCGTGTACGTCATGATGGTGCTGTACGCCACCAAAATTCCCTACGTCATGATGGTTGACCGAGGCATGGAGCACATTCGAGCGGTGTATTACAACAGGAAAATTGTCCACATGTTCGCAGGTGGCGTTGGCTCCCTCAGCGTCCCGTTTTTGTTCACCGACTTCTATTACCCCATGCTGGCTGGCCTGCTTCTGACCGTCATGCTCTACGCCTCTCATCGCGCTGGCGTGGTCATGCATTGGTTCCAAACCGAGCAGAACCAAAACGACGTCAAGTTCGCCTTGATGTGGTGGGTCTCGATATCGCTGATTTGGTGGTTGGTGAACGACCCATGGTTGGCCATCGTCCCCTCGTTGTTCATGGCGTTCGGAGATGGTGTTACCGGCGTTGTTCGAAACGCCGTCGTCCGAAAGCGCTCAAAAAGTCCGATTGGGAACGTCTTCATGTTCATCGTCAGTGCTCCCATGGGCTGGTTTGCGGCCAGCGCCGGCGACCCCAGCATACCCGTTTGGGGTCTACTTTCAGCCACCGTGGCCACCGTGGTGGAACGCTACGAGTTTGGCCCCATCGATGACAACATTCTGATCACCGTGGCCGCCACGGCCGTGCTCCTTATCGGCGTTCAAATCGGCCCGCTGCTTTGATTCTCCTTACGAGAAATCGGCATCGGGTTGTGATGGACACCCACCGCAGTGAATCGGTGCAGAAGAGATCATTGCAGACAACATCGTGTTCGCAAGACGCTGGTGGGCGTCTTCACTGACCGATAACGGTGTAGTCGTCGCTGAGCGGCGTTGCTCCCGTTTCAACGTGGATGATCTTCCCGTCCTTGAATCGGTAGAAGGCCAGGACGGCCTCGGAAGTGGATCCGTTGGCGAAGTGTGCGACCGAATGCGCTACACCGACTTCGTTGTTCTCAAACAAGATTCGATGGGATTCCGTACGCACGGCACCAATGCCGGCAAAGGCCATGATGTCGCTCTTGGACATGACCATACCCCCGACGTGGGGGTGAAACTTGCAGTCGTCGTGAATCACGTTGTCAAGGGCGTCTTTATCTCCGGATTGGAAGGCGAGTTCGTACTGTTCGAGGATGCTCATGGTCCAAACAGAACCAACTGACAAATAATCCCTTTCCATCAACTTCATGGCGGAATTGGGCAAGGTTTGTCATCGGCCCTTCGCTCGCCCGACCATGCGAATCCATTGCCTCGGTGGCGGCCTCGTGGGCTCCTTTGTCACTCGAAGACTGGTGGAAGCGGGGTTGGACGTCCACCTCTACGACATCGTGCCTCGGGAATCACCGGCAACCTTCCACTTGGGCAACGCTCTGCAAGCCGACCACACCATCGCCGACCTCATCGTCAACATGGTCCCGGGTTCCATTGGTCATGCCGTCCTTCAGGCCGTGACCCGAACGGGCGTTCCCGTGATCGACCTCTCCTTTAGCGAAAGCACCCCCGATGCGTTGGAGAGCCCACTCAGCCCGGTGCTGTGGGACGTTGGCATTGCCCCGGGCTTGTCCAACATGCTGGTCGCCTTGGCCCATCGCAATCACGGTCACCTCGACGAGGTGAGCATCAAAGTCGGCGGCAATCCGGCTCAACCGGACGGAGCGTGGTCCTACATGGCCCCGTTCTCACCTCACGACGTGATCGCCGAATACACCCGCCCAGCACGCATTGTAAGCAACAATAAACTCGCGGTGGTCCCGGCCATGAGCGACCTTCATCCCATCGATGCCAACGGACGGGCGATGGAAGCGTTTCTCACCGATGGATTGCGTTCCTTGGTGGACCTGCCTGCGACGTCCATGGGCGAATACACCGTCCGTTGGCCCGGGCATATCCAGCGTTACCAAAACACGGACCTGCACCCCGACGAATTGGTTGAAGCTTGGCGGTACGACGCAAGCCGACCGGAATTCACCTGGATGGAGGTTCGTTGCCGAGCCGGCGATGTAGAAGAGGTATGGACCGTTGAAGACACGGGCAAGGACGGCGATTCAAGCATGGCTCGCACGACCGGACTCGTGACCGTGGGATGCGTTCTGGCATGGCGAGATAGCGCCCTTTTCAGCGATGGCGTTCATCCTCCTGAAGACCTGGCGACGGAAACCATCGAGACGATCATTGAGGGGATGAGACAGGAAGGGGTGTCGGTGACCTACGTCACTCAGGCCTAAACAAGACCAACCGTCTTGTTGCTATGGTTACTGTTGTGGCTCAAAGGTGAAAGTATTTTCTTCTCCTTGTGACAAATCTATTCAGTTGCTCTGGTTAATCTTTGAGTCCATCGAGAAAATCATCGGTTAAATCATCAATGATTTTCTTACCTCGAGGCCACGCCCACCCGATTGCAGCAACCATGCCGAGCAACGGTGCATATCTGTATTGAAGTGCTTGACAGGCATCAGTTGTCCCTGCAAACATGTCCACTTGACTCAGCAATGCGCCTGCATCTTCTTCACAGGAGATGTTGATTAAAGCAACACCTGCAGATGGGACAATAGCTGCAATAGTGTAAACCATGATTGCTGTCGAAAGCAGCGTGCACCATGTTATCCGCTCTTTGCCGGGGTCGAGTAATTTCTTTTTGTTCTTCAATACCAACAACATTGGAACGGATAATGCTGTACAAAAGAGGAAAAATGGCCAGCCAAAAATTTCGGAAAATTGTGCAATCTCATCGGGGTTTGCGATCAGAATAGCAGAACCTCCCATGGCAATAAACAAGCCGGATGCGACGTTTCCAGTTCGAGCTAAGAAATAACATGAAAGAGGAGCAATGAACAGTTGTCCAGTAACGAAGACTGCAAGAATCCATTCAAGTCCAGTAGGAAGTCCCCAGTTCTCCATCGCTGACGCATAGGATGTTTGTTCAGTCAATGTATAGGCCATTCCAGGACAAATAATGGCAAGAGACAGGAGCCATTTTACTGGGTTGTTTCGAATATCACTCATCAACGAATCTTCTTCTGAAAAAGATTCTATGACATCATCTAAAATATATTCACTGCTCATTACGATGCCTCCTTTTCGTTCTGCTCAGACATGTCTTCTTCAAGGAAGTTTTCAACTTCTTCAATCTCATCAACATCAAATTCGACATACTCATCGAATCGAGCATCAGCAGATTTTGTCATTTCACGCTGTCGAATGAGCCCTCGCTTGAAGTAGTGGTCGGCATTCTCGTCTTTCTTTTTCGTCTTCGGTAGGAATTTAATCAATTCAATTCCATCATCGATGCCGAGATATTTGCCACCTTGTGACAATTTTCTTGCTCCAAATGCGATTAGGCCGCCACCAACAAGACCGGTTCCGCCAACGGCTGCGGCAGTTTGAACTTCTTCCTTATCGAGGTCGATGTCTATTATTGACGTTGAATTCTCCTTCACTGGAACTTCTACTGGTACCTCTACTTCCACCTCGACTTCCACGATAACATCATCGTTGCATCCATCTCTGTCCTCATCGTTTTCTTCAGCAGCAAAAGTGTATGGGCACTTGTCGCTATTCGATTGGTTTCTAGTATCAACTGGGATCGTATTGTTCACACCGTCCCCATCAATGTCGAAATCACATGCATCACCCATTGTGTCGTTGGTATCAGCATCGATATTTGTTTGCAACGGGTTCCAGATGAATACACAATTATCAAGCCTGTTGATGACACCGTCATTGTCTGAGTCGTTTGGATGAACTTCACATCCATCAATGAGACCATCTTCGTCTTCATCAATCGTGTCATCTGAACCAGGGCACCTGTCCAGACTGTTGATGACACCATCATCATCTAAGTCATTATCTTGAACGATGTCATCTAAACATCCATCAAAATTGAGGTCCAACGAAGACGCATTTTCGTATGGACACAGGTCTTCACCAGTGCCATTGAATGGATTTGAATTGTTAATAAGATCTCCATCGATGTCACCGTCACATGAATCCCCTACGCCATCCTCATCAAAATCGAGTTGATTTGTGTTCGCTATGTACTGACAATTATCAAAAACATCCTCTATAGAATCGCCATCTGTGTCATTTTCTGCGTGAATATAGGGGTACGCATCCAGAAGGTCAGGAACGCCATCACCATCGCTATCATCGAGACACCCGTCCATGTTGTTATCAGAAAGTGATGCGTTTTCAAACGGACATTGGTCATTTCCTTGTCCGTCGTAGGGTACATTATTTGTTATACCGTCTCCATCGATATCGGTATCACACTCATCACCTTCGCCATCGCCGTTGTAATCTAGTTGGTTCTCATTCCAATTGTTTGGACAATTATCATTTTGATTTGCAATACCATCGCCATCAGTATCAGCTGACGCTTGCATGAATGCAAATGGGTCATTCCAGTCAGGAATACCGTCTGCATCAGTATCGTGTTGGAAAGTAAACATCGTATACTGTTGACTTGATGCCTCTAGGCCGATGATGCTCGTGTGATATTGATTGTTTGAAATGATGAGTGGTCGTTCTTCAGAGATTTTTGGCAGCACACCAAGAATGTTCAATGTTGAAGTGTCAACGATACTTATTCTGGGGTCGAGCTCAATAATGCCAACTCGGATGTCATTTTCATCGTACACATCGATGGTTTCATTGTATGAGTAGTCCCAGTTGAGTACAAGTTGACGTGCAAGGTATTTTCCTTCGATGTATCCATCGGCTTCAAGGGCCCAAGCCAATCCTGTTTGCCGTGGAACAAATTGAAGTTTTTCTCCAAGTTCATGGTCGAGAATTGTCACGCCAGGGTCTCCGGCTCCTCCTTGGCTGTTGAACGTGAATGTCAATTTATTTTCTTCATCAGCATGCACATCAAAGATCGTGTGTGCACGAGTGGGGTTCATGCTAAAATTTTCAGGGGCAGTTGAAACATAACTGTAATTATCTTGCCTGAAAAACCAACCTGTGGGGTGTTCTGTGGAGCCAGATTTTTCAATTCCCTCGCTCGAATTGAAGAGATAGGTTTGGCTGTTCCCATTCCATGCTTGAATGCCGAGGAATACCTCTGTTCCAAAAGGATACACGATGACACCATCTTCGTAACCAAAGTTGTTGCATGGAGAATTAGCTTGGATGTCATTTTGTGGACAATTATCTTCATGGTGAAGGATTTCACCAGTTATTGACATCACCATGAAATATGCATCCCCACTATAATCGCCCCGAACAACTTTGGAATTCTCAGTTACTGCTATTGATGAGAGTTGACCAGCCAAGAATATCTTGCGTTCTGTCCCAACATCACTAAACGCTACACTGTTAAACTTGATGTGTCCATACGTAGGGTCAGCATCCGATGTCATAATTTCTTTGACCCAAATTTTCGTTCCATTGCTCGCATGCATCATGACGACAAGACCTGCATCAACATCTTGGTATGGGTTGTGAATTCGAGATCCGACTCCAAAATCGAAACAACCAGTGAATGAACCTGCGATAACAATTTTACTCTCGTCACTCGATAATGAAATATCCTTCATTTGAATTCTCGATTCATTTATGTTATTGTAATCGCTTGGAGAACAATAATTCCCACTTTTTGGAGTTGGAGCGAAAATCCAATCCCAATATCCTTCAGCATCCATCTTAGCAAGGACAAGTGATGAAGTGCCGTCTGCACGGTTGAGCCCGTTGTGGTGGTCAATCCATTCGGACCCAAGAATGAGTTTGTTCTTACTCAACACCCCTACCATGTATGTGGAACCCTCACTATCAATGACTGATGATGTGACTTTGAAATCAGTATAGTATGAACCTGGTGTTCCAGTTGGGGTGATGAGTTGCATGACCTCAGTTGCAGTCTCGTCAAGTTGAGTATATGGTTCGGCGTGTGAATATGCCTGGCCGTTATTCACATCGTCGAGTGAAATATTGACAGACCAAGGCACTGACATGAATGAACATAGAATCATCAAAACGAGAATCTTTACATTTTTCATACATTTTCCTCCTCAATATGTGTTATGTGTCTCACAGCAAATGGTCTAAACAGCCTCTTTGTTGTTCTTTTCTTGGTATGTAATTGAGATGTCATCATTCATTCACCTTGATCGATTTGATTTAATTTCAACCAGCCTTCATATGCAAGCATTTTCCCATTCGGCAATCCTGCCAAATCATCACTTGCCTTAACTTCACTCTGCAGAACACTTGATGGTGATTCTCTGTGAAGCCATTTCCACTGCATTTGTGGCTTACCATCATCAATTGGCATTCGGATTGATGTTGGGTCGACAAGAACTGGTCCAACTTTGAACGTAGGTGCAATCTTTGCCATTGATTCCTCCCAATGTTCCCTCAGAAGGATAATCTCTTTTTGCGGCAGGAATCCGCTGGTCAAATGAAGTGCAGATTGTGGATGCAAGAGCAGTGTCAAGAAAATATCAGTTTCAGGTAGGACATCCAGTGTGTTATCGAATGAAAGGAAATCATGGTCAATCGACTGGTCTGATTCAGGAATCGGTGCACCAGATTCATCGATTGGGAACACTGTGTAGAATCTTGTGTAGTCATCATCAATGAAATATCCTAGTAATCCATCGATTTCTCTTTCTATACTTCCCAATTTGACTTGGAAAGCATGCTTACGTTGTGATTCACTTAACTGCGTCCATCCACCTTCAACTTGAAGACGAAGAAGTGCACGAACAACAGCAACTGGTCGACCCATGTAAAATGAAGGATGATTAATGCCTCCTTTACCAAATGGGTCTGAATGCCAATATGTCGTATCAATGGCACGTAATAAAGCTGACAAAACACCCTCCCCAGAGTTTTCGAGATTTCTTTCCTGTTCGTCGATTCTTCCAACATCCATCAAAGAGTTGATAATCCTGTCAAGGTGCTTATTTCCACAATCTGGAGCGGTTCCTGCAGCAGAAAAGTTTCCTGGATTATTGTCCCATGCAAGTTGCCCTTTTTGGATACCTCCAAGAGTCCAGTCACGGTCAGCTACACGAAGTTGTCCTCTTGCATTTCCTTCATTATCAAAGACCTCCATCGCCCATTCGATGTGATCGGGTAGGAGGTAGCCACAAATTGGTGATGCTACTAAATCACTGTTGAGCAGGGCGGCTGTTCCACCCGTAGCTGGTAGCGTGTCATCGTCGTGAGCAAGCAATCTGAAATCCAGTCTTGACGGTTTGGGAATCCGTGGTCGGATGACAATTTTTCCAGACTCATCGCTGTAGTTTTGTAAACTTAAACCGACACTTACTTTTGGAGGTTGGCCGCTATCAAAATTGAGAAGGCCTTCCGGTCGAATTTCGCGGAGGTTACCAAAGGCATCCACAATTTTCAGTTCAACGATTTCGACGAGACCTGCTCGAATAGGATGCGTCTCAGATAACTGGTTGATTTTATTATCAAGTCCGCTCAGTGTTATGGATAAGAGGTCACGCTGTTTGAAATCATAGACCAGTTGTTCGAGCATGTCTTCTTCTGTAACATCGAGAACCCCATTTTGATCTTCATCAAGTTCGTTTTCATCTTTGAGAAATTTGTTGATTTGCGAAACGACCACATTTGGGGCACTTCGGGTGATTGGTAAGCGTTCGGTGATGATGATTGCTTCATCCTCATTGGCTTGAATAGTTTCATTTCCACTTGTTCGCTGGTAATCCACACCCTTCAATTCCCAGTTTTCTTTATCAGGATAAAATTTGAATCTGATATCTGCAAAAAGTGGCAGCCATGCCTGTTTCCACTGTTGATACGCAATTGGTGAAGGTAAACTGCTTCGCAGTCCCCTAACAGAATAACCGCCTAAGTTGAATAATTTCTTGATTGAAGCGTAGTCTCCTTCGCAGTCCTCCAAGAAACGCATTTCATCGTATAATGCATCAATTTCTAATGGCATCCATAAACGGTTTTGTGTAAATGTCAATGTCCTATTTGTTTCACCAATGAGCCGATTAATATCTGCAATTGTCCGAATTTTTGTGAGCCCCTCAGGATGATAATATCCCTCCTCCAAAGCTTTTGTCGAACGCAATTGGTCTGAAAGAAGTAAAACGGGGTCGCGTGGTTCAAAATATCTTGGAGCAGGGTAAGCGGTAACTTTTGGTATTTGTTTCTCTTTAAGCCCAAATGCAAGTTGATGATTCTTGGCAAACTGCATTCTGTCTTGATTAAATCCTTGCTGGGCAAAGTTTTGTATCTGCTGACCGAGAGGTGCTTGTTGTTGTGCGTATTGGTGTGCTGTTGATACTTCGTTTCCCCGCCGATTTTTCGTTGGTTCGAACCGCTTCTCTTCTTCTTTCACATAATCAAAGAGGATGCCACCATCAATGGCGTGAAATGATTCCTTGTGTATTTCATGTTCAAATCGATATTCTCCATCTGCTGTATCGAGTTCACCAAGCAAATCGTGTGTGAAACCAACAAAGAATTTCTCGAATTCTTGTCGCTCCTCTTCCGAAACACCTGCATTATTTTCAGCGAGTTCGGATGAAATAAGGGCAGCTAATGCCTCTTCTTGATTAACGCCAATGGCTGCATCTAACTCATAAGCATCATTGTTTTCAATAGGATGACCCCACTTGACATTACATACGGCACCGTGGAACAATGTGTGCCTTGGCCAATGTTCGCCAATGGTGTCAATTGCCGCTCGCACCATGAGGCTGGAATCTATGGCTGTCGCCCCAGCGCCAATATTGATAGCATCGCTCGAATACTTGCTTGACTCCGACGTTTTGTTTTTTCCAGTCACCTCTTTTTGTTTGCCTTCTTTTCGGGGAAGGATTGATTTCTTTTCGCGTCCAACGTTGTTCTTGTCTGGGGAAATTGATGTATCCTTTTTCACTTTTCAGCACCACCTTTCTGTTGGTTCATCACGTGTGTAAGAAGCGTTTCCCAATTGGTTGGATCATCGTCAATGTCAGAGCGTTTGACGTCCCAGCGCAAATCATCTCTCATTTTTGAAAACCATACTTCCTCGGATTCATGTGCTTCCATGTATGCAGGGTCAGAGGACTCATCAGTGAACCAGCCACATACGAGATAATCAAATGTTGCCGTCGTATCTTGGGATAGTGTGTCATGGAATCCAAACCTACCTTTGGAATTGTCATATGTCGCAGTCCAGTGCATATCACCCGTCTCGGGTCCGATAGCAGTCATTTCTGGTATCGATGGATCTCGTTTTGTAGGAGTGAAATTATTCAGTGTCGAAACTTCCAATGTGACAGAATCCACCACCCATGCTTTTACGAGTGGTTCATTTTTTGTTGAGTTTACCACTTTACCGGGAGCAGTTATGTCGTCCACTTTTTTCCTTCGAATTATAACCCATAAATCTGGTAGGTATGGAAACTTCAATGTCTCGTTCAGCGGTTTAACATCATCTGTTTCGGTTGTAAACTCCACCCTGTTACGAATAGCATCTTCAAATGAAATTGGATGTTGAAACTTCTCTTCTGTTGATATAAATTCCGGAGGTACATTGCCATCTGTTTCTTTGTACTCAAATTCATTCATCACATCCTCTTTTTCGAGTAATTCACCCTCAAGTAATGCTCGAGGGGGTTTCCAAAACAGATGAACGCCCGGCTCTAATCCTCCAGTTGATGGATTGTTTGGGGTGTATGTGAATGCATCAGGTAACCTCCAATCAGATGTGCCATGGTCTTCTTCGCCTTCCCTTTGAATGAAATGCGTTTTCAATGGTGCTCTCTTGTCATAAAGCATGAAAAGTTTGTTTAGGTTTTTATCCTGTTCAATCCTAATGGCCTTGGTGTATGGGACAACAAGGGCTTGCACATCGATTGGAACAAGTAAATGACGCCGCCTCTCTAAATGTGTTTGAAATGCTGCGTCAATGATTTTATTGTCAAATTTCGCATCATGTTTCATTCCTTTCTCTGGTTGGTCGATGATTTTGCCAGCTTTTACCTCTTTCACAACCGGCGTTGCGTCTTTACCTGTGACGATTTTCTCTTCTGAAACAACTGTATCTGTCTTCCAAATGCCATCGGCATTCGTCTTCGTTGATGAGGTTTCTTCGACCTGTTTTGATGTTGAAGTGTTGGATTTAACTTTTGATGCAGTGGATGTGATAGATGCTTTCGTAGGAGTTGACGGAATGTCAGTTTTGTTTGGTGTATTTGACTGGGAAGCGATGTTTTTGACACTGTCTGCTGCTGTTTTGTTGGCAACAGGGTTTTTCTTTCGCTTAGCCATCTTATTCACCACCACTGCTCGGTCGATTGATCACAGAAGAATCCTCCACCCTTATTGCATCGACATTGACGATTGATTCGTTTTGGCTATCAATGATTGGTTGTTGTCGAATTGAATCATAAACGAAGTCTTGTTGATATGGAAATTGCATAAGTTGTGTTGCAACGAATCCACCTTTCTCCAAGTTTGGAATGGACACCGAAGTAGTAGATTTATTTACCCAATCATTTCCGAACTTGAAATCTCGCATTCGAAGGACTGAAACATCACCGGTGCCTGCGCGGACGCTGATTCTAATTGTTTTGTCATCTTCAATCATACCATCTCTATTTTTGTATTTGACGTATAATTTTGGGTCAATTTTTCCTCCGCCTTTGTCTTGTTTTTCAAGCCCTAATCGGATACCTTCTGAGGGTTCTTTCATTCGCAAATGTGTGGGTACACCGTTGAAAATACAAAGAAGAATTGTCTCTGAGAGTCGTGCGACACGAATGAGGTCTACCGCCCTACCTTCATCAAAACCTTCTTCACGCCGTTCGCCAACACATTCAGGAGCATCATAGGCTTGAATTTCAAGCCCAGGGTAATCTCGAACGATAGTTGAGCGCATCAAAAACCCCGTGAGTAGCCCACCTCGAATCATCGTCATTTGAGATAAAATACCACTCATTTTCGCTGTTAGTTCACTTTGAACGTCTCGAGAAATTTCAATTTGTTTCTTTAAAAAATCATGATTATTTTGAGAGAGCATGGGTTCTAGTTGGGTGGGTGATTTCGTATTCTCTTTGTCTTCTCCAGCGAGATATGTGTTCGATTTTGTTTGTTGAACACTGGTGGCTTTTTGTTTCGATGCAGATGTTGTTGTTGCTGAATCTTCGCTTTTTGCAACACCCATGACGGCATTACTCATTGAACGCTGTTGCTCTGGAATTTTCGAGATTTCTTGTTCTACTCGTTGTTTAAAATTTTGGTTTGCTATTGAAACCGCATCTTCAAAAACACTCCTGTTCAATGCTCTAGCCTTATCATGAGCGGCTAATGCCGTTCGAAATGGATTCATAATCAATTCTTGTTCATTGAGAGCCTCCATGAGTTCGATGTAAAGTTCCCCTCGCTTCTCTGGGTCAACATCAGCTAATGCTCCTCTTGAATCCAATACACCTGTACTCAAGGCACCATCGATCATAGCATCGATCCAGTTTCGGTCAATATGGAAAAATCTGATCGAATCATTTGGAAGCATTTCTTCATGAGGCACAATGTAAGGAAAGGGAACGCCCACAAGCGTACGGAGCTGCCCAAGCCATTCGATGATAAAATTCCATGCAGCCTCTTCAGCATCATCTGTGGTTGTTCTTGACATTCCCTTTACAAACCATGGAACAACAACGCGTGTGTGATATTCGCTCATCGTCGTATCACCTTCGGTCATAACTGGCCACCTCGCGTGTATGCTTCTTGGACTCGAAGGTTTTCTTGGAGCATTGTGTTTTCATCAAATTGTAATCGTTCTAATGAGAGTTTATCAAGGAAATCATCTGTTGTACCATCGGGTGGAAGAGGCACTTCATTGTGAAATCTCAAATCTGGTGGAACTTCTTTCAGAGGTAACGCGGTCTCTTTGACAATCGCCTTTTGTAAAATAGATTGAAGGGGTAACTTATCTACGCTTTCGATATCATATTTTTTAGAAAGGTGTGATTTATCAAGAAAGTTTTTTCTGTAAAGTTGGAGGGATTTTTTCTTTAATCGTAATCGTCTCCATCGACTAAGTGTCTCAATAAATTTAGGGTCACTTAATGCAAGCAATCGACCGAGTTCAAATGCTGAGGAATGATGAATGACATCCAATCCTGTTGATGGTTCAAGTCCTCTTGCATCGTCTGAGTTCGTGTAAGGCTCTTCCTTGATATCGTGATATGTCGGTACTGCGATGCAAGGCCCTCTATACAAACACGGTCTTGTGATGCCGTCGTGTTCAACAATATCTGTGTAAAGGAAGGAGTTTACAGTGACATCAGGATCCATGTCTGAACCCAGGAGAGCGGGTTCATATGTTCGTTGTTCACCATCTTCAAGGCTGAAACCTGCTAGGGAGTCAAGGTCGCCCACTTTGTCTTTGTCTGCGAGCGATTGACGGAATTTTATTGCCTTGATTTTCGATTCAAAATCACCGCCGTCCCCTGTATTAAACGTCCAATAATCGAGAAGAATTAATTTTACATCATCGGTTGATTTTAAATTTTGAATGGATTGAAAAGTCTCAGGTATGTGAAGTGGGAATTGAATTGGATGAGATGTTATGCGATGAACACCATGATCAAGACCAACTTTCAAATCAATTTTTTGACCTTGTTTTTCTATCATCTGTGGATTTTCCTCGATGTCTTGAGTCAGAATTTGAACAGCATCTTCTATTGGTAAACTCGAAGCGTGCCCTTCTATAGAAACTAAACACGCATGATACTTTGTATTGATTTCACTCGGTAAACGATTGGAAATTATCACGGAAAAGATTCCATCTTCATCATTCCCACACAACTCTTTGTCTTTTGGGTTGACTTGAAGGGCATGTGCAAGGTAGGGGAGGTCGTGAGCTGTAGGTCCAATGTTTTTCAATAAACCCTCTTTGATTGAAAGAACTCGTATTTCAAATGGAATATTTGAGTTGCCTTTACCTGGAATTGTGTATTGTTTTTGACCCTCAAGAATTTCGCAACAATTCTCAAATTCATCATCGCGAATTAGGAGTAAACTCATCCAAGGACAGTTATCATAGTGCTCTTCATCGTTTACTTTCCTTTCCCATGGAAGTGTTTTACTTTGAAAAACAATCTTTGGAATTGATAGGTCGACCTTTACGCCTTGTTCATTTTTTGGTGGAGTTCTCGAATGTATTGTAAGTGGGTCAATTTGATATGGGGAGCCTTCGATTTGAATGTATTCGTTTTTTGTAATCTCTTCGGGTAAATTTGTATTGACACCTTTGACTGAAGTAGGGAATGTTTGTTTGGTTTCGACCAAAAATTTCCCTTGCGTCAATGGAGGTTTGATCGAGTCAAAGTAACGTATTGTACCTACATCTGGACTTGGTGGTATTGGTTGTATTGTCATTTCATCGCCTCTTTCTTTTTGCCTTTGTTTGTTGGCGGTTGTTTGGGGAAGTTTCATTCGATTTCGATGATTGATTTAGCGAGGATTGGCTATCGATACTTAACCCATCAGAAGTTGAAGGGAATTGGATGCTTACTTCTGTATTCCTGAGAGTTGATGTATCCGACTTCTTTTCTGATGTCATTTGTTGTGTTTCTCCGCCAATCTTGAGGTTTGGTTTCCAGTATGGCGCACGATTCAAGATTTTTTCTTTCACTTCAATTTCAAGAACAGCATCAGATGAAAGCCCGCCTGTGTCCGTGACCCTTAACACACAATGATGGATGCCAACATCTTCAGTTGAAGGCGTACCGGCAATCAACCCTGCTTCTGTGATAAGAAGCCAATCAGGTGAAGAAACAAAGGTGAACTTGTGTGTGTCACCTTCATCATCATCCCCGACAAAAATCGAAAGGTCAAATTGAAACGCCTCACCTGTCGTTGCAACAGTAGGAGGCAAACGAGGTAATTCATCAGGAATTTCAACCTGAGGTTGATGAGTTTTGACTTCAACAACCGGTTCGGGTGGTGGTATGATTGGTTTAGGTTGTAGTGGTATGACAACAGGTTGAACAAATTCCTTCGCTTGTTTTGACGTAGAACTTAGTGTTGAAGATTTACTCATCGTTAAATTCAATTTCATTTCTTGCAAATTCTTAACTTGGTCGAGTATATTTGGTGAATGCTTCCACATAATCTTTGAACTGCCTTCGAAAGAGAGTGGGCCTTCGTGAACGAGGTGAATCCATTTTTGTTCTTGGAGGAGATCTAACACATGTTGTGGATGTGCTGCAAAAGCCATGAGTGAATTGACATCTGTCGTCTCGTCAGTAAGAATGTCAATGATTGCAGGACCTTTGAATCCATCAATTGCCTGTACTTGCCATATGTAAGCAACTGCATCACTCCTTTTAATGGCAAGGGGGTCTTTTATCGGTGTCACGCCTTCCATGGCAATTTTGATGTTTGGAGTTTCACCTGGTAACGTTCGAACAATTGCCACAAGCGTTTGGAATGATGATCCACAGTAAAATCGAAGGTTGTCAATTTTTGCTAATACTTCTCCTGCAGAGAACGATGAGGTTTCTTCCATTGTTCGCTTTGAAGCAGATTCTTGTGACTGAATGTAACATCCTCTGCCTAGGTATCGATAAAGTCCAATTTGATGTATGGTGCTTAACCGTTGGAAACCGACTGATGGGAATGTTTGGGAGGCGAATTTAGAGGTAATTGAACTGCTTGAGATTTCGACATTCCCGTAATCGAGATGTTTACCTCCAAGGCCTTCGGCGGTGAAAGACTTTGTACCGAGGGGCACTTCTATTTCCACTAGATTTTCCTGTGGAGGTATTTCGAGGTCTTGCAGAATTCCACCAGCACCACGATGGAATGTAATTCGTACTGCTTGGTCACTTTGTATTGACAGAACGGGTGCATGGGCGAATTTCTCGTTTGAATACTCTTCTTGAAGTGCCCAAATTTGTCGTAGTCCGGGAATAAGTACTGCACCCTCGGATTGTATTGCTGTGGTCTGTTGTAACCGGTAACTATGGTTCTCTATAGAATGGCCTATCATGGATGGTGAAGGTTTTGTTTCGGTTGACTTTTTCCGCTCTTTGACAGGGACTTCGCCGACAAAGACAAGTGAATCATGATGGTGAGATGAGACTTGCACCCGTGGGAGTTGTTCAGCATCAGGAATGTGTTGAACAGATGTCGTGCGTTGCTCTACCGCCTCGACATTCATTGTTTCCCCTGTACTAAGGACATTCACCAACTGAGGTGTGAGGGATGCAAGACCAGGTTGAATCGGTTGAGGTTGAATTTTTTTGACCACACTTTGCTTTTCCATAGCGTGTTCAACACCTATGCCTGCATACATTGACATGATCCTTGGAGGGGACCTCCTTTGGAGCAATCTTCGTTGATTGTTCGATGGTTTCATCGCATCACCCCCGTTGTATTCGAAACTCGACTGATATCCCCCTTATTGGCGCCTTTCATTTGAAGATTCAAGTTTGCCGGAGCCGTTGTTGTGAACTTTGAATTCGCACCATTGGAGACCTGCATTGTAGAACTTGATGCAGTAGGATATGTTCGAGTTGTTGCAGATGGTGTCTTTCGAACTGCACTTTGCTCGATTTGGTTTGAATTGAATCGTTGAATTGCTTCCAATTCTTCCATTCGCACAAAGTCTTCTGGGGTCATAATTTTCGAATGCTTTCTTTCAATTTCGTCAATTCGAACATCTTTCTTTAGTTCTAGTCTTAGCTTCTCTTCTTTTTGAGGTTTTGAACCACTGGATTGCTCGATATATCTTCGGAATGGTAGGTTGTGGACAAATTGTGATTTTTCGATTTGATTAATCGCCATCGTCTTCAACCATCCCTGAGGCTGTGCAACCGCCCTGAAAAGAGATGAACTACCAGAGAGGAATCGTGGCTGTTGAGGGCTTGGTGATTTCTTTGCTTTAGGTCGACCATTTGCATCTAAATCACAACGCCAGAGCGTTTCAGGGAAGAATGATGAATGACTAATGAATGAAATGCCATTTGGGAGTTGTACAGAAGAACCTTCCATTCCTGTGATATAAATCGAAAATGTTGGTTCTACATCATCTTCGATACCACATGGAGCGAGTTGAATATTGTCGAGTGTTTCTTCATTACGTTCCCTCCAACCAGAATCTATCTCAGAATACCCGTCTATTTGGTTCCATGTGTGCATTGCATGGTATTTTGCAGGGAAGAGGTGTTGGTGTGTAAGTTCAAACTCTGGCTCAACAACAAATGGTTTGTTCATCGAACCATCACCTTCCTCTCCATCATCGGGTCGGACGACTCCGCTCGGAATTTGTGAAGTAAATTGGCGTTCTGTGAATTTTTGGGAAAGTGAGGTGCTGTGTTCGGATTCAGGTAATTGCAATACATGTTTGTTGATGAATTCAGGCATGCCAATGGCTTTGAATGCTCTTGAACTATTTGCACCAAAACTAACCGTGAAGGAGATGATGTACCATTCAATTCGAGCTTTTCCACGCATCTTTGGTCCTTCAATTTCCAAATCAGCACCCAAAGAAGCTTTCACAGTTCCGAGCCATGTTTTGTAGCGAACTGAAAGGCCGATATAGACTCGGAAACTGTAATAGAATGGATCGAACACAACTAAAACATCCACGCCAGCTTTGAATGACGCCGTTAATGAACCCGATTTGAAACTAGCCTCGAATCCACCGCCTAGCATTACTGCTGACGTACATACTGTGAAGTATGCACCACCTTTAATCGTCAATTTTGACATGGGTTTCCAACTAAAACCGAGTCGCGGGACAACTGGATAGTAACTTGGTGCCTTGAATTTTGGATGGTATCCTCCAAGAGACAAGAGGAATTCACCCCGCTTAAACCAACTAACGAGCGCAAAACCACCCGTAAGTCGACAACTCTTGTGGAATAAATACGATGCATCTGTGAGTTGAGCCTCAACCCAAAGCAACTGTTCCTGTGAATCAAAGTATGCCAAGAAGGCGAGTTCAACGTAGCCAATACCCAGTTCTTTTGTTGGTAGCGACATTGATGATAAACCAAGGATACCAATTGTGACACCATTTGATAACTTAACGAAGAGGACTCCTTTTGTTTCAAGCACCTGATATGTGGTGAATTTCACCCCTATTGCAAACCATAGACTGTCTCGCTTCGCTGGTAAATCTGTGCGTATTTGTTCAAGTGCTCCCATCGGGTCATCTGCAAATCCTGAAAGTGTTCGCATGAAGATGCTGTTCGGGACATCAGCGACTTTTGGAACGACAAGGTCGCGATTGAGTCCCAAACCACCGGCGAGTCCAGTGACGAAAAATTCAGGAATACCACCTAGAGGATAGTCGATTGCAGCAATAACGAAACATGTTACATAAGAACCGTCGGTGCTAGGGATTCGTCCAAATGCACCAATCGCAGAAATGGATATTGTTGAGGTGCTAATCGTGCAAAGTCCTTGATATTCGATATACTTCTCATTGTCTCCACCACCCGGTACATCAAGTTCTTCTTTTCGAAGGGCCCCTGCAATTTTGAATGCTGGCCCGCTGTAAGCAAGAGCGCAACCCGCCATGTCATATTTCCATTCGCTGAAGTTGAGAGGCCGGAGAATTGGTATCGTTACGGACAAATCATCGACTTGTGCCAAAAATCCTGCAATTTCTGCCTCTCCATCGACAAGAATTTTCAAAGACGAATTATCATCAGCTGCAGTAATTTTCACGCCGATTTGTGCAATCTTGATTGGACCAAACTGCTTGTTGATGACAAACCATGTTTCAAGTGACCCTGCGACATCAAAATCAACGGGATAACCATCATATTTCATGACAGCCAAGTCGAACAATGGTTTGACATTACCGCTTCCTTCGCCATTTCCTGCGAGTACACCTGCAGCGAGTCCATTCCCTCCATCTTCCTTTCCATCTCCACCGAGTGAAATGCCAAAGTCGTCAAGGTCAAGTCGGCCACCTGCAATGAATCGTTTGGTGGCATCAGTTTCAGTAAATGTCATGTCGATGACGGTCGTTATACGAACAGCGTTGAGAAGGAGGAATGCATCCAAGAGTGGTTTGCGATCTAATTTAGTAAGCAACATCGAGAGGTACCCGATTTCAATGCTGAGGAATGGTTGGATGATGAGATTATGTTCGTCTAATGAATACTTTAAGAATTGAATATTGAGGCCGGGAACATATGTTTTCCCTGCACTACTAGGAACAATTGGTGTCGTGACATCATCAGATGTTCCGATGGTTAACAACAGCCCACCGATTTGGAGTTCTGTGTCTTGAAGGACATCGATACAAATGCCAACAAGACTGAATCCCGTTGAGCCTTCCTCGTCCATAATTGTGAGTGACACTTCAAACAGGTCATCTCCTTCCGATCCACTTGAATCAGATGTTGTGGATTTTCGTTGATAGGTGAAGAGTTTGATTTTGTTTAAACTTTGAGAGGCTCTTTGAATACAAAAATGAACCATTTCAACGGCACCCTCAAGCAAAACATCGGTGGCTTTTCGAGGTTCAGTTGGAGTGTAATCTGATACAATTTGTTGAATTGAACGTATCGTGTATGTTCCCTGTGTGCCGCTTGCTGGTGCTGCAATATTCTCATTAGGATCATCTCCCCAAACATAGGCTTTCAAGTGTACAAGCCAATTACCTAAGATTGTCAATTCTTTAAACAAGACATTGTCGCCATCGTACAGTGGTGTATTGAGCACGTCTTGTACTGCTTGAAGATTTGAAAGAAAATCTAGAGCAGAATTTGCAGCACCGAGTGCTAATGCACCAAGATTTGGTAGACCCCATCGAGTATCTTGAATCCACGGTGTTGAGTTCGGCAGCACCTTTGCCCAAAATGCGTTGACACCATCTCCTGTTTCTGGCATCATATCGGGATTGAGTTTTGAACTGATGTCCAATGTCAAGTTGCCTCCGCTTAATGA
Organism: Candidatus Poseidonia sp.; assembly: GCA_030827475.1. Classification (GTDB taxonomy): domain Archaea; phylum Thermoplasmatota; class Poseidoniia; order Poseidoniales; family Poseidoniaceae; genus Poseidonia. The sequence goes on from JAUREJ010000006.1 coordinate 46,162, forward strand.
AAAGTGAATGCCAGGTTGAATTTGAAGTGGTGATTGAATGATGGGCAAATTTGTATATGTGTTCACAGAGACGAACGGCTCAAAGTCATGACCTGCAAATGGCAAACATGCCCCGAGTTCAGAATCAATCGTTAACGAAAGACCAGATGTCGCATCGAGAATGATGTCATTTGAATACATGAGCCAAATTGCAAGGCAATCTGAATCTCTTCGCCCAAAGCACAATACTGCAGGGTCATACCACTCCCCAGTTGAATTCGTCAATGTGACTTCATACCTTTCATTTTGAGAATCATAGTTGATCGTAAAGAAATTGTTGACGGAATCTGGAATGGCGTGTCGGATGTGGCCACCAATTGCAAAAACGAATGCTCCAAGGCGTTGTTGATTGAAATAGGACTGAACATCTCCGCTACAGAGCTTTAGGTTGTCCATTTGGATTTGATTTGAATCCCAAAAGTCAATACTGGTAAGAAGGTCGATTAAGATTGATGAAACAGTGTGTTGAACTCCATTCTCGGTGTAGACGACATCTGTTAATGATAGGATAAATTCTGTGATAAAGATAGGAAGAATATTGTCTACGAAGTCTGCTAATATGTGTCGAAGGAACGCATTTACACCAGAGAGTGAAGGGAGAAGTTGTATCACAGAAGGAGATGAACTATCTGCTGGATTGAAATCGACTTCAAACGAGAGATTCACTTGATTATTCATCATGCCAAACCGAATCGTGAGTGTTGATGTTGCGAACAATCCGATGAAATCTGCTAATGATTGGTTTCCAAGATTGGTAGGCAAGACTGAACCAATGTCGTATGTAAGTATACTTTGACTTCCATTCAAGTCGAAGGTTCCAGCGGGGTGCATCGTCAAAATGAGTTCTATTGAAGCATTGAGAGATGGTACACCAAAGAGTGAATCAGGAGTGCGAATTTTGAGTGAGAGCGAACCAGGAGCAATTGGAGATTCACAAATTTCAATTTCAAATGCAATGGATTCTGCAATCCCAAGACCAATCACAACAGATGTAATCATCGAAGTTTCGTCACCAGGTACTTCATATTCGACTACCATTTCTACAGGGAACAATGACAAAATTGCATGCGATAAATTCATCATTGTCTCCATATCAAAGACTGCTCCGTCATACAATGCATCTCTAAAATGTGCTTGAGGGTCAACGAATATGCCAAAGAGTGACCGTGAAGCCAAGGCCCAGTCTGAGGTACGCTGTGCAAGGTTGAGTTCGACAAATATTGTCGCAAGAGGTGAATCAGGTGAGAATTTTCGTAAAAATAATCTTTCGACTAAAAGTTGCAAGATATTATCCAAAAGGAGCCCTGGAATCATTGGGAGAAGGTTGTTTTGAACATCGGAGGCATCAAGTAAATCAATCGACGTTGGCGGATTCGTATTCCATTGAAGTCCACTTGAGTTGATCCATGGCAAAGTTGGCAGTGAAGGTAAATCAAGGTGCAGTGAGAATGAGGGTTGGATGCCCATCGTCATAGAGGCCCCTTGGAACATCCCTAAACTAGCGACATCAGCGGTCAGTGTGAGTTCAACATTGAAATGCTCGAACCAAACTTCAGGCTCAAAGAGTGGGATTTGGACAAATGCACTCAAGTCAAGCGGCCCGAGTGGGATGCCAACCATCCCAATCGATAAATCACCATACCGGCCAAGATTGACGTTGATTTGATACCCTTTGAACAACCCTGGTAATTTGAAATTGAGGTGGCCATCGAAAGGGTCATCTGGGTCATCAATATAGGTCATCCAAGGCGAAGATTCGGCTAAATGGTCGAACATTGCACGATTCGTTCTTGGTAATAATTTTCCAAAATCAATATCTCCGTTCGCGTTGGTCATCAAGTCCAAAATGTAAGCTTGAGGGTCTTGTACAAAGGTCAAAAGTGCTGGTCCATCGACCCACCAACGAAGTGTGCTATCTTGAGACTGAGGGATGATCTCACTCATTGTCGTCTTGTACATGAGTCCTAACAGGTGCATTCCTTCAAAGAAGGCTTCCACCGCAGGGTTATCAATTTCAAGTGAGTATGTGGCCAAGAATGCATCAAGACATTCAACAGCACCTTCGAGAATAGTCTCTTGATTCAATACTATACGCCCTGGTATCGGAGCATCCCAATCCATGTGCCCCAGATATGAAGCATCGTTCAGGATGACTGACGTGTTCCATTCTTGTTGATTCCATGAAGCATCTACTTCTATAGAACGCAACCTATTGTCTTCTTCAGGGTGCCCAAATAGATATGTCTGGAAGTTGTTTTCATCTTGCTTCCACAACTCAGCTTGAAAGTGTACTGCCGGAGCTGGATGGGGTGGTTCGATTGCATCATCGCCGGATAGGTTGATGTTCATGAGGTCAATTCGACACTGAAAGTCGACAACATGCCCCTCATTGTTATCATTCCCACCGATAGAATTGAGTTCGAAGCGGACTCCTACACCCGCATGAGTTGGAAGCGAGGCTGTTTCCTGTTCGATATTGAACGAGGAGTCAATGTTCTCCACAAGCTCACTGATGAGTTCCATGCATGCATGAGACACAGTAGTTGTATGAAGCGTACTTGCAATGGCCAAACTCGGTATCATGCCACAACCCCCAAACCTGTTATCGTTAGGTGACGTTCTCTTGAAAGTCTAGGGCTTGTGTACTCATCACTCATTATTCAATCCTCCTATTTTTCAAATACATGGCTAAATTTTAGGGCTCCCATGTGGAAGGCTCAAAGAATTGCATCTCCCTGATTGCAGTATTAAACGTTGCATCTATTTCTCTTAACTGAGCTGCTCTTGCCTCAGGTGTATCAACTTGCAGGTCTGGTGCTCTGTATGCCGTTGGTATATTGCCATTGTTTGTGAATATTGAATCAACATCAATAATTTTGCTTGTGTAGTTGATTCCCGCTCCAATTCGGCCTGAGAGGTTAACTTGGCCCTGAAAGCCGTTTTGTACGGCTGATATTTTTTCGACCTGAACACATACGTTCTCAAATCGAGTCGAAGGTGACGTTAAGTCTGCCATGATGACGAAAATGGATCTTTTGTCAGATTCAGTAATGAGTGCCTGAAATATTTGAAAAACATTGTAGAGCGTTGCGTCGAACATGATGGAACATTGGATTTCGACATCATCTACCCCAATTGAAGCAGTCAACTTGACGCTACGTAACTCATCACGATTATCGAATACGCTAGCGTCCATCTTCTGCTGGAATCCTTTGCTGCTGATGGTGTTTGTATCCTCATGTATGAATTGTTCGATCGGGTCTTTCGTCTTATTTGCATTGTCAGGGCCTAAGTTTGAAGACATGAGCCGGATTTCAAATCCAAAAGATGTAGACAGCCTGATTGATTTTTGTGTTCTTAAATCAAAAGTACCGTGGGTTCGTAGGTTGAAATCTTCAGTCTCGCCAGCATCATTTTTCAAACCGTCCCCATAACTTTCAAGATGTTCCATGATGCCAAGGGAAAAACCTATTCCGCCTTTAACTGCTATTTGGCCGCTCAATCCCCATCCAGATTTCCCTGTCGTATAGTCGTCCTCATAGTATGCCAAAATATCGATTTTACCACCTAAACTCGCTGCGAACTCCATTATTTTGGTGTTGAGAATTGGAAGATCAACATTAATGGCGAAATCGACTTGTGCCTCAGTTTGGAAATTCAATCCACATCTCCAACGAGCACGAGAATCAGTTGCTGTTTGTGTGATCAGATCCGTTCCAGTGAACAATTCGGCAGGGTATTGGCCAATGACTGACGACAGCATCAAGAAGGGAAAACATTCACATATTGCGTCTGTGTTTTGAAAAATGTATGCATTTGAATTGAATAACCTCGCGAAACCTTTGAAGGATGCGTTCGTGTTTTTGCCGACAGCAAACTTTGGCTTGGTTTTCCGATCATTTTTGGTTTTTGGAACATTATCAAATGACCAGGTTTGCGATCGTATCCCGTACTCAACGCCGCCTCCAAACAAAAATTGAGTTTCAACTTGGTATTTTCCGCCATCTAATTTTGTAATTGTATATTTGCATGTTGATGTGATGGCGTAAGTAAAGTACAAACTGACATCAACAAAGGCTTCAATTTGATTCCCTACCTTTGTGAGTTTTTCAAGATGTTTCTCAAGTTCTAATACCTTGACTAATTTCTCACCAATTGTCTCGTCCAATGGAAGGGTAGCATCATATTCTTGATCTCTACTCTTGGAGAATGCCGTCCAATCAGTCATGGTGGGTGCTCTTGCACTAAGGATACTGATTTCCACGTCGCCATTTGGAGAATGTGTGTTTTCATTCGTAACGATGCACATGTTTAATGTGAGATAGAATTCACCGACAGAAACTTCTTTAATATTCGGTTGAGGCTTTGACAGGGCGTCACAACTTGAGTTGATTCTCAGATAAAGAACATCGCCCCCATGCATTTCTACCTCGATATAAGAACGAGTCAAAAAATCCGGCTTGAAATTTCCTATGTAGGGGTGGGTCCTTCCGTCAGGGATGGAATTCGTCAGGTAATTTGGTGGGCCACGAACCGACATACGAACCGTCCAGCCTTGGCTGATGACGATTTTTGCAATCGAACCACCCCCATCGTGCTTGAGTGTCAATTTGTCGGGATCGTCGAAATGGTGATGGCCATGAATTTCGAACGTCGAAAATGGGTCATCAAATTTCACAATTTTTGCCTCTTCATTTGCTTGGTGACGTGTGTAGAGCGTCTGAATATTGGAGGTCGGGGGCACATGGAAATCGAGTTGATATCTGTTGATGGCATTCAACAAATCTTCATCAAAATCTCCATCCAAGGAGATGACATCATCCCCGATTTCATCGCAACAGATTTGCCGCAGTGCCTTGACACCTTGCTTCGTCCGATTGCAATACTTCCCCGTGACTTTTTCATTGAAGAGCCCGAATGATCGAAGGAGCAGTTGAATGGAGCTTACAATATCCGGATTGTTGAGATTAATTGTTGAAAATTCCTCTATATCTCGTTCAAATGCGTGGCCGTCAAACAATGTATCGAGGGAGCCAAAAAAATGTTCTCGTGTGTCACTCGATAACAACCGGAGCTGCACCTTTGCCGTTGGGATTTGACCTTTCGTGTTTTTATCTCCCCCGAATGCTCCAATCAATGTCAAATCGTTATTCTCGAAGCTTGAAACAAAATCAACTTGAACAACCCGACCATTTGTGTTTTTGAAAAACACCAAATCTCCTACTTCTGGTATGGCAACTTGGTCGAATTTTTCTGTCATTTTTGCTGAAGACATGTCCTTCCAGTTCAAATTAAACAACGAGTTTAGAACATAGAGGACAAACCCTGAGCAATCGGTTCCAGGACCTCCTTCATTTTTTGGGGTGTTACCGCCCCAATAATACGGATCGTTAAGATATGTTTTTGCCTTTTCCACGATTTGTTGGCGGAAGTCGTGTTCTCTGTTGGCGAGTTGTGAGCTAGTTTGATTTCTATTGATGATATCTGCAATTTCTTGTGCGGTATGGGATTGGGGCGTTTTTGAGATACTATGGATTGAAATCAGCAAATGTTCATCCAAGGCTTTGGGTTGCTCAAGAATGGCCTCTCCATTTCGAATAATTCTACAATGAAATGCCTCACCCCTTTCCTCCATCCAACTACCGTCGATGTCGATATGAAACGTGTCGCCCCCTTTGAATTCAAATTCTGTGCAGCCGGGTGCCTGGCTGGCTTGGTTCTCACTATGACGAATTCGAACTTGTTGTATTGAACGCTCAGTATATGACTCATTCTTGCACAACTGATGAAATTTTCCATCGCGTTGTGAGGTATTGATGTACACGGGTTGAGGGTACTTCATTACTCGAACGCATAACCGTACAGTGTATCCGTTTTTGACAACCACCTTCAGATAACCAGATTTTCTTCCGACTGGCCAGTCTGAATCTTTAACCAAAATTTGTGAAGAGCCAATCATTGTGCCTCCATATTCAAGGTGTCCTTTGTCTTCAGTTGGTGCAAGAATAAGGCCTTTTGAGATGCACGTGGTGAAAGGTTGAAGAGGATCATCTTCACTTGATTTCAAGTAAAAATCCCACGATTTTACCTTGATTTTTTGTTCAGTCATTTTCCTCACTCCTTTGCATCTTTTTCATGATCTCGTCACTGAACATCAAATTCCCGAGTTGTTCAACAAATGCTTTGTTTTGAATGACCGTATCATTTGGTCCTGATTGAACACCAGGTATCGAATGAGTGGATGGCGGTCCAACTGGGATGGCACCCAACAATCGAAGCAGATGCAAAAACAGATACATGTCATCTCCATTGGGAGCATCACGGACCGGTTGAGCATCAAGTGGTGAAGAGATTGTAACCACACCTGCAACCCTCTCTTCTACAGTATCTTCGCCTTCGGTATCCGTGAGGTAGGTTCCATTTTCATCTTGTTGCGTGTAATATTTCGCTGCCAGTCCGCCAATTGAGTGGCCGATGATGAACACCTTGCCTCCATTGGACTGTGAAATGTGCTCCACCATTAGTTTCACCTGTTGTGCTAACAATAGGTCGTATTTTTCCGAATTTTGAATCGAAAATGATGGTTTCAGTACATTTACTCGCTGCGGCTGAGCCAATTGATTGGCATGAGAAAGAATCGTTGTTTCGCTGAGTTGTGGCCAAGCGGAGAAATCAAACAATGGAGATGTCGTGACGTTAACATTCAACGTCTGATATAATGCCGTTGCGATGGTTTGACAATTTGACGGGTCAAGCCAGTATGGAACAATGAGAAGGACACTCAGGTCATCATGAGTATCTTGAAGGAGATTCAAAAATGAGGTGCATTCTTGAATGACCGATACGTCTTGAATAGTATCAAAATGATGAGAGACGGGCGACAAACTTTGTTGACGATTGGCCCATTCGTTCATTGGCTCGAGTTGGTTGATTTCATGAATCAATCCATCGGAATTTCGAAGATACAATTCAAGGCCACGTAGCGATTTCCGAATTTGCGCTACCGACATGTGTCCAATCGCATGTTTTGCTCTCCGGTCGAATTGCTGGAGGTAGTGAATCATAAACGCAAGTGAGTGTTCCCAGCCAATAGGAAGTTGAGGGTGTTGGTGTGGAGTGAACGTTGATTGATACATTGAATTGACAATGGCTAGAATTTCTCCATTCAAATGCGAGAGTATTTCTTCAACATGTTGGCGCGGCAATCCATCAGGGTCGAGCCAAAATAGGAGTTCAAATTTAGGCCAGCCTTTTGGCTGGATCCCCATTGCCCAAGGGTCTTCATACGTTCCAGTTCCATCGACAGTCCACGGTATCTTTGGTAGCGCAAGACCAAATGGATTATTTGGTCGATGTTGCGTATCACGGTCAAAATCGAGTTCAAATTCAAAATCAAACTCGAAATCAAAATTCAACCATGAACGTTCACGCTGAGGTTGTTGTCGATTCTTACCCCAGCCAATATCTGGTAATCTCAGGTCGGGCAGGCTGCCAGAGAACAAGCCAAATATCCAGCGTAATGCGGGGAAGGCGAAGGGTTCTCCACTCTTGGAAGAGGCCGAGAAAATGTGGCGAAGAAATATTCGTAGACTTTCAAAAGGATTATCAACGAACAGATCAAAATCAAGTTCTGGCCAATCGAAGGGGAGAGAAAATGGTCCTAAACCGAATGAGTGTTCTGACATTCCATGGAATATTTTCCATCGTTCTGGCCAATCTGGTAAGCTAACATTTGGAAGCGTAAAATCGCCTCGGGTGAGGAATTGGCGAAGGTCCATATGAGGGAACGTTGAATCAAGGTTGAAAAATCCCCCAAGAAAAAATCCAAGTCTTCCTCCCCGAATGGTTAGGAATTGACCAAGTAATATCTTGATTTGTGGAAGTTTCAAGAAATCACCAAGATTCCAGTTGGAAAACTGACCACTCATGCTTGGGAATAATTGTTGGAATAACGACGACAAGTCAAACGACAGTCCATCAAAATCAATCGAACGAATCGTGAGTTGTGGGACGCTAAACAACGATGCCAAGGAACCCGATGAGAGGCTAATCGAGGGTAATGATGGAAGGTTAAGATGTGAGCCGAGGTCAAGCGGCCACGGTATGGCGTCGAATGATAACTTCGGGAGCCATCCGCCATTTCCATCAGGTCGGTGATGCCAGCCTAAGTCGATACCTGAAAAAATGATAAACGAACCGTCGGGAAGCGTAAGTGAAATGCCATCCCAAGAAAGACCCCGAAGAAGCGAAAAGTCAAACTCTGGCCCGACAAGTTGCGGTAATTGGATGAAGAATTGCTTCAAATCAGGCATCTGACCAGAGCACTGCAAATCATCAATCGTCACATAATAGCCGTATGAAATCGATGGGAAACGGACCCATTCGAATCCAAGCGTGACCTCTTGGAGTGTCAAGGAAACGGATGAGTAAGAAATTAAATTCATGGGTGGGTGCTCATTTTCAACCATTTTTCTCTTCATGGATGCTTCAAGATTGGCCCGTGTGGCCCATGATGCATCGGTCAGTTGTTGAGGTGGCAAGAAACAAGAGAACAGGATGAAGTAGATGCCGACATCCATTTCAAGTCGTCCTCCTATGTTGACATGTTCAAATCCGAAAAATGGTAGAATTGAAAGTTGGTCAGATTCTTCTTCGAATTCAAACTCAAGATTGAGCGGAACAACCGAATCTATAGGGGTGAATTGAAGTGTATGATGGTGCAGTGTTCCATCGGTTTCATATGATATTCCAGCGGCAATCTCCTCCCATTCACGAATTGGAAGGATGCTTTCACCTTTGGATAATTGGAAAAAGGAATGCAAGATGTCTTGAACGGCCTCGGCGATAAAACTCCAAGCATGTGTGTTCGAAATGGCTGAACCTTCTGTACCCGGAACTGACGATATCCTAAACAGTTCACGATGATATCGGCCTATGGATTGGAGTGGTTCAGTGATGTATTGCAGAAGTGTTGGCATGCTCACGAGATTACCGCCCTGATTGGTGCCTCCAACACGCAAATCAAGAGCACCACCTTCCCAAACATTCGATTGGAACGTCCCTCCTCGTGGTGAACACAATCCAAGGATTGCACCCAATCGTTGGAGTATTGGGTCGGTACTGAATGTTTGTGAAATGATACTTCGGAGCTGAATGAGAGCTTCTTCCAACGCTGCTTCAGCAAGTGAATCATTGAGAAGGTCAAATTCTGGAAACGATTGGTTTCCTAAGTTAAGGTCCACAAGCAAACAATATGGATGAAGCCCTGTGCCTTTGATGAAGTCAAGACCCATCAAAAAGGCACCCACCGAGCATTGACCGTTTAAACCATCAATGGCTGGCTGAAACAAGTTGGATGCATCAACGTTGAACAAAAACTCCGAGACGATTGGATTGATTGAAAACTCGAGGGAAATCTCAGGAGCAAAGTCAAATAAATTTGAGCCTTCGGATTTTAATCGAATGAGGTGGAAACGTAGGCCTAAATCTAATTCGACCGAGTTGATAGGTTTGGTAAGTTCGCAAAACATTCCAAAATTAAAACATGGAATGCCATCGCTTGAAGTATCATTCCAAAGGTCGAGATAAAGGGTAAAATTTGTTGTTGACATCCATTCTATTCGCCAAGGGTTGTCCCTTGTCATGTCAAGTTGATATCTGTCAAACCCAGAGAAATCTACATTCGTTACCGTACCAATAAAAAATTGTCGAATATGTCCGAGCCATCGGTACAAGTTTTCGGAATCTGTAACAATCTCAAAGATCCAATCTCGAATTGCATTGAGGGCATATTGTGGGCTACCAAGATTCATCATGATATCAAGCACCGGCAACGTTGGAAGTTCTAATCCTTCGACACTCGCTTCAAGCAATCCGAGGGCAGGGAAAAGATGTTGACGAAGCAGTTCATTTCCGATGGATGAAGAAAATGTTTGGAACAGTTGATTCCAATCAGGCATGAAACCTCCTGAGGGGGTAACAAGGTCTATACCCACATCCACTGGGGTGGTGTTCATCGATCCGCTGAATTCAACAAGCGTGAGGTCAACATCCGAACCAACTGGGGAAATTGCACAAGCGATGTCAATAGACTTACATTTTGCACTTCCTACTTGTTCATTCACCAAAAGAAATTCCCCTTCGTGAGGGGAGAACGATGCTTGAATTGAGACAGAGCAAAGTTGCTGTGCATCTAAGGAATCTAAAGCGCCTGCGTCTTCTTTTTTGAGCATAACCATCGTGGAAATGTCAGTCGCACTGGAAATTGAGCCAAAAAGCGGGAGGCTTATTGCTAAATTGAGGCGAACATTTGTTTGACCGATTCTGAAGTTAAGAACTCTCAAACCTGCACCTATGACGAGTGACTGACAATGATGCCCATCAGCTAATTTCTCATCAAGTTCTGTTCTGTGCAAGGTGATACACGTTTCGACGACTGTTCCATCCGACCCTATGGGTGTTTCCATAATCTTGTACCAAGTTTCTTCAATCGAATTTAGAGAAAATTCTGCTGTTACGTGGCCATCTGTACTTCGATACATTGGAAACGATTGAATGGTTGAATCGAGCATATCGAGAATTGTGAGTATAGCGGATGTTCGCTCATAACTTTTTGCAAAATCCATTGCTTTTGAGAAATTCCATCCGTCCAAATCGAGATGCTGCCCTGTAGGGTCAAGGAGACCCAACGCTTCCAGGATTGGCAATATTGGTTCAGCAATATCTTCAGCGAAATCAGTTAATCCGATTTGTACCGACGGACTAGACAACAGCATTCACCTCCTTTTGAGCCGGCGATGTTGGTTTTGTCACAAGGAGCCCACGTTGGTTCACTGAAAATTCACCTGCAACTGTTCTACGGGGTGTTGAAGCATCGATCCATTCCAAAACATGTTCCCATGTTTTTTCGATAACAAGTTTACCCCAGACTTCTTGGATGATCTCGTGCGTCTCTAAATTTCGTTGAACTGCGGCACTCCTATTCGCATTCGATTCGGAATTACCCAAATCAAATTCAATGGTTACAGGTTGTTTCCCACTTTGGTCGGTTTCGACAGGGAACTCTATGTAAATGACCTCGCCATCTTGCTTGACGATCAACTCGTTTGTGTGAACGATGATTTCTGAGCCAAGATGTGTCCATACAACAGGGCTCTCTTGTCCATTGGTGTACCTGCGGATGAGATGAGGTCCGAGTGAAGTAAATGTGCCATCATGCTCAATTTCTTCGACGATGTGGCCGCTTAATTCACGGAAGTCGGTGGGGCTTAGAAATCCTACGAACATGTTATTCTGGTCAAGAACAATAACGCCATCTGGTTTCCTTTCCCGTATGGTGTCCAATGCAATATCAAGAGGAGTGTCTTCCCTTAATCTTAGAAGATTTGTTTTCATGTGTTTTTTTATTTTTTCTTTCCGACCAAGTTTACCCCCAGCGATGATTCGGAGAACATGTTGCACTGAGAGCACACCTTCAATGCCTTTCTTTGACCCCTGTGCAAGAACAAATTGAACCGATGGACGTCGCAAGAGCAAAGAGGCTGAATCAAGGGTATCATTCACACTTACAATTCGAAACTCATCTCGTAGGTCCACGGCCTCCCCAATGGTTTCAGGTGCAATATTCTCCTTCTGTGTTGAGATGAGCATTTTTGATTTCATTTCTCGAAAGTCAGCAGCACTGATGTATCCTTCGAACGTGTCTTGGTCATTAATCACAAGAACGGCATGAGGTTGCCTTTCCTGAATGATTTCAATCGCCTTGTCAAGTGGAGTATTGCTTCGTAATCGAAGAACTTCGGTTTGCATGACCGATGTCACAGGTGTTGAAACTGGGTCAGCACCTTCGGCGAGGTGGTGAAGCAAGATTTGCATTTTCAAGATACCAACGATTCCCCTCCCTTTTTTTCCTCGAACGAGTACTGCCGAATATTGCACGGGCGAGAGGGCTTTTGCTGCATCTGCTAGAACTGCGTTATATTCAAGAATCGCATACTCATCCCGGAGGTTCAATTCGCCGATAGTCGAGACCATGCAATCAACATACTTCCATACCTCGTGGAACTCAAATACTTTATTCAGTTGAATTTTCAAAATCAATTGACAGAGGTTCATGAAAAACACTTTATCTAACCTGTCAACTTTCCAACCATGGCAAAGAATGAACCAATGCTGAAGGATTTGCGACATGCTGATTCCTATGCAATCGTTGAGCCTGATGTTCCCATGCCTGAAATTGCGAAATTGTTTGCAAAGGACCCGAACCAAGCCGTCCTCGTTTTGAATCCAAAAAAGAACAAATTTGTCGGCGTTATGTACCTCTACGATTTGTTGACGCTGTATGGTTCACCGCCCAGACATGTTGAGTCGATACACAAAGCGACGATTGGTCAATGTGCAAATACAAGAGTCATTTCAATCCAATGGGATGAAAACATCTCACAAGCTTGGGCGAAAATCAACAAATACAAACCAAAAGCAGTCCTTCTTCACGATGAGAGCAAAGAATTTGTCGGATACATCTCGAATGAGGATCTATGGGAAGCCCTTGAGGAGATTGGCATCGGCGAGTAAAGTGGATTGAACGTTCCTTACAGATATTCGGGTTGTTTGGGATAATCTATACAGTTTATTCTGGTGAAATGCCATGGGATTGGTTATGAACAAGTTGGTCTATAAAATCACAATTTGGACTACGAACGAATCAATTCGGATGCGTTGGAAGGGGCTATCCGAAACCCCATCCAACAGCAAGAAGTTGTTGGAAGGGCTTTGCGTGGGTCTGTTTGTTCGCTACCCATGAAGATACCACGCAGTGCGTGGCTTTAGGAGAAATCTGACAGCGCTCGAACCGCCGCGCGTGCGTGCGGCTCCAATCGCGGCTCGATGTGATGCGCTTCGGCGCCCGGGCCAATGATGCCCAAACCAACGGCTTTGTCGTGCTTGAGTTGAAGGTCCAGAATCGTCTTGATGACGGCTTGACCCATTGCCAACCCGTGCTGAGTTTCGCCTTTTTCGATAATACCCAAGCAAGCAGCGGCGTCGTGGTTGGTTAACAACCGGTCAAGCGCCAATGGCACCTCCATCGATCCGGGTACCCACACCACATCACCCAACGTAAAGCCGAGTTCACCCGCTTCTTCTACGGCGAACGCCAACATGCGCTCGACCTCGTTCCGGTGGAAGGAACCACAAACCAGACCGATTCGCTTGCCCATGCCTCGCCCACCTCATTCATCCTGTTTGAGCATTCGCTCCACGGTCGCAACCACCGTTTGCGTCATCGAGTCGATCTCTATGTTGATGCCGTCCCCGACTTGGACCGAGTCAAAGGTTGTGAGGCGGAGCGTTTCGGGAATCAAGTGGACGCCAAAAGCCTGCTGTGTGAGGGTACCGACGGTCAATGAGGCTCCGTTGAGTGCAATGTACCCCTTTTCGCTGATGTACTTCATCAGTTCAGCCGGCACGCCAATTTTCAGATCCACGCCCTCACCCACTGCCGTGCGCTGCTCCACTATCCCGGTCGCCATGATGTGGCCCGAGAGCAGATGCCCTCCAAGTTCGTCACCCATTTTCAGTGAGCGCTCGATGTTGACCTCGCTTCCCGCTTCCAACGAGGAGAGCGTGGTGCGTTCCAGCGTCTCGGGAATCACATCAAAATGAACGCAAGAGCCGACGATGTCGGTTGCGGTCAAGCACACGCCCTGGACGGCAACGCTTGCGCCTCGCTGCAAACCGTTGGTGTCGGGCAGTTCGATGGCGAAGGTCCACACGGCTGCCCCTTTGGTCACCGAACGCACGGTGCCGATGCCCTGCACGATGCCGGTGAACACCTTCAGGCCTCCTTTGATTTGGCCCGTTCAAGGATGCGGGCGATGATTTTCCTGGTGCCGTCCAAATCGTCGCTCAGGCCTTCCACCCGAACGACATCGATACCGTTGTAACCACGTTGCTTCAAGGCAGATCGGATGCTTTCCTCAGCGTGTTCTTGGTCGTAGCCCAAGGCGATGATGTCGGGGTTGATGGTCGGAAGGATGTCAAAAATCGGGACGTCTGGGGCGTTGCCGACAACGACCTCGTCCACCGGCTTGAGGCCCGCCACCATCCGACGGCGAAGGTCCTGGTTGGTCACGGGTTCATGTTTTCGCTGACGAACGGTGTCGTCGTGCGCCACCACGACGGTAAGATGGTCGCCCAAGGCTTTGGCCTGTTCGAGGTAATGCAGATGTCCGGCATGCAGCAAGTCAAACACACCAACCGCCATCACACGCTTCATGCAACCACCGATGTTTTGGTTCGTCCTTCGCCTCATAGTGATGACGGTGCATCGTCGTGGCCAAGCGCAGCAACGACTTGCGCTCCTTCAAGGAAGGGAATCCCGTGCTCCTGCGCCCATGCTCTGGCGTCTTCGACACCCAGTGCAAAGTCGCCTTCCGGCTGCAACATTTCCGCACCGATCACCACTGGAGCTAAACCGGACAAACGAGCCAAACCCACCGCCAATTCGGTATGGCCTTGACGAACCGCTAAGCCGCCTTCAGCTTCCCGGCAGACGGGGATGTGACCGGGGGTTCTGAATTCTTCACCCAATCGCTTCATCGCTTCATCTTGCGCCACACCTTCCTGAAGGCAGGCCTGCGTGAGTTCAGCGAAGCGACGGGTGGTCAGGGCGCGGTCGTGGTCGGTGATGCCGGTGTACGTGTCCCGATGGTTGAGCGAGAGCGTGAAGGCTGAGCGGGCATCGTACCGAAGGTCGTTGGTGATCAGTTGGCGTAAAACGGGGTGCCGTGCCGTGGTGTCTTCGGTCGTGTGAAGGTCTTGGAGGAACGGCAGGCCAAAGCATTCCCCCACTTCGTGACCGATGGCCAAAAACAGCAAGCCTCCGCAATCCTTCCGGAGTTGGCGCATCGTGGCGGGAACGGCAGCGGCCGCAGGGAACAAAAGATCGGTTTCGCCCTCCCTTTTTTCTGAATCAAAAAGGCACACCGGACGTCCGTTTTTGAACGCCTCCACGGCTTCTTGGACACCCTCCTCCATGAAACCCCCTAAAGCCTCACCTTCATGAAGAGTCGTATCTGTTCGTTCTTGAAATCAAGCCCACAGCGCCGAGAAAGCGGACAGCCAACAGAAAGGGATTATCATGTGGTGCCCCTTGGGTAGGTTTCGGGGGGGAGACGAATGTCGGTAAAACTTGGACCTGCGGGCGTGCCGCTCTCGTGCAAGGGGCGAACCATCGTTGAAGGGATGGACGACATTATTTCTCTCGGTTTGGAGACCATGGAGGTGCAAACCGTTCGCATGGTCGCTCCTCAGCACTTTGAACAATACTGGCAAGCCGGTGTTCTTGCCAACAAAACCGACTTCGAAATGAACATCCACGGCCCGTACTACTCGGAATTGCTTGGCAACCGTGTTGAACGCGGTCGCTCTTTGGCAAAGATCGAGGCCACGCTCCAAGCTGCCCGCACCATCAATGCACGTCACATCACCCTCCACACGGGTCACTACGGCGAATTCGGACGCGGCCATGCAGCAAACCAGCAGGTCGCCAACGTCTTTTCTGGAATCGTTGACCGGATTCATTCCATCTGGCATGACGACGAGGATGAATTCCCCGTGTTCCCATGGATCAAGGACGGAACACCATCAAAAATCGGCGTTGAAACCTCGGGCCGCCAGGAACTTTGGGGGAGTCTTGAGGAGGTGCTTGAGGTGGTGAACCACGTCGAAGGCACCATTCCGGTGCTCAACATTGCCCATATTCACGCTCGAGGCCACGGCCAAATGCGAACATCAGAAGACTACGGAGAACTTTTTGATATGGTCCGGGAGACCATCGGGACCAAGGAGTTCTACTGCCACTTTTCAGGTGTCGAACACCGAACCGGAAATGCGATGCACTACACGCAAATCAAAAAATCCGACTTGAATTTTGAGCCGTTGGCTGAATTCATCGTTGAAGACGGCGGATGGCTGGACATCACGTTGATTTCAGATTCACCTTTGCTCGAACACGACGCCATGTACATGATGCAGAACATCGAAAAATCTCGCCACAAGCAACTCGAGCGCAAAGCCCGAGAAGACCGACGACGCTCATTGGCCCTCCAAACCGGAAAGACCGAGGAAGAACTTCGCTCAAAGGAAAGCGAGTTTGCTCATGCCCGAACGGAAACACCTGCTGACGAAAAGGAAGAAGCTCCCGCTTCTGAGGACCCTGCGAATACCAAGGTTGCCGCAACCTCCAAGCCAAAGAAAGCACCTGCAAAAACAGAGGACAACGAGATCATCGAATTTGAAGAGGATGACGACGATTTGTTCTGATTGGCTCCACCACGGGCATCTCAAAACGCCGACATCATCCGATTTTTGTCCCGAAATGGTATAAACCAACGAAGGAGCGAGGGCTACGATTGCCATGGCTCATGTCACTGTTTTAGGATTGGGAAACTGGGGGACGGCCATCGCCCGTTTGTGGTTGCTCGAAGGGCACAAGGTCAAAGGTTGGACCATTGAGCAGGAAGTTTACGAATCCATCACGATGAACGAAGTGAATCAAAAATACCTCCCCGACCACCCTGTTCCGGGTCTGGATGTTACGATGCGCATCGATGAAGCTCTTGAGGGAAGCGAGATTGTGGTGCTCGCCGTACCGTCCTCGGTCATTCTCCAAGTTTTGGAAGACGTGCTTCCGCACCTTCAGCCCCGCCATGTCCTGCTCGACCTTGCAAAGGGACTTGCCCCCGGCAATCGGTTGATCTCCGAGGCGATTCACGCCCGTTTGAAAGAGGAAGGAAAGACAAACCCCCTCGCCGTGTTAACCGGCCCGACCATCGCCCCTGAAGCCGCAGGCGGCGTCATGACCACGGCCTTGGTGGCCAGCGAGGACCGAGCCATTGCACAGCGCCTCGCCCAGACGTTGAGCACACCGAGTTTCATTCTCCATCCGGCAAGCGACCCGGTCGGTGCGGAATTGTGGGGCGCCTACAAGAACGTCGTTGCGCTTGCTTGCGGTTTGGTTGACGGCTTGAAACAGGTTGGCGACCTCGGAGGAGACAACCTCAAGGCGGCTATTTTCATGTCTGGGTTCAAGGAAGGATGCCTTTTACTCGCTGAACTTGGGGCCCGCGCCGAAGTGGCGTTCGGTCCTGCCGGCCTTGGTGACATGTACGTCACCGCAACCTCGCCGCATGGACGAAACCGAACCATGGGAGAAAAACTCGGTACGGGATTGACGCTTGAAGAAGCGCTTGACGAGATGCACATGGTGGCTGAAGGTGTTCGAGCGACACGAATGTTCACCGAACGAGCCGAAGATGCGAACCTCAACACGCCGTTCACAAAAGCCCTCAACACCTTACTCAACGGCGACATCGACGCCGAGGAATGTTGTCGCCGAATGGTCGCCTTGGGTTGAGGCGCTCATCGGTGCTATTTTGAGGGCAGGCCCCCTGACAAGACCATGGCCGACGAGTTGACGGAGTTTGAAGCAAAACTGTTGAAGTGGCTCGTCAAAAGCGAGTTCCACTTGCAACCCTGGTCCACCAAAGCCGCTGCTAAGGCGTTCAAGGTGAGCGAAGACGAGGTGTACGACGCCGTGGCTGCGCTCAGCAAGAAGGCACCTGAGCGGATTCAAATTTTCTACAAGGAAGGCTCCCTCCACATCGCTGCGGATTGAACTCATTCGTCCTCTGCCGAAACCGAACGCATCGGAGTTGGGTGGAGGGCAGAAGAAATCGCTGCGGGCAGGAACAACGACGACCATGCAGGACGTTCCACGTCGCCTTCCTCCGTGACGGCGGCTCGAAGCATCATCGAGAGGGCGTCAATCAAGACCACCACCACGAACACCACCAAGAGAAGAGCGACGACCTTGTCGTATTGGGCCAGTTTGAGGTAGGTGTTGATGTACAGGCCAATGCCTCCTGCTCCGACCAACCCAATCACGGTCCCGTGGCGCACGTTGTACTCAAACATGAACAGGACGTGACTGACAAGGTTGTTTGCAGATTCGGGAATCGCCACCAACCATGCGGTCTCGCTGCGCGTCATGCCCATGGCCCTTGCGGCTTCCAAGGGGGCGTTTTTGATGCCTTCCATCGACTCAAACTGAAGTTTACCGAGGTAACCCACCGTGTAGAACGTCATGGCGAAGATCCCTGCTAAGGCGCCAACATCGAAGACGATCATGAACAAAACCGCCCAGATGATGGAAGGCAGACTGCGCATGCCAGCAAGCAGGACTCGGGTGGGAATGGCCAACTCGATGGGCGAGAGGTTGCTTGCAGCCAACACCGAAAGAGGAAGGGCGACAAGAAAACCGAGCACCGTTGCGACGAAGGCGATTTTTATCGTCTCCCACATGCCAATCCATGCGACTGAACACATGAAATCAAAACTTGCATCGCAAACAGGATACGATTGGGCCTCCAGCACCGACCAGTTTGGTGGCCAGAGACTTTCGCTGAAAAAGCGCTTGAGGTTCGTCCACCCGCCGCTCAACCGGCCCCAATCGCCCGCGAGGTCGATGAAGGTCAAAAATGTCAACGCCAGAAGCGCTCCGCCCCAGAAGTAGTAGCGCTTGTTCACTCGACCACCTCCTCAACCAAGGTATAATCGGTGATACGCCAAATCCGATTCGCAATCTGTTTGGCCAGTTCTTCGTGGTGTTCCACCATCACCATCGCCGAGTTTTGTGCTTCGATCGCCGAACGAACCGTTTGCATCACGATGTCAACGTTGTCGTCGTCCAGTTCGCCAAGGAACTCATCGGCAAGAACGAGTTTTGGCCGCTGTGCCAGAGTTTTCGCCGTTGCCACCCGCCTTTGTTGACCTCCCGAGAGGATACGGACGGGTTGCTCAGCAAGATGGGCGATGCCCAAATCCTCCATTGCCCGCTGGGCGTGCCGTTGTTGTTGAGCAGGGAGCGGCAGGAAAGGGAAGTACCAGCGAGACAAAGCCACCCTGGCACCCATTTCCACGTTTGTACGAACGGTGCTGTTGCCGACCAGGCCCAAACGTTGCGGAATGTAGCCCAAGCCCCCCCGTGACGGAACGCCAAGTTCTACTTCACCCTCCAACGGACGAACCAATCCAGCGATGGTTCGCAGAAGCGTGGTTTTTCCGATGCCTGACGGCCCCAAGACCGCAATAACATCCCCTGCTTGAATCTCGACGTTGATGCCGGCGATGAGCGGCTCGTCATAGCCAATGCTCACGTCGTGGAGGTGGACCAAGATTTCCTCCATTGAATCACTCCGAGGAAAACTTCTCGTCCAGGTAGGCGGTAATCCCGGGCACGTGCTCAATCAGCGATCCGTAATCGCCCAAGTGCGATGCGGTGTCAACTTCGATGACGCTGGGGGCGTTGAGGATGTTGGCGAGGATTTGGCGCCCGTCTTCAGAAGCATTGAGCGCCACCAAGGCAGCAACCAAGCTGGATTTTGTTTCGTCGTCAATTGAATCGGGCTGGTACATCAGCGGGTGTGAAGGGGCTTGCCCGAACGGTGGAAGGGGGGTGTAACGGTCCCGGTCCAAGCACCATGCCTCACGGTCTCCGTTTTCGGGACAGTACGTGTCGACGCTCGTGTCTTTGACGAACGCCACCGCACCCTCGCCCTCGGAGAGGCAACGAAGCGCACCCCCGTATCCGTAATAGGGCGTACCCGATTCAGGAATCACGGCGTCCTCGGAAAAGTGATTGAAGATGGTCGAACGCAGGGACTCGATATCGTCCTCATCCCCCACCACTTCAGCGTAGCCTTCCCCGATGAAATAGCCCATCGGAATCAACATCCCCGCTGATTTGAGCCACCCGGTGTGGCACGTTACGCTGCCCTCGAGCAGGGCAAAGGGGTCGGTTGTGTCGTCGTTGTCGGTGGCCGCCTGACCGGCATCGCTCTCGGTAAGCACCCATGCTTGGGCATTGTAGTGCGAACGGCCGTCGGCGTTCGTGCTGGCCGCCATCGCTTCCAGCCCGTATTGCTGCCAGCCCATCCAAGCAGCACCGCCGTCAAGAAACGCCATGTCTGCACTTCCGAAGCGGAGGGCTTCAAGGGCGAGGGCGTCGGAGGTGATGGCGTACAATTCCACGGATTTTCCTGTCGCTTCGCTGAGGTAATCGGCGAGTTTCTGTGGGTTGTCGTCGAAACTCGCGTAATCGTCCTTTACGGCAAAGGCGATTCGCAACGTGTCGCCGCCTTCGTTGGAGAGGCACCCACTCAAGCCTGCCAAAACCATGGTCAGGCAGAGAAAAAGGGCGTTTGACCGTGATGACCAGTTCATGAAAACACCTCCGACACCTTGCGGTTTAGGCCACCCGAAAATCCTGACTCGTATAATGTTTAGGGCGCCCGAAACACTTTCAGGAACTGGGAGCAAAAGGGTATGGTTTGAGCGGAAGTAGTCCCTCCCGGATTCGAACCGAGGTCGGAGGAACCAGAATCCTCCATGATGGACCGCTACACTAAGGGACTTTGGTCGGGCGAGCGACCTCGCCTTCTTCAACTCAGCGGTAAGCCGTGACCTTCATACCGAAACGAAACGAAACAGAACCTTTGACACCCACGAGAGGATCATGATGATCATGAACGACGCGAGCGCATATTTTGCCCAGGGACGTGGTGGTTTTGTCTCCGGCCAGAGGTCAATGCCCATCGCTTCGGCTTGGGCCACCAAGTCGGCCAACTCGGCCAGGTGTTCTTCCACCGAATCATGGGCCATGCCTCGTTCTCGTGGCCCCGTTATTTCAAGTCCCCGCCACCGCCTCACTCACTCACAAGCCTTTGAAAGGACAGTCATCAACGCCTCGACATGAGTGAGGTCCCCGAAGGCGTTGTCATGGCCGCACCCAAGCGCGGCTCACCGCGTCCAACCGCCACCATGACCCTCACACGAGACGGTCCCGATGGCGTGGAGGTGCTGCTTGGCCTCCGTTCGGTGACGATGGGAGCTTTTCCAAACTACTGGGCTTTTCCTGGTGGAGGTGTTTCCTCCGTTGACCGAGCAGCCGTCGAGGCCTTGCCGCAACTCAAGGGAAGTCAGGGGCCGTCCATTGCGTGCATCTTGCGGGAAATGAGCGAAGAATTGGGCCTCACGCCCACGTCCAACGGGGCGGTCACCCTCCCCGAAGACGCTCGGAGGGCCATCGTTGAAGACAAGCGGCAATGGCTTCCCTTGGTGCAATCCGGGCGGTTCCCGTTCGATATTTCGGGCATCAGGACGCTCAGTCATCGCATCACCCCGCCCTTTGGTCCCGTACAATTTGACAACACCTTTCTGCAGTTGCACCTCGGTTCTTGGGAAACGGTTCCAGCCATTGACCTTGAACCGCAAACCGAATTCACCGAGGTGATGTGGGCAACTCCCACCAACATCCTCGGGCGTTGGATGAAGCACGAAATCAAAGTGGCGCCCCCCGTGGTCACCCTGCTTATGGAAATCGAACGTACCCTTGAGCGGTGCAACCGTGACATGGTGTTGGCCTCGGAGGACATCGCCGCCCGTTTACCCGGAAGAAGGGCAATTCTCTTTGCGCACGGCGTCGAAGTCGTCCCCATCAAGACCGCAACCTTGCCGCCTGCCGACCACACCAATTGTTACCTGGTCGGCGACCCAGAAGGCGAATTCGTTCTCGTCGACCCCGCCATCCGAATGCGAGAGGACATGGAAGCCTTGGCCACGGCCGTGGAACGGCATCGAGGTGAACTTGCAGCCGTTGTCTTCACCCACAGCCACGCCGATCATCTCGCCGATATGTCGCTCCTGCGGGAGGCTTTTGACGTCCCCATTTGGGGCTCTTCGTACACGGCAAAGAGCGTCCCTTGCGACCGAATTCTTTCGGACGGCGATGTGCTTCAACTCGGCCGTCAGGCATGGCAGGTGTTGATCACACCCGGCCATCATCCCGGCCATGTCTGCCTGTTCAGCGAAGCCGGTTTGGTGGCAGGCGACATGGTGGCGGGTATCGGAACCATCCTCGTGCCGCCCCACACGGGGAACATGACCGAGTACATCGAGCAACTCGAGCGCTTGAAAGCCCTTGACCCACATTTGGTGTTCCCCAGTCACGGTCCCGTGGTGGCCATTCCACAGCGGCTCATTTCGCATTACATTCAACACCGTGCCGCTCGCCATGCGCGAGTGCTGCATGCCGTTCAGCAGGGAAAAAGCGAACTCGCCGACATCGCTGTTGCGGCCTATGCCGATTCACCCGATGCCCACCCTGCACTGGCTGAAGACCAAACCCTGTCCCACCTGTTGGCTCATCAACGAGAAGGGAACGTGATTGAGCAAAGTGGCCGTTGGACCGTGACGAAGGAGGCGAAAACATGACCGTGAAGGTGGTGCTTCGCAAGGCGGGGGGCGTCGATTGTGTCGGGGTTCAACCCATGACCGTGGAGCATCCCCGGAAGGGCGAGGTCAGAATCCGAGTGGTGTATGCAGGTATCAATTTCGCCGACCTTCTGATGCGAATGGGCTTCTATCAACCAAGGCCTGACTACCCGTTCACACCGGGCTACGAAGTGAGCGGCACCGTCGATGCCGTCGGCGAAGACGTGACAGGATTTGCGGTTGGTCAGCGCGTAGTTGCGGCCATGCGCAACGGTGGCCAAGCGAGTTTCGTCAACGTAACCGAGCGTCGCGTCATCCTCCTGCCAAACGATATTCCGCTTGATGTGGCTGCTGCAACCCCCGTAACATACCTCACGGCTCACCACATGCTCCATCACTTGGGTCATTTGGAATCTGAACATTCGGTTTTGGTTCACGGCGGTGCCGGCGGAGTCGGTACGGCAGCGCTGCAACTTTGCAAATGGGCCGGCGTCACCAAGATTTGGGCCACCTCGTCGAAAGGAAAACACCACGTTCTCACCTCCTACGGGGCTCGTCCCATCGACCGCCACAAGGAAGATTTTGGTTCGGTCATCAAGAACGAAACCGGTGGCCGAGGGGTGGACCACATACTCGACCCGATCGGCGGCGAACATCTCCGAAAGAGCCTGTCCACACTCGCCGAGGGAGGCCGCCTGTACACCTACGGTTTGTCAGCGGCTGCACCCACCGGAAAGCGATCGTTGCTCAAAGCCTTGCTTGCCCTTCGAAAAACTCCGAAATTTGACCCACTTCGCCTGATGACTCGCAACCGGGGTGTTTTTGGCGTTCATATGGGCACATGGTCCGACGAAACCGTGATGCATCAACAATTGGAACGCATCATGACGGGCATCCAGGAAGGTCACCTCTCACCGGTCATCGACCGAATTTTTGACGCCAGCGAAGTTCAAGCAGCCCACCAACACATCCACGATGCAAAGAACATCGGAAAAGTGCTGCTTCGCTTCCACGATGACGAGGGTTCAGAGCGAGGAGCGGATAACGCTGCTTAATGCGCTGCGAGACATGAAACCTTCTTCACACCTCAGCGTTTGGAATTTGATGGTGGAAGCATGAAGAAAGCCATGTCAGGGTTTGACCTGCGCGCCATGGCTCGCGAGCTCAATGCGTTGAGCGGTGCTTATGTGAAGAAGGCCTACATGCCCCACTACGAGCAGATCGTGCTCCGCGTCAACCCAAAGGAGTCGACGCAACGAGACCTGGTGTTCGTCCGAGGCGAGCGCATCTACACCTCAACCAGAGACCGCCCGATGCCGATGACGCCTCCACCCTTTGCGATGGTGTTGCGAAAGCACTTGCGCAATGCACGCCTCACGGCTGTTGAGCAGGTTGGCTTCGACCGCGTCCTGGCGTTTTCCTTCGACACCAAAGACGGCGAGCGGACCCTCTACGTTGAGGTTTTTCGGGACGGGAACATCATCCTCGTCGACCAAGAGGGCATCATCATCCAACCCCTCACCCACGCTTCCTATGCAGGTCGGACGCTCAAGAAAGGGGTCGAATACACCCCTCCACCGCCTGCGGTCAACCCATATGATTTGACCAAAGAAGACCTTGCTGAACTCTTTGCGACCTCCGACCGTGACCTGGTTTCGACCCTCGGTGGAAAAATCAACCTCGGGGCGACCCACGCCAACGCCGTCTGCGCTTTGGCCGAACTCGAGCCCAACTCCTCAACTTCAGAAGCCGATGTGGTTGGGGTGTTCGAAGCCCTGCGAGGGCTCCTTGACGATTTGGAACAACCCCAAGAAGCGCACCTCATGCTCAAATTGACAGAAGCCGATGGAGATGCTTGGCAGTCGATCTTGGCGTCGCTTCCTGTTGGTGAGCAGCAGCAATGGCTTGAGAGCCGTGCGGTGGAAGCCACCCCAATTCTCCTCCCACAACATGCCGGAATACCTCGAGTAAGCATGTCTTCACTTTGCGAAGTCATCGACACATGGAAGGGCTCCCACGATGCGCATGCCCTTCAACGGCGAGAGGAAGAGCGCTTTGACCAAGCCGGCCCAGGGCGTGGGCAATCCACCGAAGTGGAGCGCTTGGAACGACGAAAGCAACAGCAAGAAAAGGCCTTGGAGGGATTTTCGGAAAAAATTGAGCGTCAACAACGCTTGGGTCACTTGATTCAAGACCACTGGGACCACGTTGAAGGCCTGCTCAAACAAACCGCAGAAGCCGTCGAAAAAGACGGATGGCCCGCTGTCAAAAAAGCGGTCAAAAGCATCGACTGGATCCAAAGCGTTTCCCCTGCGGACCGGACGCTGACCGCAACCTTACCGGACGAAAACAACACACCCAACGGCCCTCAGGTACTGCTCGAATTGGATGCAACGGTTCATCAAAACGCACAACGCTATTTCGAAGCCGCTCGAAAGCAGAAAAACAAGACCAGCGGAGCCGTCCAAGCCCTCGAAGAAACCGAGCGAAAGCTGAAACGAGCGAGAAAGAACGAAGAGAAGCAACGGGCAAGTGGGAAACTCAAGCGTCTCAAGCGCAGCAAGCGGATGTGGTTTGAACAGCATCGTTGGGGGATGGTGGATGGAGGTCACCTGTTGGTGGGCGGCAAGGACGCCAAAGGCAACGATGCCGTGGTGAAGAAGCACCTTGCCAGCGACGACCTCTATTTCCACGCCGACCTCCACGGGGCGCCCTCATGCAGCCTGCGTGCTCAACAAGGCTTTGTTTTGGACGACCGGCGACCGGCCCACCTTCCAGCAGACATCCCCGCTTACCGACTGGTGGA
>JAUREJ010000070.1:0-953 GCA_030827475.1 Candidatus Poseidonia sp.
TGTGTTTGTTGGAGAACGAGCCCGTTTCGCCACCTGCCCCCACCGGTCTTGGGTCACGACCGCAACCTCGATGGCGAAGGTGGTCAAGACGCGTGTCGTCAAACTCCATGACGTTGAATGCGCGAATCGCGGCGACAGCCCGACGCATCACGGAAACTTCCGCTTGTCGGAACCTGTAGATGCTCTGCTTCATGTCACCGACGATGCAAACGGTCGGGTCCCAGGGACCAAAGGGCCTTTCCGGGTCGTCATGTTCCCGTCTTCGCCGACCCCAGAGACGGGCCAGCAAGCGGTAGTGGGACGGGTTGGTGTCTTGATATTCATCGATGATGAACGCCCTGTATTGCCGACGGAGATCGCTGAGGATGGCAAACCGACGTTGAAGGTCCTCCTGGAGTTTTGGTCGGTCGTTGAGCATCGTCAGCGCTCGGGAAATGTGTACATCGCTCCAAGGCTCGTCACCAAGCCCGTCGAGCACATCGATGACCTCGGGAGGGTAAAGGTGACGACAGACATCGGGGCATCGGGCGAGCAAAAGGTCGGCGGCGAAGCGCTGCATGTCGTCAAAATCATGCATGCCGTCCAGCGATTTCCTCCGGGCTAAAATTTGCTGGCAGCCGGTGTGGAGGACCATCAAGTCACTCAACACCTCGGTTTGCAAGGAAGAGGTGACGTACATGTCCCGATCCGTCGGCTCGAGGGGGAGCGGTTCTTCAAGCGGGTCAAGGCGAAGGGTGCAATCCAGCGGCATGCCGTCAAAACCCGTGCCCGGTGAAAGCAAGAAAGCCGATCGAGCAAGAAGGCGAATCAGGGTTCCGTCGACCGAGTTCAAGCGTTCAAGCAACGGTGGCAGCCGGGCTGCAGCCCGTGCGTAAAGCGCATCTTTGTCGTTTCCCGACATGCCGCGAACGTTGGATTTCGTCAACAGACCGGAGGGCCATTCATCCCCGCTC
>JAUREJ010000070.1:962-1432 GCA_030827475.1 Candidatus Poseidonia sp.
AGCGCATCTTTGTCGTTTCCCGACATGCCGCGAACGTTGGATTTCGTCAACAGACCGGAGGGCCATTCATCCCCGCTCGGAAGATGTCCCCGGGGGAAAAAAGTGCATTGGGGTTTGACCAAACCCGACCCGGTCGCCAAACCGAGGAAGACTTGCCACATCCAAGACAACTGCTCGCCAGGCTCATCGGATGGTGGATTGGAAAGCACCCGTCGCAGATGATTGTAACGCGTCAAGACGGTTTCGTTTTCTGCGGGCGTCACGCAGGAGGCGTGGTAAGGTGCAAACTCATCCAACCAACCCTGTAGTTGGCCGGCCACGTCTTCAACAAATTCGGGAAGGATGTCAGCCACCGGGGCGGCGATGGTGTTCAAGAGGACCTCGATGGGAACTGGTCCGCGACCGTTCCATTCCAAGCCCATGTCCTGCGCTTGTTGAATCATGGAGCGGTGAGATTGTTCAACGAAGAG
>JAUREJ010000071.1 GCA_030827475.1 Candidatus Poseidonia sp.
CACAAGGTGACGACGGCGCTGAGCGAGCTGTTCGCCGCCTCGAGGCTTTGGGTGTTGACACGGCTGCGGACCGCTCGTTGCTTTCCGGCTTGAGGGCGCGTGCTGGAGCCCGAACGGAAGCGATCGAAGCCATTCTCCAAGCTCTCGAGGAGGATCCAAGTCGTTCAGCGGACTGGTTGCACTACGCCCAACTCCTCGAAGCTGAAGGCGAGGAAGACGTTGCTCTGGAAGCAAACGAGCGGTGCTTGACGCTCGACCGTCAATCCGGCGAAGCATGGGCCCTCAAAGCTCGTCTCTTGGCCAAGCGTCAAGGCAACGAGCGGGACGCTTTGAAGGCGGTAACGCACGCCGTGGCGCTGGACGCTGGTGGTGTCGACGCCGTGTTCCTGAAGGCTGAATTGCTGGAGATTGAAGGTTCACCGGTTGCTGCGGAAGAGACCCTGATCAAGGCGATAGAACACCAACCAAGCAACGGTGAATTGCGCGCTCGAATTGCTTCTCACTACTTGATGAAGCATCGCGTGGAAGACGCCGAGGCCATGTTGGCTGCTACGCCCGATGGTATTGACCATGCCCTTCTGCATGCGGTTGAGGGCCGGTTGCATTTGGCCCACGCGGACCGATTGCGAGACGGTACCGGCCATACCGACCAAAACCTCCTCCAATCGGCATTGGATTCGTTCGAAGGGGCATTAAGCCTCAATCGGGAACTCGGCATGGCTTGGCTGGGACTTGCTCGGACTCAACGCCTGCTCGGCCAACGGGAGACTGCTGAGGAATCGTTGACCAGAGCGAGTCGCCTGATGAGCGAAAACAATCCATCGGTGTCGTGTGAAGCGGCTCTCCTGGCCTTGGACGGGGGCGATGTCGAACGGGCCACGTTCCATGTTGACGCAGCCGAAGTTCACGGACAGAACGCCACCACGGCCTACCTTCGAGGCAACATTGCCGCCTCCAAAGGCCATCTGAAGCAAGCGCTCTTCCATTACAGCGATTGCTTGACCCTTGACCCTGCTCACATTCGTGCTCGCCTGAACCGAAGTTCCGTCAATCTCGGTTTGAACGACGCTCACACTGCGCTTGACGACGC
>JAUREJ010000072.1 GCA_030827475.1 Candidatus Poseidonia sp.
ACGACGTGGACATGGACGGTGTGCTCAACGTCGACGACGATTGCCCGAACACGGCGGGGGATTCAACCCTTGACAGGGACGGATGCCCCGACGCCGACGGCGACGGCTACAGCGATGAGAACGACGACTTTCCCAACAACCCCTCGGAATGGTTGGACACCGATAACGACGGCGTGGGCGACAACACCGACATGTTCCCCAACGACACCGGCGAATGGATGGATTCCGACGGCGACGGGGTGGGTGACAACGGGGACGCCTTCCCCAACGACCCCAACGAAACGCTGGATTCCGATAACGACGGCGTGGGCGACAACGCCGACATGTTCCCCCTCAACGCCTTTGAGTACCTCGACAGCGACGGTGACGGGGTGGGTGACAACAGCGACCGATTCCCCTTCGATGCCAACGAAACGATGGATTCCGATAACGACGGCGTGGGCGACAACGCCGATGCCTTCCCCAACGACCCGAGCGAAACGAAGGATTCCGACGGTGACGGCATCGGCGACAACAGCGACGCCTACCCGTTCTTCAACAACTTCCTCGACAGCGATGGCGACACCATCGTCGACCTGCAGGACGCCTTTCCCAACGACATGACGCAGTGGGTGGACGCTGATGGCGATGGCTACGGCGACAACACGACGGGCAACAACCCCGACGCCTTCCCGAACGTGGCGAGTCAATGGTCGGACCTGGACGGCGACGGCTACGGCGATAACTGGGGCAACGGCTCGTGGAACGTGACGCGCGGAGCGTCGGGCATCGGTGCTTACGTGCAGGGTGCTGTGCTCGCCGACTACTGCCCAGAGGTGAACGGCAACTCCACCGCCAGCGGTTACTTTGGATGCAGCGACGACGACGGCGACGGGATTCCCAACATGTTCGAAGTTGAGGACGTCGTTCTTGACGCCGACGGCGACGGCGTCTTGGACGAAAACGACGAATGCCCCGGCACACCGATGGGTACGGAGGTGGATTCCTTGGGCTGTGAAATCACCGTGCAGAACGAAGAAGAAACGGTTGCTTCCGAAGAGGACTTCTTCTCAACCGAGTTGGGC
>JAUREJ010000073.1 GCA_030827475.1 Candidatus Poseidonia sp.
GAGGCAGACACAAAAATTCTGCGTGGTTTGTCGCTCACAGTTAACACGGGCGAAGTGCACGCAATCATGGGACCAAATGGTTCGGGCAAATCGACTCTCGCAACAACTTTGCTCGGCGCACCTGAATACGAAGTCACGAGTGGTCGAATTTTTTACAAAGGCGAAGACATTTCGCTCTGGCCAACTGAAGTTCGCGCAAAAGCCGGCATCTTTTTGGCGTTTCAATATCCGCAAGAGATTGCTGGTGTTTCGGTAATTCAGTTCTTGCGCCAGGCGCTTTCGGCGCGCAAGGGCATTGATCTTTCGGTTCTTGAGTTGCGTTTGTCGATCATTGATTGGATGAAACGACTCGGCATGGACTCATCGTTCGTGGACCGCTATCTCAATGAAGGTTTTTCGGGTGGCGAAAAGAAACGCAACGAGATTATGCAGATGGCGATTCTTGAACCAGAGTTGGCGATTCTTGACGAGACCGATTCGGGTCTTGACATCGATGCGCTGCGAATCGTCGCCCAAGGCATTCGTGAAGTGCGCCAAGACCGACCAGAGATTGGCATCGTTTTGATCACCCACTATCAGCGTTTGCTTGACGAAGTGAAGCCTGACTTTGTGCACATTTTGATCGATGGCCGCATCGTCAAGTCGGGTTCGATTGAACTTGCCGCCGAACTCGAGAAAAACGGTTACGACGCCTACCGAACAGGTGCATAACTGTGGCTGGTGCGAACTCGGTGCTTGACGGGGCGGCAATTCGCCAAGAGTTTCCGGTTTTAACGAGCGAGATAAACGGCAAGCCAATTGTTTATCTAGATAGCGCGAACACATCGCAAAAGCCGAATGTTGTGATTGATGCGATGACGACATTCATGCGCGAGTCATATGCGCCGATTAATCGCAGTGCATATACCTTGGCTGCGAGTGCGACTGAAAAATACGAGGGTGCGCGTTCGGCCGTGGCGAAATTTATAAATGCCAACAGCACAAATGAA
>JAUREJ010000074.1 GCA_030827475.1 Candidatus Poseidonia sp.
TATTAATAATGTATGAATTTCTAGCCCATCCTATAACCTTATTATGTTTAGGGACTATATTTATTTTAGTTGCTTTATTATTTTTTTATTTTAAAAGAACATTTTCCTTATTAGAACATGCTCAAATGCAACAAGCAAGAATATTACAACAATTTATTAGTAATATGGAAATGAATAGTTTAAGACATAACCAAATGCTACCAATGAATAATGAGCAAAATATTTCTCAAAAACCAAATGATTTAATTCATGTAAGTGATGACGAAAAATCTAACTCTATGAATGATTCTGACGAAGATAGTGATGATGAAGATAGTGATGACGACGACTCAAATGATAGTAACTCTATTATTGATATTCATGCAACAGAAGAATTAGACAATGGAAATATTAAAGTAATTCATCTTGATAACAATTTAGAAGAAATTAATGATTTAGAAATA
The DNA here is from genome assembly GCA_030827475.1 of Candidatus Poseidonia sp. Taxonomy (GTDB): domain Archaea; phylum Thermoplasmatota; class Poseidoniia; order Poseidoniales; family Poseidoniaceae; genus Poseidonia. The sequence goes on from JAUREJ010000074.1 coordinate 444, forward strand.
CAAGAATTAGATAATAACAATGACGATGACAATGACGATGACGATGATGACGATGACGATGACGATGATGATGATGATGATTCTTATAATAAAGAAGAGGAACAACCCGATTCTTCTAATGAAAAAAAAATAAATATTCTTCCTTTAGAACCAATTACTTTAGATAAAATCAAAATTGAAGAAATGTCTGTAGATTTTAAAAATATGAATGTAGCTGCTTTAAAAACACTAGCAACAGAAAAAGGTTTGATAAGTGCTGGTGATAAAAAAACAAAAAAAGAATTAATTAAATTGTTAGAAGAACATAAATAAATACATTTTCTCTGTTAGTATATATAAATGAGTTGGGGAACTTGCTATTCAGGATCAAATAATATTCATTTTGATTTTCCACCTATAATGAGTGATGGAAGAAATTTTGCCAAATGGCAACCAGGAGCAGTTATAAATCAACAAATCCGACAAGAAAACAATATAAAATCTAACTGGCAATATAGACAATTTTTAACTGAAAATGC
>JAUREJ010000075.1 GCA_030827475.1 Candidatus Poseidonia sp.
GGAGTTTAATTCGAGAGCCGACACCATAGCCGCCGCCTACCCAGCCCGTGTTCACGAGCCAGACATGGAGGTCTCCCTGCTGCATGCGTTTCATCAGCATGGAGGCGTAGTCACTGGGATGCAAGGGCATGAACGGAGCCCCAAAACAAGCGGAAAACACTGCTTTGGGTTCCGTGACGCCGGCCTCCGTCCCGGCTACTTTGGCCGTGTATCCGGAAATAAAATGGTAAGCGGCTTGCTCGGGCCCCAACTTTGAGAGTGGAGGAAGGACCCCGTAGGCATCGCAGGTCAAAAAGAACACATTTTTCGGAGCCGGCCCACGCAGCCCGGGGGCGACATGGGTGATGTGCTCGATGGGGTAGGACACCCGAGTGTTCTCGGTAATGGTTTTGTCTGCGTAGTCGGGCACGCCGGCGTCGCTCATGACAATATTTTCCAAAATAGCCCCGGGCTTGATCGCGTTCCAAATGTCCGGTTCTTTCTCTTGAGAGAGGTCAATGACTTTGGCGTAGCAACCGCCTTCAAAGTTGAAGACGGTGCCGTCGGCCGTCCAGCCGTGCTCGTCGTCTCCAATGAGCAGGCGGTGGGGATCTGCCGACAAGGTAGTCTTTCCGGTGCCACTGAGTCCAAAGAATAGGGCCGTATCCCCGTTGTCGCCCAAATTGGCTGAACAGTGCATGGGGAAGGTGTCATGGAATTCTGGGTAGAGAAAGTTGAGTGCAGAGAAAATGCCTTTTTTAATCTCCCCTGTGTACCCCGTACCGCCAATCAGGATCGTCTTCTCGGCAAAACTTAGGATGGCGAAATTGGGCTGGCGCGTTCCGTCCACGGCGGGATCAGCATGAAAGTCTGGGGCGTGCAATATGGTCCACTCAGGTTCAAAATGCGCCAGCTCTTCCGTGCTGGGCTCAATAAACATATTGAACGCAAACTGATTGT
>JAUREJ010000076.1:0-274 GCA_030827475.1 Candidatus Poseidonia sp.
TACCTAAATAGTTTTCGCGGAAAACCAGCTATCTACGAATTTGGTTGGCCTTTCACCCCTTACCACAAGTCATCCAAAGACTTTTCAACGTCAACTGGTTCGGTCCTCCGGCAAGTGTTACCCTGCTTTCAACCTGCTCATGGTAAGCTCATTCGTTTTCGGGTCTAATTCATACAACTAAACGCCCTATTAAGACTCGCTTTCGCTGCGCCTACACCTAGATGGCTTAAGCTTGCTTAATAAATTAAGTCACTGACCCATTATACAAAAGGTA
>JAUREJ010000076.1:284-902 GCA_030827475.1 Candidatus Poseidonia sp.
CTCACGGTACTAGTTCACTATCGGTCACTGAAGAGTATTTAGGCTTAGAGGGTGGTCCCCCTATATTCAAACAAGATTACACGTGTCCCGCTCTACTCAAGAACAATTTTAAACATTACTTCTACTGGGCTATCACCATCTTTGGCTAGTCTTTCCAGACTATTCAAATTATTTTAAAATTGTTACTGGCCTGTTCCGCGTTCGCTCGCCACTACTAACGGAATCTCAATTGATTTCTTTTCCTCCGGTTACTTAGATGTTTCAGTTCTCCGGGTTTGCTCTTTAAACCTATGAATTCAGTTTAAAGTACCACATAAAGTGGTGGGTTCTCCCATTCGGAAATTCTCGGATCAAAGCCTGCATACAGCTCCCCGAAACTTATCGCAGTATACCACGTCCTTCATCGCCTTTCAGTGCCTAGGCATCCGCCATACGCCCTTAAACGCTTGATTTATGCACAGAAAATAATTTTTTTCTGTCTAAATTAAATTTTTATATGATTGTTCAAATGAATGAACAATCGGATATAGATATTGATATTATATTTACAATTTGAAAAAGCTAAAAGTGTCAAAGTTGGTGGAGGATAGCGGGATCGAACCGCTGACCTCCTGAATG
>JAUREJ010000077.1 GCA_030827475.1 Candidatus Poseidonia sp.
CCTGCTCTCATCCTACCTCCACCCCCTCTTTGCTGGATGGTCCGAAGGCGCCCTGCATGCGGCAGAAAAAGCAGCTTGGTGGTTTCACTTCGTGGGTATTTTGGCCTTTTTGAACTACTTACCCAAGAGTAAGCATTTCCACATTATCCTGGCCTTTCCCAACACCTGGTACAGCCAATTGGAGGCCCGCGGACGGATCCCCGCGATGCCTTCTGTCACCCGGGAAATCAAGGCCATGCTTGACCCGAGCTATGTGCCGGACGCCACCGAAATGCCCGCGCGCTTTGGGGCCAAAGATGTCTCCGATTTGCACTTTGCCAATCTTTTAAATGCCTACACCTGCACAGAGTGTGGACGGTGTACCAGTGAGTGCCCCGCCAACCAAACAGGCAAGAAACTCTCCCCTCGGAAAATCATGATGGCCACCCGCGACCGCGTGGAGCAGCTCTTGCATGAACCCGAAAACACCCAAACCCTCCTCGATGGCTGGATCAGCCGCGAAGAGCTCTGGGCCTGCACCACCTGCAATGCCTGTGTGGAAGCCTGCCCCCTCAACATCGACCCCTTGGACATCATCCAGCAAATTCGGCAGTACCTGGTGATGGAAGAATCCGCTGCGCCTGCCTCGTTAAACACCATGATGACCAATGTGGAAAACAATGCCGCCCCTTGGGCCTATGCCCAGGCTGACCGCGGTGCGTGGACCACAGAAATGTAACCAGCGGATGACCCAAAACCTCCAAGAAATCATTGTCAACGGGCAAAAAATTAGCC
>JAUREJ010000078.1 GCA_030827475.1 Candidatus Poseidonia sp.
CGACCGTCTACGGAACAAGCACGATGGGCGTTCTGGGCTGCCCGGACCAAGACGGGGACGGGTACGCTGACCAAACCGACGACCTCCCGTACGAGCCCACCCAATGGGACGATTTGGACGGTGACGGCTACGGGGACAACGTGATGGGCGTCGATTACGACGAGTTCAAGTTTGACCCGACCCAGCAAGTCGATACGGACGGCGACGGCTACGGGGACAACATCGGTGGCACGCGCGGCGACGCTTGCCCGACGACCCCTGGCAACTCCACCGCTGACCGCTACGGCTGTTTGGACAGCGACGGCGACGGCTGGTCCGATGCAGGCGACGGCTTCCCCTACGATGCAAACCGTTGGATCGACACCGACGGGGACGAAGTTGAAGACAGCGACGACGCCTTCCCCTTTGACCCGACCCAATGGAACGACACCGACGAGGACGGGTTCGGAGACAACCGCTTCGGGTCCAACGCCGACCGTTTTCCCCTTGACCCGACCCAATGGTACGACATTGACGGCGACGGCTACGGTGACAACCCTGAGGGCGAGAACTACGACGCCTTCCTCGCTGAACCCAGCCAGTGGTCGGACAAGGACGGCGACGGATGCGGTGACAACCCCAACGGACGCAACCCCGACCTCTTCCCCAACGACCCGACCCAGTGCATTGACCTCGACGGCGACGGGTTCGGCGACAACCTTTCAGGCAACAATCCGGACCCTTATCTGTACGATTTTGACAACGACGGGTACAACGACAGCATGGATGTG
>JAUREJ010000007.1:0-16387 GCA_030827475.1 Candidatus Poseidonia sp.
CTTGACCTTGGCCTTGACCTTGGCCTTGACCTTCGCCTTGTCCACCAGCTTCGGATTCGCCACCGCCTTCGGTGCCGCCGTTACCTGCGCCTGCTCCGGACTCCGTAAAGTCAGGATCGTAAGCGTCAGGAATACCGTCACCGTCTGAGTCGGAGAACTCACCGTCGTTGGGGTCGTTAGGGAACTGGTCGGTTGCGTCGGACTTGCCGTCACCGTCGGTATCGGAGTTGTTTGGGTTGGTACCCTTTGCGTACTCTTGGGAGTTGGTCAAGCCATCTCCGTCAGGGTCTGCGTTTCCGTCACCGCCGTTTGTGGGGTTCAAGCCGTTGGCAACCTCCCATCCATCAGGGAGACCGTCACCATCGCTGTCTGCATTGTTCATGTTGGTGCCTTGGGATTGCTCCTCTGCGTTGGTCAGACCATCGCCGTCCCAGTCGGCGCCGCCGTCTGAGGGGTCGAGGGGGTCGGAACCGTCACCCGAGACTGCCGAAACAGCCGAGAGGGCGAGGAACAAAGCCATTAGCACGCTCATCATTTTCGTTTTCATGTTTTTTCACTTCCTTTTGTTTTTGGTTGTTTTACACAGAGAACCCGCTGTTCTCTCTTTCCGGTCGCACTTCTGAACGGGTCAGACAGTCCAATCCGGGATTTCGATGCAGCTCACGCTGATTTGAGTCGTCATAGGGGGTAAAGCACAGCACATGAGCGGTTGGGTTCAAGACCTTGCTTTCGCGAACACTCTGGTTCGAGGCATGGTCGCTCAGTGCGTTGCTTTTCTTGTTGACGTGATCCTCCGGTTGCATCGTTTTTCACGGGTCGTTCATAGGGAACCCAGCGTTCCCTCTGCCCTTGAGAACAGCCCTACCCTATATGAAGAGCGCGATGGGATGTGCGAGAAGGCAAACTCAGTTCGCATACGTTGCCATCAAGTTCACGGGCAACAACACTGCCGCTTCGTGATTGAGAACATAACGAGCCACAATGTCAGCAAGTTCCTCGTCTGCAAAGTAATGGAATCTCTCAGATCCGTGACCCGCTGCCGGGGCGAACAATTGGATGCCGAGCGGCTTCGCCATCCGAGTAAGGGCTATTTTTGCAGCACGAACGGCGTTGGAGCCTCGAACACCACCAGGCTCCATGCCCATGCCAAGAGAATGGATGAGTTTGCCCTGACGGACACCGTAACCGCCCCCGGCCGCAAGCATACCGAGGATGATGAATTGATCTCTACGAGAGGCATCCCAACGATGGGGGTCGCCATAAAACCTTGATTGGAATTCTTCGATGAGTTGCGCGTGCGCAGCCACAAGCTGTTTTGGATCGAGAGAAGGAACTTCATGGAAGGCTTGAGGGGCTTGCTTCTCCGGTAGAATATCGTTGAAGGGGGTCCACTTGTATTCTTCAACCAACCAGTTGTTAAATTTCTTCGAAAGCAGAGGATCGGCGCCTCTCCATTCCCAAATGCTGCGCTGGAGCATCTCCGGAGCGATAGAGTCGAAGACTTCGGGGGCTTCAACCGAAAGCGTTTGGAAGGCTTCCAAGAGTTTATGGAAGTAGAGATTCCGTTCATTTTCGGACTTTTTGCCGTATTTTTTTGCCAACAAATAGTCGAAATCCGTTTCGGTCCGAGGCGTGCTTGACTCCGAACGAGAACCTTTCATGTTCAATCTGTGGGTTGTCGAGGTTTTAGTCTCTTTTGTTTCTATGCGTTGATGTGACGTCATCTTTGTAACCCCTTTTCGGGCGCAAATCCATCGTTATTACCGTAATCTGTTCATTTGTCGATTCAGGGCGTCTGGAAACTGCCTTTGACCCATGGGTCAAATGAGTGAATATATACTCTTCATGTTCAAAACACCTTCATCATCGAACGATGAGGTCCGATTTCTGCGATGGCGTAAGGTTGGTCAATCACGGTCCAGCCCTGCGACTCGTAAAACGGAATGGCGGGCTCTCTTGCTTGGAGAAATCCGGTTTTCGCACCGTGGATTTGAACCATTTCCCGTTCAAGGGTCTCGAGGATTGTTCCAGCGATTCCTGTCCGGCGGTGGGCGGGAAGGGTGCCCATTTGGCGAATTTGAAAGGCAGGGCGGGAGGCGAGGCCGGTCGCGAGGGGGCCAAACGAGGGTATGATGGCGGCGCCAGGTCCATCGTGGTCCTTCCCCGAACCGTCGGCATTTGAGGGGATGATGTGGGCGCGACCAACACCCACCACCTCGCCTTTGGCCTCAACCCACGCGTGAAGGGCGAACGCATCGTCGGGAAGACGTTCGCTGCCCATCGGCATCCCCAACGGTTGGCGAAGCACCGCATAACGGGTTGCAAAATACGCCTCAGGGGGCATGCCGAGAGCAGAGTGCACCATCGAAAACCCTCAAAATCCGAACATGATCACCAGCAAAATGATCAATGCAGGGCCCATGATGACCGCTAACGGTATCGCGCAGAGGAGGCCGTAGCCCAAGGCTCTGTTTCCTCGGGAGAAGGCCGCTATCAGCCCGGTGATGTAAGCGATAGGGCCCAAGCCGCAAAACAACGTTGAACCGATGGCGTCGGCTGCTCCCACTCCGTTCTCGTTTTCCCATGCCTCCATGGCCAAATAATCCGAGATGTACAGGAAGGCAAAGTGTTCATCCGCTGAAGCGTTGTCCAACTGGAACCACACGGTTTGATTTCCCGGAGTGTATTCTCCGATAACGGTTGTTTCATCGTATTGATAATTGGTGTAATTTGTTTGTCTCACCTTTCCGTTGTCTTCCCAATCCACGTCACGGGGGTCGTAATAGACATTGATATTCGCCGAGGTTTCGCTGTCGATGTCGATCGTAAAATCAAGCCTGAAAGATTCTTCGGCAGTTTTGTTGATGGTGTGGGTGTACCAACCGTCTTCACCGGGCGTGAGGAACACGTCTTCGGCCCGCGAGAAATCCGGCATGTCCTCCCAGTCGGGCTGCATCGTTTCAACAACAAGAGAAAACAAAAAAATCACCGCCCAGGGCATGAAAAGACCGACGAAAAATTGCCCCCAACGAAAGCCTTTCTTGGTCGCCTCATCGGGCTGCTGAAACGTGAAGGCTCCGTCCATGGTTGCAACGGTGCCGGTCAGTTGGGGTGAATGCGGTGCTTCCACCGCCGCCCCCAGCGAACCAATATGAATGGACGATGGAGGTGGAGAGTTTGAAGAAAGAGGTGTGGGTTCTTGGGATGTTGACGGAGCATCGCCAAGATCGATGTCAAAAAACGGCCGGGCAGGCGTGGTCTCCTTTTCATCTTCAACCTCACTCCCCATATTGCAAGATTCTTCACGGGTTGCTTTAAACAAATCTCCGTTAGCGGGCGTTGAAGGGTGAAGGCGCGTTGAAATAGGATTGGCCGCTGGGCAGGAGTACTGCACGGATGTCAGAGTGGCTATGAGCGGGACTGCAGATCCTGAGACCGGAGTTCGAATCTCCGTCCGTGCTCCAAAACAATTCACCCTATGATGGATTTCATGCGAGCCTTGAAAGCCATCGTTAAACAGCCATTGACCCTTGAAGGAGTGTTTTTCATGCCCTCAATCAACCCCAATCTCGCCGACGTAGGCTCTGGTTTTGCAGCTTTTTTGACCCCACCAGGTCCTGAAGTGATTCGATTCACGGTAGGCCAGCCTGACTTTAGAACACCGCAAGTGGTGATCGACGAGGCGAAAGCCGCTTTGGACCGAGGGGAGACAGCGTACACCCGTCCACAAGGGTCCGTTGAAGTATGTCAGGCCGTGTCAACTCACCTCCAACGCTACAACATCAACGTCCCCCACGATGACGTCGTTATCACGCCCGGGTGCAAGCAAGCGCTCCTGTACGGCATGATGGCGGTGTTGGCTCCGGGCGATGAAGTGCTCCTCCTCTCACCGGCTTGGCCGTCTTACGACGGCATGCTTCGCCTCTTGGGCGCCGTCCCCGTCCACGTGCCGGTGCGGAGGGAGAATTACCATCCCGACCTGCATGCCCTGGAAGCCCATGTGACCTCCAAAACGAAGGCCATCGTCCTCAATTCGCCCAACAACCCGACGGGCGCAGTTTACACTCGAGAAGAAACGCAGCAGCTTGCTGCCTTGGCGGCCAAGCACGATTTGTGGATTTTGGATGACATGATTTACTCGACGCTCGTGTGGACCGACGAAGGATACATCTCCCCCTGTGAATGGCCGGAAGGGGCTGAACGCACCGTAACCATCGGTGGTTGGTCCAAAGGTTGGGCGATGACAGGCTGGCGATTGGGTTGGGTCACGGGCCCAAAGGTCGTGATGGACGCTGTTAAAACCATCAACGTGAGTTCAGCCACCCATGTTCCGACCTTCCTCATGTCGGCTGCGGCAAAAGCCCTCACCCTCACTGCGGAAACCCAGGTCATGAAAGATGCCTTTGCCCTACGGCGCACCATCATGCACCAGGCCTTGTCCACCCTGCCGGGGTTCAAGGTTCCCGAGCCAGAAGGTGCGTTTTACATCCTCTGCGATGTCACGGGCACGGGCATGAGCGACATCGAATTCGCTACCGAAGCCCTCAAACACGCCAGCGTTCAAGTCATTCCCGGATCGTTGATGCAGGGTGGGGAAGGTTTGATTCGCGTCAGTTACGCTACGTCGGTTCAAAACATCCATGACGGTGTTGAACGGCTTCGAGTGTGGCTTGAATCACGCGGTTGAGAGCGCATCGAGCGCTTCTCGAACGTAGATAATTCCCGAGATGACGAGGCCGACCATGATGCCTTTTTGGATGTCGTCGCTCTTCCATTTTTCCAACCAGACCCGTCCGATTTGAGCACCGATAAGGGCCGAAATCACGAAGCTGACAAGCAGCCATGTCTCGGTGGTGAGCACGGTGATATCGTTCCAGAGGTACACGGGAATGCGTGTGGCGTCAACCACCAACGCGAGCACGGCCGCCGTTGCAGCATATTCGGATTTGTCCGGGAGGCGTTGTTTGAGGAACATGGCCCGCAGAGCTCCTTGGTGTCCGGTGAGGCCACCGAGGAAACCAGAACCAAACCCGCCAAGACGATCCTCTGCTTCCGGCAAGCGAATCGATGTCCATGTTTCACTGATCTTGAGGAGAGGCAGGACGATGAGGGCCACGCCAACCAAGAGCAAAAGCGGGGCAGCCGGAATCACGGATTGGAGCAATGCGCCGAGAAGGGCACCGAGCAACAAGGCCCAGCCGAATCGTCGAAGGGCGTCTCGGTCGATGTGATGACGCAACATGCTTGATTTCATCGCGTTGTGTACTCCGTGCACGATGGCGACACCTGCGATGGCGTGATGGGGTTCAAACCAAAGCAAGAACAAGGGCGTCGTCATGGTGGCGAGGCCAAATCCTGCAGGCACGGTGAGCGCTGCTGCGAACATGCAAGATGCCAGTCCGATGACCACGAGAACATCCATGCTATCACGCTGTCACAGAAATCTATTCTGGAGTATTTGACGCTTCCTCAGTAGGCCGAAAGAAAAACCTGCAGGATGGCTGGTGTTCAGACTTCTACGTCCCCAACAACACCGGCGGAATCTTCAATTCGAACTTGAATGTAACCGTCAGCTTCACGCGCTTCGTAGATTCGGAGGTCTTTCTTTTTCGACATCGCCCCCACAAGTTTTCCGTACGGTGGGAAAAGAGGGAACGGGGCCCACTCCACCAGCGAACCGTCTTCGAGGTTATGGGTGGTTTGATGCAGTGGGCAACGGATGCAACCGTCCTTGATCTTTCCACCGTAAGCAAGCGGCCAGCGCATGTGACGGCACAAGGCCTCGGTAGCAACGACGTCTTTTCCGACGCGAGCCACCATGACGAGGCGACCTTTCACCGTCACCATTTTCTTTTTTCCAGGTTTCAATCGAGAAGATTTCAGTGCGTTTTCCCATGTCATTCAAATCATCCTCTCTTGCAACAAAATTCCCATGTGTTCAAGGGCGCGTTCAGCACTCGCCAGTGCGCCTTGGACCGATGGATGGGTGCGATGGTCACCAACGACAACGACACCGTCGATTTCAATTTCAGGGAGTGCACGATGGTGATGGTCTGGATTCATATGGGGCAGTGCGTGACGAACCGTGGTGGTGGTGAGGTACGACCAGGTGCTGGCCTCATGACCAAACCAAGTTTTCAATTCATTTTGAACGGCGTCAACACTCGGTCGGTCAGCAGTTGGACCAACCAAGGTTGCGACGACCCAATGCTTGCCGGATGGATGCGGATGGAGGTTGGTCGGCAGATGAACATGAAGGACATCGTTTCCTTCCTCGCCCCATGATTCGTTCAGCAACAACCGGGCTTGTTTGAACGGGGGGCGGTCGGCTTCGAAAACCAAGGTGGTTGTTCGACGCTCTGTGATGGCATGATCAACGCCAATCGCTGGAAGCAATTCTGCAGCGTGGTGTTGAGGGACGGCGAGAACCACGCGGTCGAACGCATGTTCAACCCCACCAACCGTCACGCTTTTCGCTCCAATCTTGGTAACGGGGGAATTCAGGTGAAGGTTGGTTGAGGATAAGCGTTGAGCGAGTTGTTGGGGCACGGCCCCGATGCCGGCTTTCGGGACGACCATCTTGCCGTGGGACATCGCCCCCCAAGTGAAATCGGCAAAAGACTGGCGCTCGGAAAGGGAGGGGTCCAACGTGATGCCGGCGAACAAAGACGTCAGGACGCGTTGGGTTGACGAGGCGAAGCGGCGTTGTTGCAAGCCTTCTGAGATGGTGGGAGACGGGTGATCGAGCGGGCGTTCCAGATCTTTTGGGGTGGTTCCCAAACGCCACTTCAGAAAGCGAAGTCCGTCACCAACCCCAACGGACCGCAGGGTTGGAAGCAAATACTTGGGCGACCGGAGGGCGTCGCCCAGCAACCTTCGCCTCCCGGTTTTGGGATTGAGCGTGACGGTGCAGTTATCCATGGGCTTTGCATCGAGTTCGCCGATATTTATCCAACGCTGAACGGTTGAATAAGCCGTGTGAAGGACATGGAATCCAACGTCAAGCGGATGGCCGTTGACTTCGGTCGTCGCCATTCGACCACCGACCCGTTCACTGGCCTCAAAGAGTGAAACGGAATGCCCCGCCTCTTGGCACCCGAGAGCAACAGCCAACCCTGCCAGCCCTGCACCAACGACTGCCACTTTCATGCTTTCATCCCCGAAGCGCAGACATGCCACCGTCCAAAGGAAGAACATGTCCGGTCAAGTTGTCCGGAGCTTGCGTGAGCAGCCAGTGCATGCTGCTCGCAATCTCTTCAGGTTCGTTGATTCGCTTGAGAGGAATCATACCCACCGAGGCCTCCCGAAGGGCGTCAGACCGCAAAATGGAGGCTCCGAGCCGCGTTTCTGTCAAGCCCGGCGCGACGGCGTTCACGCGCAGGCCGCGTTGGGCGTAGGTTGACGCTGCGGCACGAACCATGGCTTCCAATCCTCCTTTGGCCGCGGCGATGGCTTCGTGGTTCGTAAGGCCATAACTTCCAGCGACGCTCGAGGTGAAGACCAAGCGGCCGGTGCCGGCTTTCAACATGGCTTTGCCGCCCAATTTCAAACTGAGAAAGGCCGAGGTGAGGTTGGTTCGAAGAACCGCTTCAAAATCCTCCAATTTAGTCGCATGCGGAGGACGTAACGCAATCGACCCGACCAAGTGCGCAAGACCGGCAAGACCTGCCTCATGATTGGATGCTTGGTTGATGGCGTCCTGAACGGCTTCTTCGTCAAGTGCATCGCCCTGAACAACAACGGCGCCTTGCGATTCCAGTTCGGCGCACCGCTCTCTGTCTCTCGCAAGCATCGTGACACGGTGCCCATCGGCAAGGAGCAACGAAGCAAGGTGGCGGGCAATGTCGCTGCTTCCCCCGATCAGAAGAAAGGATTTGCTCATGGATTGATAACATTTCACGTTGTTTTTATACTCCTGTTCACCGAGGGTGAACACCGGTTCAAAAGGTGAGCCCCTCAATTGCGAGCATGCTTCGGGACGCTCACCCCGCCGTTTTGGAGACGGTTCGAAAGGCGAAGAGTATCCACATTTTGGGGGCTGGCATGAAGGCTGACCGCCCTGCTCACCAAGCTATTCACGACCTCGACGGGCGGGGATGGAGGTTGGTGCCCGTCCACCCCGCAGATGCAGGGGGGAGCATTCTGGGATGGCCCGTTCGACCGGCATTGGAAACGAGCCCGGTGCCGGAAATCCTGGTGTTTTTCCTCGCCCCCGAACGCGCCAAGGTGGCCGTACGGGAGATCGTCCTGCGATACGAGGCAAGCCAAATGCCTCTTCTTTGGTTCCAGCCCGGCTCTGAAAACGAAGAAGTGCTTGAGATGCTCAACCACGCAGGCATCTTGCACATCGTTGACGATTGCATCGTGCGCTTCATCCTCCGCCACCACCTCACGGCCGAGGTTCCCACGAAACAGAGCCCGTGGTATTTGCAAACCGCCGATGAAGACGGGAGTGGGTGTTCGGTTTGGTCCGTTGAATCAACGGAAGATGACCGGCAGCCTCCTGTTGCTGCGCTCGAGTGGTGCGGCGACCTTCAGGACCTCGAGTCCTCCGAGCACACCGTTCCCCGCTACATTCGTAGCCTGCAACGGTCTGAAGAGTCGCTGGAACAACTGGCCCTTCGGTTGGCTTAATCTGCCGTTACACCGCCGTGATGGAATACAGCGAACCGCTCTTTCCAAACGTCGCGTAGTACAAGGTCCCGTCGGGATGGAAGACCAACGGCAACGGTGTTCCAGCATCCCATGCAAAGCGGGTTATTTCGGTCGTGTACATTCCGGCTTGGTCGCCTGGATGGACATCGATGCGAAGAATTTCATGCCCTTGAGGCAGCAAGGTGTTCCAGGAGCCGTAAACCGTAGCGTAGAGGGTGAAGCCTTCTGAAGGGTCCAACCCGGGAAGGGCGGAAGTTGGCGGACGCAGGTCAATGCCGTTCATGGAAGTGTGAGGGGTCCACATGCCGATGGGCGCCTCGCTCCCTTCTGGTACCGGATGTTCGGGGTCATCGTCGGGCCAGCCGTAGAATGCTCCCGGTTTCAAATGGTTCAATTCCTCTGGAGGGTGATCGCCCTCCCAATCACGCCCGTTATCGGTGAAAAAGTACCCGTGGCCGCCGACCCAAACACCGTCAAAGGAATTGCGAACGCCGCTGGCGAGCACGCCATGTTCACCCGTACTTGCGTTGACCCAAAGCAGTGCAGCGTTGCGGGGGTCGTTTTCGTCACATATGTTGCACGTCGAGCCGCTGTGCCAGAGCAAGGTGCCGTTGGGCATGAGGGTCACGGCATTGGTTTGGTGATTCTTGGAAGGGATGCCCTCGACGAGTATGGTACGATTGGTGAACTCTCCATCCTCTGCAGTAGTATAGGAACTCAACACTCCCGCTTCGGAAACATAGGCCGTTTGACCGTCCAAAGCGAGACCATGCGGTCGGTCCAAACCGCTGAGAACCGAAGTGCGTTCGCCGGTTGAAATATCCAACAGGAGGATTTGTCCGCCGTCGCGATCGCAGACCAACAGGGTGGTTTCATCGGACCAAACCAAACATGTCGGACCACCAAGTCCGCTGGCGACCTCCTTCACGGCATAGCCGTCCACCAGTGTGGGCTCGCTTCCCGAGACGTACGGGTACAATTGACGCGTGAAAAGCAGGATGATGAGCAACATCACCCCTGGAAACACGTGCCGACGCATCTAACCCTCCGGCGAGGTGGAGGTGATTTCAACGATTCGGACTTCGACGCCCTCGTAAGTCATGACCAAAGTCAAGGCCTCATCATTGCTCCTGATGTTGACGTTTTGTTCCCGAAGTTCAACCACTTCCGTCGCGTTCCAGTGCGTAAGGTCGCCATCTCCTGCACGAAGGAGGCAAGGTGCGGGCGAAACAAGTTCAGGGTCCTGAAGCGCAGGGAATTCACTTCCGTTCAACGATGCGATGAGCATGGTCGGATAACGACGTTCATCGTCATCGTTGTAGTAACTGAGAAACTTGACCTTGTAGTAGGCGCCGTCAATTTTGATGACAAACACCCCGGATAAGGGCGTGACGCGATGAACGCTTAGATCGTAAGTGTACCACTCGAGGCGTTCTTCGGTGTTCGATGAAAAGGTGATGTTTTCATGAGAATTGATGTCGTTGAACGGGACATCCTCAAGATAGGCCCAAGCATGTCCGTCACCAACAAAAACATCCGTTGAGGAAAAACGAAGGGAATGGTCAGAATCGTTGCCTTCTCGTTGATTTGGTAGCGACAGGAACGTGAACGCTTCTTCGTTGGTAGCGTCAACCGTCGTGGTGAAGGTCTGCCCGTCCGCTCCGAGTTTTGGCCGAACCAGTGCATCGGTTGCAGAAGGGAGGGACTGCTGACCAAAACCGCACGCATAAGAGGCCCCGTTCACCACGAGTGCCAATTCAACTGAAGACCAGAGAAGGGGTTCTGCTGCGTCGCCTTGAAACGATGTTGTAGCCAACACGTCATCGAAGCCCTCGGTGGACGAATCCTCGATGAGAATCTCGACCACATTGTCCGTACCGAGTTCGCTCGTGTACCCCTGAACCATCGACCACCAAACCAGTCCGCCGATGAACAGACCTACGGCCAGCGTTGCCGCTGCACGCTTCCACATTCGACCACGCCTGAACTCAAGCGGTTCGGTTTCGGCGACCGGCCACCATAGCGGCACCGAGAAGCGCCACCAAGCCGGCCGTCATGAGGAAGCCGGGTGTGTCTTCTGCGTCGTCCGAGTTGCTCTCTTCAGCTGCAGGCGCAGGGCTGCCTTCACCGACGATGATTTCGCCGAACATGTTCAAGCCGATGTGGGGTTCGCAAGCATAGTAGAAGCTCACGTCTTCGGTGAAGGTGTGATGGAAGGCAACCGTTGAAGCCGCAGCGCCCGAGTACACGCCGTTCTCAACGTAGGTGGAGGATGCGGGGCCGTCAACTTGCCGAACATTGTGCGGCATAGCAGCGTCTTCCCAGGACCAACAAACGGTTTGACCCACATCGATGGTTACGGAAGGAACAGTGTAGGCATAGCCCGTTTCGGTGGCGGAAATCGTAACGGCGCAATCAACGCCGTCGAAGGGCCCGGGGGCTTCCTCGACCGGAGGCAAGAGAACAGCATCGATCACATGAATGACGCCGTTGGATGCAGGCACGTCAGCGATGGTGACGCTTGCCCCACCAACGGTGACCCCAGCTGCATCAACCACGATGTCCAAGGCGTCGCCGTTGGCAGCCGTGACGGTGGTCGTCCCTTCAACGAGGTCGGTTGACAGGGTCTCCCCTGCAACGACGTGGTAGAGCAAGATATCAGCGAGCGCTGAGATCTCCTCGGCGGTGTCAAAGGTGTCGAGGTCGATTCCAGCAGCAGCGAAGGCCTCATCTGATGGCGCAAAGACCGTGAAGGTCTCGTTTCCGCTAAGGGTGTCCACCAAATCGGCCGTTTGTAGTGCGGCGACCAGAGCGGTGTGAACCGTCGTCGCGGCGGCCGTCATGGCGAGATTGACGGGAGGCACCCACATGTAGCCCTCACAAACGGCTTGTGAGGTGTTGGCGAAGGCATGGGTGACGGTGTTGTAGCACCCCGTGAGGTTTTGACCGTTGATTTCGTAATCAACCACATACATATAGGCCTCGCAAGCGGCTTGGTCTGCACCGACCACGATGGTGTGGGTTTCGATGTTGTAGCAAATTTCCCCGGGCGGCCCCTGAGGGGTGGCGGGTTCATCAGCGGGAGGCATCAACACCGTGTCGATGACGTGGATAATGCCGTTGCTCGCCGTGACGTCGGCGGTCGTCACGGTAGCGTCGCCGATCTTCACGGTGTTGTTGGTGACCGTGAAGGTCGCGTTGTCGCCGTTGAGCATCGTGACCGTGAGGCCGTCGGTTACGCTGGCGGCCTCAACGGCACCCTCGGTGACGTGGTAGAGGAGGATATCGCTCAGGGTGGCGTTGGCTTCGTCATTGTCAAAATCGGCGAGGTCAATACCGGCCGCCGTGAAAGCGGCGTCGGTGGGTGCAAAGACCGTGAACGGCCCGTCGGCTTGGAGCGCCTCAACCAGCCCGGCGTGGACCAAGGCCGCAACGAGGGAGTCGTGAGACCCTGTTGAAGCGGCCGTAGCCGGGATGTCTTCCGTTTCGTGGTCTTCAGCCGAGACTCCAGCGGAGGCGGCGGCAATCATTAGGCAGGCGAGAACAAACAAGATTCGTACTTTCATGGACTTGAGGCTTCTCGGGCCGTATTTAAGGCGCGGTTTTTTCCTTAAGCGAAAGGAGAACGGTAGTCTCGAACATCCTCTGCAATTCGAAGGAGTTGGTTGTACTTCGCAACCCGATCGGAGCGCGCGGGTGCACCGGTCTTGATTTGCCCTGCCCGCGTGCCCACGGCGAAATCCGCGATGGTGACGTCCTCAGACTCACCACTGCGGTGTGAGACGACGTTTTTCATGCCGTGAGAAGAAGCGAGGTCCATGGCCTCCAATGTTTCAGAAACCGTGCCGACCTGATTCAACTTGACCAACATGGCGTTGGCCGCTCCCAGTTCAATGCCCTGCGCAAGTCGCTCAGATTGGGTCACAAACAAGTCGTCACCAACGGTTTGCACGCGGTGACCGTATGCTTTGGTAAAAGCAGACCAGCCTCGCCAGTCATCTTCGCTAAAACCGTCTTCAATGGAGAGTATTGGGTAGGCGTCGAGCCAACCACCGTACATCTCAACCAAATCGTCAGAAGTCAACGTCTTACCTTCCATTTGGTAATGTTCACCGTTATGGAATTCGGTGGAAGCAACATCAAGCGCGATGCCAATCTCTTCGGTTGAGTATCCCGCACCCTCAATGGCGCGGACCATGTACTTCAGGCCGTCCTCGTTGGTTGGAAGGTTGGGTGCAAAGCCGCCCTCATCCCCGATTCCACCCAACAACCCATCGTTCTTCAGTTCATTCTTCAAAGCATAGTAGGTCTCAACACCCGCACGAAGGCCTTCCTCAAACGTATCAAATCCATGCGGCATCACCATGAATTCCTGAACATCGACGTTGGAGGCTGCATGGGCGCCGCCGTTCAGAATGTTCAACATGGGTACGGGCATCAAGCCACCAGCAACCCCCCCGATGTATTTCCACAAGGGCAATTCATGGACGGCGGCCCCTGCATGGAGGCAGGCCATCGAAGCACCGAGCATGGCGTTGGCGCCGAGGTTTGATTTGTTGGGCGTACCGTCAAGCTCCAGCATGACCTCATCGATCATCCGTTGTTCGTCAACGGGTAGGCCCACCAAGGCCTCAGCGAGCTGTTCTTTGACGTTGTTTACCGCTTGAGAAACACCCTTGCCACCGTAGCAGGTCTGGTCGCCATCCCGGAGTTCCAACGCTTCATAAGCACCGGTTGAGGCCCCGGACGGGACGATTGTACGCCCGAGCAAGATGCCGTCAACAAAGCAATCCACCTCAACCGTTGGTTGACCGCGACTGTCCAGGACCATGCGTGCGTCCAAACCCGAGATGTGACCTGACATTTGACGTCCTCGTTCCGGCCAAGCCTGCCGGGGACTTGAATCAAACGGGCCGTTTCAAGAACGATTGAGCCAAGCAAGCCAGGTGGCAATTTTGGATTGAAGGGCGGGAACATCATGCTCGTTGGCGGATTGAGCCACCCAACACAGTTGTTCTTCGAGGGGGGAGATGGAAAAAAGTTCTGCCCGGAAGACCGGGTCATCGTCCATCAGGACATGATGGCGTCGGTCATCAACGAAACAATGGATAAGGTGGCGGGGGAAATGGTGGAGAACATGCTCTTGAGGACACAAGAGCGTCAGCGAGTCCTTGAGGAAAAGAAGGGATTTTCCGGTGTCTCGGTCCAGTTCGTGGAAGTGAATGGGCGTTGATGCAAACATTGCGGCGACATCGACATTGAACCACTCTTGTTGCCTTGGAAGAAGGTCACAAGCGTTGAGCGCATCCAGGAAACCGTGCAAACCAGCATCGCCGCTGACTTCTTGTTCGGGCATAGGGTGAGGACCGCGTGGCTTCTTTTTGAACCCCACGGGGTGTTTTCTAAGTCTGATTGATTTGTTTTTTCCTGTTTCGGGATGCTTTTTTGTAAATTTTACTCTTTTCTTCCACATTATGCATGAATAGGGACGAGAAAGGTTTGATATAGCACACGATAAAGCACTTTCCATGCCCCGCATCGCCGAAATCGACCGAGCCATCCTTGCCAAACTTCGAAAAAACGGACGCATGTCCTATGTTGACCTCGCGTCCGAAGTCGGCGCCAGCGAGCGGACCGTGCGCACACACATCCGGAGTATGGAAGAAAACGGGACCATCCGGGGCTACACGATTCGAGAAGGCGGTGTCGGCTTAACCGCTCTTGTCCGTATCAAAGTCGCCCCCGGTTCAGAGATCGGTTCGTTCGCAGCCGAAGTGACCGGATGGGACGGGATTGAAATCGTCTACGAAGTGTCGGGGGAAACCGATTTGGTTGCCTTGGTCCACGTCGACGACACCATGGCGTTGCGAGCATTGCTTGACAAAATGTGGTTGGCTGCACCCAACGACATCGCAAGCACAACCACGGAACTGGTGCTTGAACAATACTGACCGTCACTCTTC
The DNA here is from genome assembly GCA_030827475.1 of Candidatus Poseidonia sp. Taxonomy (GTDB): domain Archaea; phylum Thermoplasmatota; class Poseidoniia; order Poseidoniales; family Poseidoniaceae; genus Poseidonia. The sequence goes on from JAUREJ010000007.1 coordinate 14,619, forward strand.
TTCGGTTTTTGGCGGCGAATAGTCAATGCCGCAGGACCGGCAGACCATGTCATCGTCCCAGTCGCATTGGCGCCGACAACCGGTCATGGATCACACCTTCCATTTGACAGAACAGCCGATGGATTCGGTATAAGCAACCTCGGGCTCGCTTCCTGCAAGCATGGCCTCAATCGCGATTTCCAAATCCTTGACCGTGACCTCACCGGGATGCCGGGGGCTGTCGTCCATTCGACCTTGGTAGACAAGTTGGTGGTTGGCGTTAAAGAGGAAAAATTCAGGCGTCCGTTTTGCGCCGTAAGCACGGGCAATTTCCTGCGTTGCGTCGTGAAGATAGGGGTAGGGCATGCCTTTCTCCGCCCGCTTGACCATGTGTTCGAAGGAGTCGTTTTCATACACGACGGGGTCGTTTGAATTGATACCAACGAAGCCGATACCGAGCGAAGCGCAGTGTTCCGCCATGGCGTTCATACGGTCAATGCTTGCCACGACGTAGGGGCAGTGGTTGCATTCAAACACGATAACGGTGCCTGCGGCCCCTTTGATATCGTCAAACGACAACGTTGCTTCACCCCGTGCAAGGTTTGCGTTGGGCAGGGTAAAGTCAGGTGCGGGAGAGGCGATGTCAAGAGCCATGTCATACCCAAGTGGTCCCAACTCAAAATGACTTGCTTTGCTTCAAAGCAGCATTGTCCCAAGGGCTACCAACACCACGACCACGACAGCACCGCCGATGATCTTTGGAAGAATCGATGGGGGGAGCGTCCTCGGCGACCATGGTTTCCGCGTTTGTTGGAAGGTCGGGAACGACTTTCGCCTCATCGCCTGGAAGGTTTTCTTGAGCCTCCCAGTAGGCTTGTTTTGCTGCCGCTTCTGCCTCAAGTTCTGCTTGTAAAGTTGCTTCTTCCGCCAGGCGTGCTTCTTCGGCTTGGCGTTGACGCTCGGCTTCTTCAAGACGGAGACGCTCGGCCTCTTCGGCTTGGCGTGCTTCTTCCTCGGCACGCAAACGTGCTTCTTCTTCGAGTCTGAAAACGCCCTCGTGGGTGTTCAGGTGCTGGCGAAAAGCCTGGTAGAAGCTTCGTTGCTCGGTCGAGATGGCCCCGTCTTGCGTCATGAAATCCTGGAGTGCTGTTAGGATCTCGGTCAAATTGAGTTCTTCGACAGTTTCCAAGTAACGGCCCTCTATGATTCAGAGCCCTCATGCATTTGACATCAAGTTTTTCTCGCATTCTGCGAGTCGAGTCTTGGCAAGATGATGGTCGGGTTCAATGGAGAGAACGGCCTTCCACGCTGTTTCCGCCTCCTCGTGTTGGTCTAAGCCGTGATGGTGGGCGGCAATGCGAAGGCGAGCATCCAAGTGGTGCGGGTCACATCTTGCTGCAGTTTCAAAATCCGAAAGGGCGTTTTCAATCATGTTGAAATGAAGGTAATACAGACCGCGTTGATACCATGCCGCTGCGTGATTCGGCGATTGACGCAGGGCTTCGTTGAGCGGGGCTTCCGCCCGCTCAGGACGGTCCATGCTCATGTAACATGCAGCCAGTTGGGTGAGCGCATGGGTGTGGTGGGGAGCGTTCTCAAGCACCTGTTTGAAGGCCTTGGAAGCGAGATTCCATTCTCCAAGATGCATGTGAGCATCGCCCTTCCGCACACGTGCGACAGCGAGTTGTGGGGCGAGGTCAAGCAGATGTTCGGCGTCGTCAAGCGCAGCGTGAGCGTCGTTCAAACCGAGATTGACGGAACTTCGGTTCAGGCGAGCACGAATGTGAGCA
>JAUREJ010000007.1:17322-23723 GCA_030827475.1 Candidatus Poseidonia sp.
CGAGCGGTCCGCAGCCGTGTCAACACCCAAAGCCTCGAGGCGGCGAACAGCTCGCTCAGCGCCGTCGTCACCTTGTGAAGCCAACAGATGGGCGTGTGCACGGAGCAGGGTCGGGTCGTCCGGTGTGAGTTTCATGCGCGCCTCCAACCAGTGGCGATAGAGATCATCGTCGCCACGAAGTCGGGCGATGTGTTCCAAACCTTCGAGCACAGAGAGATGTCCGGGTGAACGCTGATAGGCCACGCCCAAGGCGGGATCAGCCCAGTCGTATTGGTGCAATTGAACGGCGGCAAGCCCCAAACGATGGGCGGTGTCGCCGTCCAAACGCAAGGTTTCCACGGTGATGTTGTGCCTGTCGAAGACAGCGAGCATTCGCCGAAGCAGTGCAGCATGCGTCACTGAAAGCGATGACTCCCCCTGGTCTTCAATGGCTTGATGTTGGACCACAGAACGAAGCACCTTGCAAGCCTCATCCATGTTGACGATGGTCGCATCCTCACCTTCGTGGGAAAGAAGGAATTGATGTACGGAGAGCGAAGCGTCGATATCCGGGTGGACTGCGCGCAAGGCATCCAAGGTGGATTGCAGCGTGTGGAGGTCAAAAGCAAGTTCCTCGTTCGCCGTGTTGACCTGTTGGAAGTGCGTGGCTTGCGACTCCCGAAGCAAGGTTTGCATGTCGAGGAGGCGAATCATGCGCCGATTCACCGTGAGCATCCAGTAACCTGTGGCTGCGGCTGCACCCGTGGAGAACAAGCCAAGACCGATGACGAGCAAACTCATTGCATCTCACCGCGCCATCGTGCCTTTATGGTCTGCGGAAGAAATCGGGGTAAAAACCTCGGTTTCAACACCACCTTGATGATGCCGTTGACGTTCGTTCGTCAAAGAATCGTCGCCAAAGCTCACCTCGACCGCTCATATTGAAAGTCCCCCGTTTCCCGTCGTGTGGCGAGAGCGGATGAGTGAACCGAACGAACTTGAACGCGAGGTGGCCCACCGCCTCGGCGCACTCGAGCGTTTTGGATTTCCACGCGAGCCGATGGAATGTTTTGTGAACGAACATCCCGAAGGTGCAATGGCTCGTTTGGACTGGCTTGAAGACCGACGAGAGACGGCCACTGAAATCGAAGAACGCATCGTGAGCCTTACGGAAGCGAGTTCACTCAATCTCGAACCGCTGGAGGCTTTTCGCGATTTGCTGAGCGACCCGTTCGAAATCGAGGACATCCACCAGATGTTTGAACGGACGATGCGAAGCATTGCATCGTGGGAGCCACCCCTCAACCGGGTTCGTTCGGCCTGGTACGAGGAGGGATTTGGCGAGACTTGGAATCTCCTGTTTGACCGCCTGGCGGCCCTGGATGCCTCGAGCGGCCCGGCTGTTGAGCCTTTCCACCGGCTTTTTTCCGAACCTCATCGGTACGACGAAACGTTTCGCCACCTCGAAACCGTGGAGGAAGACGAGCGAAGACAACGAGTCGTCATTGACCAAGGTATAGCCGATTTGCGTCACCGTGGATTGGATGTGGGCGACCTTACCTCGCTCGCATTGCTCGATGCCTTGGGGGCACTGGAAGAGTGGCAGGCCTTCCACGATGAACGTGAGCGACTTCGACGCTCCATCGTTCAACTGATCGAGCCGTTCGACGCAGAACTTGCCCTTGATTTCACCAAACGGTGCACGAGCATCTTGCGCCCGGCCCATCGAAACGACCTCGAAGATTTGAGAGATGAGGTCGGAGCGCTCGCCCAAACCTTCGAAGAACGGCGAAAGACGCTTTCGCAGCGCATATCAGCATGGCGAAGCGAGGGCATTATCTTCCCGCACGAAGGTGAATTACGACCGGGAGATTTGCTGGAATGGGAAACCAACCACGACATGGTTGAAGCCTCTGTTAAGCAGCATTTGGAGACGGTTGAACGGTGGCAGCGCTTTGCCAAGTTCTGGCCATCTCGCACGGCAGCATCGGAGAACCTCGTCGGCCATCTGGACAAGACCGAGGCGCTGCAGGAAGCCGTCGAGAGTTTGGACAACCTTTGGAAAAAAGTTGAACTTGATGCTCTCGATGTGCTCCAAGGTTACGAAAACGCAGGTCTTGATGTTGAAGGGTGGCGGCGCTTGGTGTTCGAAGACCCGCTCAACGCCCTCGAGCGGTTGACGACAACTCGAAACATGTGGGAACGGAGGGCTGCCCTCCTTCGCCGATTGGGTGAAATCGATGTTTCTTTCTCCGGTCAAGATGACATCGATGTCCGGGCCCAACTCCTTGCAAGCGAAGAACTCCATGCAGAGGTGCTTGATGAAATCGAGGGGGTTGCTGAACAGTTCGAGCGACGGCAACACCGACACCGCACCATGCTCGAAGACGAATTGGCCGCTGTCCGCAGAACGGGGGGCATCGATGAAGAACGAAACACCGACCGGATGAATTTGTTGGAATTTGAGCGTTATGTCTCCTCACTCCAACGACAACATCCCCGCGGGGCCCAAGCCACTGAACTCGGTCTCTCGCCATCCATGATCAACGCCCTCAAGGAAGAGCTCAACCAACTGAATCAACGCGGTTGGTTGGTTGGACATTGGATGGAGCTCGTTTCCGAAGCCCCGAAAGAAGTTGCACGGTCCTTGAGTCAAGCGCGCCCGTACATCGTCAACCATGACGTGCTTCGACGGCGCCTCATGCGCCTGCCTTGGGCAAACGATGTCGGCTTGGCTGCCGAAGCTGAACTGATGTTGAAACAGCCGGAGCAACTCCAAGAGATGACCAAACGCGTCCCTGCTTGGGCGGCTCACCTCGCTCAACGACCGGTGGAGGATGCCGGCTTTGTCTTCACGGCATGGCAACCCACTCAACCCCACCCAACGCTCCTCCCGGTCAGTGATGGCCCACGTCCGGTTCTCCAGCCGATGTCCTCGCTTGATGATGCGCACGAAGCCATGCTTGAAGCGATGGGCGACGAGGTCTCTCCTCTGCTCGATGAGCCGCTGGGCCAAGCGGACGTAGTGCTGGAAACCAAGCCTGAAGTTGAACTGCTCCGCTCGGTTGAATCCACACCGGTTGGTCACGCCGATGAGGCGATTTTGGATTCAGGACCGCCGACCAACCCCTCGGAAGACGAGGTCACCTCGCATCACGAGACGGAACACGGCGAGCGCCCCCCAGAAGCCGTGGTTTTGGTCGAGGCTCCTCAATCGCAGAACGCGGATGATGTTGAGACTCCCAAAGGCGAAACAGAGGGCACGAAAGAAGCGCTAAACCAACTCGCTCAATTCCTCGCCACGCTGAACTTGAACGGTTTGGCTGACGAGGTGAACACGACAGGGATGGACGCTCTCCCGGCTGTCCGAAGAGGGTTGGCTCAACACGTGAATGTTGAGCCCAGAGATGTACGCGTCGCCCGTTTGCTCCGACTCGCACTCCGCCTTCTTCCTGAAAACGACGATGGAGACGACCAGCGAGCAGCATTGCTGAACAACCTCACCGAGATGATCGCACCCCTCAAGCGCTGGATACGGCGGCGCCTCGAGGCGCGGCATTCTGGCGCAAGAGGCGACTTCCTCACCGACGCTGCAGAACTTGGACGGGCGCTTGAGCGAATACCTGGGCTCGGAAAGCACGTCCCATTGGAACACGATACGTGGCCGCTTTCAAACGATTTAGGTGAATTAACCAATGAGGTCCTGCGCTTGAGAAGCGTGGTTTTCCTCCCCTCTGCAGGCGGCGTGCAAGCCTGATCAGGAAAGTTCGTCCCACAATGCATCCTCATCGACCGGACGCCCGGACGGTGATGGGGGGGGGAGCGGTGCCGGCGGAAGTGCGGGTGGCGGTGGCAGTGAAGCCACCGGTGGCGGAGGAGCGGGGGTTGGTTGAGGTGGTGGTGGCAACGAAGCCCCCGGAGGCAGTGGAGCGTGGATCGGTTGAGGAGTTGTTGGTTCCGCAACCGGTGCGGGCGGACCAATCGGTGGCCCCTGCGGGTGTGATGACGACGGCAACAGGACAGGGGCTGCAGGCTCGGAAGGGTCCGAAGCCGCAGCTTTAGGAAGGGGGAGAGCTGAGCGTACGGCAGGTTCCGGTAGCGTCGCTGAAGGCTTCGGCGTCGGAGCCGTCTTCAACATCGGCGCGGGTTCTTGAAGACGACCCATGCTTTCAACGACGTTGTCGATGTGGACGGTTTCAAGCTCGCCGGTTCGTAAAAACTCAACAAATGCAGGGCCAAGCAATGCCGTGCTGTTGTGAATGAGGTAAGGGTCCTGACGCCATCCTGAGAGGAAGAAGTCGTGCCGCCCACCGTGGTCCGAAAACGAGATCCGGTGGAGGTCCAAGCGCATGATCAAGAGGCCGGCAATTCCGGCGAGGACAAACATCCCTCCCCCGAGTACAAGCCAGCCCTGCAACCATGAAGTGGCAAACAACAAGCCCAAGCCAATGGACGACCACCACGCCGGTTGGAGTTTCGCAAAAACATCGAGGTGGGTGTGAGAATATCCAGAAATGTGCTCCTTGACGAGGGCCATGCGGACGTTGAGACGACGAACCCCGTCCGGGTCGTATCGCGCCTCAACGATGCGCATCAACTTTTCATCGACCACAACGGAAGTTGATGAGAGCCCGTTGACATGTTGGCTCAACGGGAATTCGACGACGTTTTCGCCTTGAAGCGAGAGGATGGGGGCGGCTCGGATGGGCAGCGTCCAGGGTTCCGGTTCTGTTTTGACATCATCAAACCCGTCTCCCTCAACCGAAGGGACTGGTTTTGTCTTTTCATCGTGGGATTCGCTTGATTCGACTGATTCGACTGCTGACGGATCTTCTTGGTCCGCCGTAGAAGGAGGTTCTCCTTCTGCCGATTCGGACAAGTTCGATTCGTTGGTGTACTCCACGTCGGGCCAGTCGTTAGACTCGCTGGTGTCCATGGCCGATGGACGGCCGGTTGAGGCCATTAACGCACCGATGGCTTTCAACGGTGGATTTCAGCGAACCAGACATCAATGCCATCTGGGGCGGAGAAACCCTTGCCTTCCTTCGTTCCAATGACCACGCTCGCAGCGGATTTGGTCACGTAATCAAGCACTTTGTCGGTGACAGGCCCGTTCAGGATCACCACTTCGACGTCGTCAGATTCGCTCATGGCTTGCTCCAATTTGGAAGGCCCGATTTCATCAGAGAAACTTCCGTCGGCAAAACGAATCAAAGCCTTATTCTTACCCATATCGTCAACCATGTCAAACAATTCCTGAATGTCGGCGGGTGCGGGCTCATCGGATTCATATTCTTCATCCATGTCTTTGTCCCAGTCTTTATCGCCACCGTACTTTTGGTCGTCCTCGGCAATTTTCTTGTCCATTTGGTGCTTGAACTTGGCCGCTTCAATTTTCTTTTGGAGGCACATCGTGACGGTCTTTTGGGGAAGCAGTTCCCATTCTTGACCAACCGGGGCTTGAGCCACATGGTCAACCTTCATCATGTCGTAGAGCTGCATGAAAAGCATCTCGCCACCACGGTCACCATCAATGGCCACCGTAACGCTTTCCTTTCCATTCGCAAGGTCAATGAGTTCCTGCTTGATGTTTCCTGAACCATCGGCACTGATGGCGTTCTTGACACCGCAGTTGAGAAGGTTCCGAACATCGTTTCGCCCCTCGACGATGATCAAGGATGAGGATGACTCAACGTTTGGACCGCTGGTCAAGCCGTGGAAGGAGGTGGCCGTTCCGACCGTAAGGACGGAGCGGACTTCTTCGATGACCGTCTTGGAGGCCGCTTCACCAGAATTTACCATCGTCAAAAGGAGTTCCTTGGCACGATCGACAACAGCAGTGCGCTTCGTTGCCCGAATATCGCTGATTTGCATGACCTTGATGATGGCGTCGCAGGGGCCGATGCGGTCAATGGTTTCAAGAGAACTCGCGATGATGGCGGTCTCTACATTGTCCATGCTGCTCGGAATGGTGATGGTGCCGTGCACCTTGCCGTTCTTGGTTTCCATTTCAACATCGACATGGCCGACACGAGCAGTTCGCTGCAGTTGGCGCAGTTCGAGATCGTCGCCAAGAAGCCCCTCGGTTTGCCCCATGATGGCACCGATGATGTCCTTTCGTTGGACGGTTCCGTTTACTTTGATATCAGCCCGAATTTCATATTTCATGGCCTTGCCTTTGTTTCCGCTTCCGCGGATTGGGGGGGTGTTTTTTCGTCCCATTGGATTCTCTCCTTGTGGTTCACAACACGGTGCGGTGGATAGACAGCACAGGAGGCTGCCGTCCGATGCATCCACTCGCTGGGCGAGTGAGGTGAATGTGAACAAACCTCCCACAAGCCCTGTCCTTTTGAACCCTGTGATGAAAAACAGGGAGTGTTGTGAGATTTGTAAGGGAACGGTTTCTTCAAGAAGTCGGAGTT
>JAUREJ010000007.1:23733-70286 GCA_030827475.1 Candidatus Poseidonia sp.
CACACAACCGTTTTGCTGGGCCGTGACCTCCTTCGGAGAGCACCATCCTATGCAACCACCCGACAAGCGGATGAGGTGAATGTGAACAGACCTCCCACCCACCGTTGCCTTTTGAACCCTGTGCAAAAAATTCGCCTTTCCCTCGGATTTTAGCGAAACGGTTTCTTCAAGAAGGCTGGGGCTGTGGGTGGTTCGTGCCATCGACTGAACTTGGGACATTGGATGTGTTTCGTTCCACGGTTGAGGTGATGCTGGCGGACGGCGTCTTGACCCGTGAGGAAAAACGGTTGATCATCAAACTTGCAAGCAGCCTTGGTCTTTCCTCAGAGGAACCCGCCTATGTTTACGAAGCCATTCAGAGCGGAACGGAAACCAAAGCTGGCGCGCCGATATCGGCCGAGAACATGCGTTCGATTTACACCAAGGTTTTCGAAGTCGCCATCGTGAATGCATCGCTTTCCAAAGACGAGTTTCGGGTTTTGGCCCATCTCCGGTCACAATTTGACATCGACGACAACTTGCACGCTGAAATCGAGCATGAATTGCGCGAAATGGTGAGGGAAAAGTACGAGGACAAAGCGGTCATCGATACGCTGATGGGCACCCTAAGAGACTCTGTTGGATTGGTTGGTGATTTGTTCGATAACTTCCGAAAGAAATCCAACGATGGTGAATCAAGGTGAACCCGTTTCTGGACGACTGGCTGGAGGAACAATCGCCTCGGCAGTTAACCTCAAAGCGCCGGGCGTTGAAGTTCCTCAACCGTGCCTACGCAGCCTGCGTGAGCGACTTGCTGAACAAACCCCGCACGGATTTGACCTCAGAACACAACGTGTTTTCCTTTCATCACGGGACACCTTTGCCCGACCTTCGCCTCATCACCTCGTGGTTGTTGACCCATGCGCCGAACAAACGAACCCTCGCCCGGTTGATCCCTGCGTTATGGAAGCGTCACGGAAAAGAAGACCTCACCGTTGCAGGAATGTTGCTTGCAAACCTCGAGGATGAGGTGCTCGGACAAGAAGGGTGGATGGCGTTTATTCATCTTCTTCAGCGGCGCGAGCCGTTGATGGTGGTTCTTGAAGTGGCAGAGGAATTGGTGAGAGGTGGGCGGCCGGTCCCTGACAACGCTTGGATGGAGGCCGCGGCCCAACAAAGCCCCAACTGGCACCAATATTGCGTGTTGTTCCTATCGCTTCGCAAGGACGGTGAAACCGCGAACCGTTTGGTTGCACAAGCCCCAAAAGGCGGTGAAATGTTCGAACGCATTCGGGCTCACCTGCTCGGGTCGGAGCATTGATGGAGGGTGGCCGGAACTCAGGGCCATGACTGAACGCCTCCTGCCGGCTGAAGACCCCGTCTTGGAAAACGTTCTACGCTGGACCGTTGACCGTGATGCGAAGGATGTCCGCCGCTTGCTTGAATGGTTGCCCGAAGCGCGATCAAGCCGGGAACGAAAGGCACTTTTGAACCGTGTTCGGAGCCTGCTCCAAGAGCTTGAAGCCGCTCTGGACCAACTCGACAACATGCACTGAGGCCCTTGTATGACGGTCACGGCGCTTATTTTTGCTGGTGGAAAAAGCCGGCGGATGGGAGAGGATAAAGCCACCATGTTTGGTGGTGTTGACCGTCTTTGCGAGGTCCTTGAACGAGCCGGAATTGAGCGAATTGTTGTGCTTGCGGGAAGTGAAGAACGGGTTTCCTTGTTCGGACAAGAAGCCGTAGCAGACCCCGAAGGTGCAGAGGGGCTTCATCAGGTGGTGCATTGGGCTTGGGAACGGTTTGAGGGGCCGTTGCTCCTGGTCCCGTGCGATGCATTTTTGCTCAACGTTGCGGCGGTGGAGTTTCTGCTCCAACACACCACCGACGGAGCCGTTCCTCTCGACCAGAAGGGGCAGCGCCAGCCGTTGTTTGCCGTGATACCGGCGGACGCTTTTTTGCCAGAGAATGCCTCCTCGGTGGGTGATCTCGTCTCTGCAATCCCGAGCGTGAACCCCGGCCCTCATGCCGAGGCTTTCACGAATTTCAACACACCCGCGGAGGTTTTGCACCATCGAGAAGCACGCCGTTTGGCGTGAGCGTCACACGACCCGTTGCAATCCACGAGAGAACGCGGGGATAGAGGCGGTGTTCTTCGATTTTGACGCGGTCGCTCAGCGATGACTCCGTGTCGTCGTGGAAAACCGGGACAGGGGCTTGCGCAAGAACGGTTCCCGTATCCATGCCCTCATCAACCATGTGAACGGTGCATCCACTCAACTGCGTTTTCGATGCAAGAACATCCCGGTGCGCATGAGCACCAGGAAAATTCGGCAACAAGGACGGATGGATGTTCACGATGCGTCCGCCCCACTGCTCCAACATCACAGGAGAAAGCAGGCGCATGTAACCTGCGAGCACGATGAATTCAATCTCGTGGGCTTGCAGTTCAGCGAGCAGACGTTGTTCGTGTTCTTCCCGTGACAGCCGTTGACCAGCGTCGTCGACTTGGTCGACCACAACACAATGAACGTTCAAATGGTGAGCTCGTTCAAGGCCGTAAGCATCGGCCCGATTTGAAATCACCACCGTCGTCACATGAGGAAGGCCGTTGGTTCGCTGGGCTCGAACCAACGCCTCCATTCCACTCCCCGAACCGGAGAGCAGAACGGCGCAACGGAGCGGGGCCTCCGGAGAGGCAATACGGCCACAGAGAAGGGTTGGAGGGGCCATGGTCCTCCCATGATTCGGTGCGATTCAACCCTTTCCCAACAAAACCAAGGATTTTAGCCACCGCCCCACCCCCTCAAGCCGAAGGACATGTCGGAAACACCCGTGTCCACTTCGGTGCAGCGAAAGGCCGAGGCTCAACGCCTCGCAGAAGCCTACGCTACGCTTTCAGACTCCGAGGTCATTCATGCGGTCCTTGCTGAACACAAGCCAAGCGCAAACCCCATTGTTCGAAGCCTATGGATTGGGTTTGGGAGCATATTCGTCGTTCTCGCAGGCATCGGTGTCTTTGTCCCCGGCCTGCCCACGACATCGTGGCTTGTCCTCGCCGCATATTGTTACGGTCGCTCGTCCCAACGTTTGTTCCTGTGGTTGTTGACCAACCGGATGTTTGGGTCCTCCCTACTCGCCTATTATCGGTCAGGCAGAGCTCTCCCCCTGCACTCGAAAATCATCATTTGTGGCTTGATTTCCTTTGTTTCGCTCACATCCATATGGTACATCACAAAACTTGGTGACCCTGGATTCGGTCAAACGTTGATCGCCATCGTCGCCATCACAGGTGTTTGGTGGGTGGGGTGGCGCGTACCCTCAACCGTCTAGGACGGGTCCTCTTCTGTCAATTGATTGTAGACATCCACAACATCGCTTGCAGCGGACATGAACACGTTTGGATAGACGGCATGGATGAGCAACAGCGGAATCGCGATGGTGAAGCGGAACGCCATGTGCAATGCTCTTCGAAAATGCCCGAAATATGTCTGATTGACGTCGTCTAAATGGCCCACTTTTTCACCTCAATGGCGGAACAGTCGATGGCCGGTAAAGACCATTGAAACGCCCCGCGCGTTTGCTTCATCGATCACTTCTTGGTCTCGAACCGAGCCACCGGGTTGAACGATGGCGATGGCTCCGGACTCAGCGGCTTGCTCCAAACCGTCTTTGAAAGGGAAGAAGGCATCAGACGCAAGAACGCAGTTCTTTGCTCGCTCACCCGCACGCCGAGCGGCGATTCGAACGGCTTCGACCCTGCTGGTTTGACCTGGCCCGATGCCCACCGTGGCCGTCCCTTGGACCATGACGATGGCGTTGGACTTGACCTGCTCACAAACGCGAACGGCGAATTTCATGCTGTCCAACTGCTCCGGAGTGGGTTGTGCGTCCGTGACGGTTTTCGCTTTCGTCCAATCGATCACCGGAGGCTCTTCGGTTTGGACGAGTAAACCCCCCTCAACCGGCTTTCGAACCACGCTTCGCTGAAGTGGAGCAAGTCGCCCGTTTGGGGAACGGAGGGTCAGAAGTCGGCGGTTCTTTTTGGCCATCAACCGTTCTTTGGCCTCCGCCGTGTAACCCGGCGCCATCATCACTTCAACGAACAAGTCGCCAACTGCCTCTGCAGTCTCCAATTCCACCGTTTCGTTGAAGCAAATAATGGAGCCAAATGCAGACTCTGGGTCGCTGGCCAGCGCCATTTCGAACGCCGCTCGCTGGGTAGCGCCCAAGGCCGCTCCGCAGGGATTGTTGTGCTTCACAATCACGCAGGCATGCGGGGTGTTGGGCCACTCATCGGTGGACAACGAGCGGCAAAGGCGTAACGTTGCGTCAGCATCGCTGTAATTGTTGTAGGACATCGCTTTCTCACCCTCGACGGGGGCCGTCACCAGCGTTGTTCCATCCTTGGGTGTGTCTTGGTCGATGTACAGAGCCGCAGCCTGATGCGCGTTTTCTCCATAGCGAAGCGTGGTGAGCTGATGGCTGACTGAAAACACAGAGGTTGGAAATCGCAAGCGTTGCTCGTCCAAGACATCGAAGGTGGCTGGGTCACCCCGATAGCGCCGATGGAGTTCTTGGGCGATTGCAGCATCGTAAGCGGCGGTGTGCTCAAAGGCTTCCAATGCAAGGGTTTGGCGCAAATCCATACTTACCTTATCGACGCTTCCAGCATCTCGAATGGCGGCGAGAATGCTTTCGTAGCGACCAGGGTTGGTTGCAATCAACACGTGTTGGTGATTTTTCGCCGAGGCGCGAACCATGGTTGGCCCTCCGATATCGACCATCTCAAGCAGAGCGGGGTCGTCGAGGGGGGGCTGGGTCGCTGCGGCTTCAACAAACGGGTAAAGGTTGCATGCAACCACCCGAAGAGGAACGTATCCGAGGCGTTCAAGTTCCTCTTCATCGCTTTCTTGGTGGAGACGGGCAAGCAAGGGCCCGTGAATGGCGGGGTGAAGGGATTTCACCCGGCCGTCGAAAATTTCGGGGTGTTGGGTGACATCCGATACGGACATCACCGGAAGACCTGCCTCCGAAAGCGTTCGTGCTGTGCCCCCCGTGGACACCAATTCGAAGCCGAGTTCCACCAATCCTTTGGCAAACGAGACGATGTCGGTTTTGTCCCAAACACTGAGCAGGGCTCTAGGCGGCGGCGAGGAAACGTCACTCATAACGGGAAACCCGTTATCGCATTTGCCCCGTCCGATGCACTTGAACATAGCGCAAAGAAGGCATGGCCTTCGGATTCAATCTCCGCGGGCGGAGATCACTTGGTCAACGCGAAGCAAACCACAAGCGGTTTCGGTGGCGGCCTCCAGTGCGTGGCGCAGGGTCGCTGAGGGGAGCCAGGTGGTGTGAATTTCTTCGACCCGCCCTTGCTCGTTAATGCCTGAACTCCACGAGCCTGCCCGGTGGGCGGCTCGTAGGGCCAGCAGCGTGTCAAGCCGCTCAACACCGGCGTTTTGAGCAAGCGTTGAAGGTACGGTTTCAAGCGCCCGTGCAAACGCCTCCATAGCCAGTCGCTCCCGACCCGCTTGTTGCTCTGCAGCCTCCTTGATGCGAAGGGAGGCACCCATGTGCAGAGAACCCCCGCCACGAACAACGGCGTTGCTCGACATCGCTAACGATGTGGAACGAAGGGCATCGTACAAGCCCCGAATAACTTCCTCGACAGCGGTTCCATCTCCACCGCCAACATCCAAGGTCACCAGCCCCGCATCGAGGCCCACGTGGAGGCAAAGGCGCTCTCGGCGTCCGTCCAGCCCTTCGCTGGTTTCAATTTCCAACCGCTCAAAGACCCCAAGTCGCGCTTCATGGGCATCATCAAGGTGGTCGCACATGGCCGCACCGGTCGCTTTAGCGATGTCCTCAACGCCTGAGCGCTCCAAACCTCCCAAAACGAAGCAGCCAGCGTCAGTAAGGTCATGGAAAATGCTCGGTTCAATGGTACCAGCACAGAAAATCGCATTTGCTCCCGTGCGGAGAACCGCCGTTGTTTTCGCTTTGAGCAGGCCCTCCTTCGCCTCCATGAAGGAAAGCCACTGCTTTGCATTTTCAACTTCGATATCGGCATCTCGAACGGTTGCTTCCTCGTCGAGAGGGCAAGTCAACACCAAGACGCGTCCGTTTTCAAGAGATCGGGGAAGGCGATCCAGGTGAAGGGCGGTGTCAAGCATCAACCCCGGAATCAGGCGGGTATCGGACAGGTTACCCTGGCCACGCTTGGTCATACGGACGTCTTCATGGTCAACACCTTCCTCCGACTGGACAAGGCGAAGACTCTCGACCACCAGGTTGGCAAGAGCGTCGCTCCCTGCATCGGCCGAGGTCCCGTTCATTGCCGTCCGTGCAACGGCCAGCAAGCGCGAGGGGTCTTCTTCACACGTTTCGGAGCGCTCATCAATGCACGTCAGCGTGATCGAGAGGGCTTCCTGAAAGCCGTTCACCACCACGAGGGGGTGCAGGCCCCGCTCAAGCAAGCGCCCAGCTTCACGCATGGCTTCACTGGCGAAGAGCAAACATCCGGTGACGCCGTCACCGCAGGCTTGTTCTTGTGACTCGGCCAGTTGAACAAAGGCCTTTGCAGCAGGATGTTTCACCAGAAGTTCGGCGACAATTTTTGCTCCGTCGTTCGTGACGGCGGTCTCGCCGTTGGTTTTGTAGAGCATTTTGTCCAAGCCTTGAGGGCCAAACGTCCCCTGCATGAGATCGCCGAAGGCAACAGCCGCCGTCACCAATTTCTGCGTGACGGCAACCCCGCTGGTCACGCTGGTGGTTGGTCGAACAATGGCGACGGGGGCACGACCGCTACCGTCATTGTGCCCAGCCATAGTTCAACCCGGGGGTTGCTTGTTTTTGAACCCTCTAGCGAGGGGCGGTTCAGGTCAACTCTTGGTGCTCTTCTTCGCGGCAGGGGCTTCCTCTTCGGCTTCTTCCTCAAGGGCTTCTTCAGCGGTTTCCTTGGCAACTTCGGCGGCTGCTGCGACGGCGGCTTCTTCAGCCTTGGCGAGAATGTCTTCCTCGCCCATGCGTTCCCCGGAGGCTTTCTCAAGAATTATGGCGGCCGTAGCGGCCATGGAGGCGTTGACGTACGGTGCTGCGCGATAGAGGTATTGGGCGTAGAGGCCCAAGGAACCAAGAACGGCACCTGAAGCGATAATGAAACTGTTGTTGTTGCGTTGCAGGTCATCGGGGTCCATGTTGGTCGCCTCTCCAGTCTCGATGAGGGTCAACCCTTGGAGGCCGTGGAAATAAGTGTTCGAAAAGACCTCAATGACGGCCCAAACGGCGTAGATGATCATCAACATGGAGCCTGCGGTCATCCATGAGCGATTCTCAAGAATGAATCTCATCAAGGGATTTGCCCCGCCATTGGGGGGGGTGTTGGTCTTCGGACATGAAGTGGCCTCAAGCCTCCTTGCTTTCCATTCCAATGTTAAAGGATATACCTATATTTACAAACGAGTGTGGCTTTCCACCCGAATCATCGTCGTGACTTGTTGCGCCCGGATTTTCCCCGTTTCTGAGAGCGCTCCCACCCGTTGTTCTGTCGCGTCTTTTCGTACCAGTGGCGGTTTGGTTGGTCCATGCCCTCTGGCATGTCTTCAAAAGATTCAATGCTGAGGCGAATACCTCCCAATTCGTTTTGGAGTTGCTTCACGTTTTCTCCACCCTTGCCCACCAAGGTCGAAATCATGTTTGAAGGCGCATACACGACGGCAGATGATTCACCGGTAAATTTGACCTGGCATTCAACGCCAACCCACTGGCGGACGGTTTCGACGATGCGTTGCTTCGCCATCGCCTTGACCGGCGAGTCGCCTTGCTGTCGACCTTCGATGGGAACCACCGCAATTTCTGAACCAAAAGCGAACATCTCGTGGGTCAATTTTCCGCTTGGAAATTCCACCACTTCGATGACCGGGCGGGCGAGTTCCTCTTGCATGCCCGTGGGAGGTTTGACAGTCATCCGAAGTTCGAGGACCTGCTGAATGCGTCCGGATTCAACATGGAGAATGGTGTCAAGAACTTGGCTGACCAGACCGAGTTCAACTTTTCCAATCAAGCGTTGAACGGCCTCAAGCGCAGAGTTGGCGTGAGTCACGCCCAGCAACCCAACGCCCGCAAGACGAACATCGGCAAAGATTTCGAAATCGCGAGCCCGGCGCACCTCGTCAAAAATCACGAAGTCGGGGCGAACAAGGAAGATGATTTCGGCGGTTTTCTCAAGATCGCCCTCAAGCGGAGCGTATTGCGTGATTCGGTCGGCCAACTGCAAATCGCGCGGCGCTTCCATCGTTTTGACCAAAGCACCTACATCGGTGTCCAGGTATTCTGCAATGGCTTGCGCAAGAGTGGTTTTCCCGGAACCTGGCCGCCCGCAGATGAACACCCCGCGATGATGATTTCGCAGCCGTTCCACCAAGCGTTCATCGAGGTCATAGTCACCCAAACTCAATTTTGCAACCGGGCGAACCACAGTGATTTCGCGAGCATCGGAAAACGGTGGCCAAGCAGACGTGATCCGGAGGTCGCCGAGTTGAATCACGCGGCAGCCCTTTCGGTCGATTTCCAAGAAGCAGTCGCTACGATGTCGGTGTGATTCAACCAAGTCGACAAGGTCTTCTTCCAAGCGTTCCAAACGGAGGGTGTCCCAACCCTCATCATCGGTATCAACTTCTACCAGCTTAAGGGCGCCGATGTCGCCTCGCTTCACCCTCGGCGGACAATCCGCTTTGAGGAACACCGTGTGAACGTCATCGCCGAGCAACGCTTCAAGATGCTCCGGTAATTCTGGGTGGTCGCCATGGGTCGCCATTGAAGCCCATGTCATGCCCGCAGGCCTTTGACACTTCGCCACGAACGAGGTAACTCAAGCGCCGTTGGGTTGCATCAGGTAACCCGTCACCCAAAACGAACCGATGAAACACAAGGAAAGAATGTAGGCCCCAACGGTTGGAAACGACCAAATGGCGACAGAAACTTGAGCAAAAGCGACGATGCTCCCCAAAACGGCCAACATGGACCAGGGTCCGTTCCCTTTCAGATTGAGGTGTTGAAAGGTCGCCTCTCGCTCAGAAAGACCCCAAACGAGGGCGGTAAGGGCGCACAATGCTATGAATGTCAACATCCCGTCCATCACGGTGCCCTGAAGGTACCACACGCCAAGACCAGCGATGAGGCTGGCGAGAAACATCCGCTGTACGGTCGTGATGTCAAGGCCCATGAAGCAACCGAAGTGAAAGGGATTCTTGAAATCTCGCAACGCGAAACATGCTGTCAGCGCCTTCAGAGGGTTTGATGACGGTCCATCCAGCGCCCTTGATCAATCAACGAATTTGCATCGGGAAAAACAACCCCTTGGCCCGCACAGGCCACGGAAAGGAAAAACCGCCATTCCTCTTCCAACGGCTCTCGGTCATATGTTTCTACGGGAGGGGATTGCGAACCGTCATGGTGGAGAAGCGATAACGTGTTCGCTCCAAAATCGAGAAGAGCAGATCCCAATGAACCCTCAACGGTCACGGTTCGAACCTCACTTCCACGCTGCCAGGCCACCTGAACACATCCGCGCGTGCCTTCATTTGGCGATTCAAATTCAATCTGAGCGCTGGTATCGTCCAGTTCGCAAGCAAGCGTCTGCAAGGAATTCAGCGGTTCGTTGAGCAGCCATGGAACGAGGTCAAGTCCGTGAACAGCAAGCGTCTCCAGCGGCGTGGCTTGAACAGGTTTCCTCCGGGTGGTTTCCCGGACATAACAAAGGGATTGAATCGCCCCAAAGCGACCTTCGTCAATCAAGCGTTTGAGGCGTTGAACCCCAGGGTGATGGCGCAGCAAATAGCCGACGACGACAACGGCATCTGCTGGCAGTGAAGTCAGCGCTTTGACAGAAGCATCGTGGCGGTCGCTAAACGGTTTTTCGATCAACACCGGTAAACCAGCAGAAAGGGCGAGGTCCAACAGCGCAAGGTGGCTATCGGGTGGTGTGACAAGGGCGACGGCATCAAGGTGCTCCATTCTCAACATTTCCTCCATGTCTTGGTGCACGGCGTCGGCATCAAGTTTGGCCGTTGCGGCCTCATCGATATCGCAAACCGCAAGAAACGAAACCAACCCTTCCTCTCGCAATGAACAGAGAGTTCGGAAATGATTCGCGCCCCAACGACCGCAGCCCACCAACCCAATTCGTTTTGCAACGGTGGTGCGCATGATTCGCTCAGGTGGCCCCCGCTCATGAGCGTGATGCTCTTGCGGACACCCCTCGTCACGTCGCATCAGAGGTGCGGAACAGCCACGGCTGCTGCGAGGAGCAGCATCGTCACGCCGATGAACAGGTCGATGCGCTGCCACGATTGGGGATTGGTCAGCCACACAGAACACCGTTTTGCACCGTAGCCAAGGGAAAAGAAAAAGACGAACGAGGCCGCGATGGCGCCGATGGTAAACGCCACCAGTGATGCGTCGTTGAAGGTCGTCGATGCCCCCCCCAACAACAGAAGCGTGTCGAGGTAAACATGCGGGTTGAGGAAAGTGAACCCAAGAGCCGCGAGAATGGTTGCTCCGAGGTCGGGGCTAGCCTCGTTGTCGAGAACCATGGCCGAGGGTTTGCGAGCCGAGAAGAGACGAAGCACGCCGTAACCGCCGATAAACGCAGCCGCACCCAAAGCCATGGGGCGTTCAATCCATGCAGCTTGCTGGAGGGCTGCTCCCACGCCGGCCACACCAGCAAGGATGAACAGCCCATCGCAAATGGAGCAAGTGAGGCAAACCACAAACACATGGGATTTTTGCAAGCCTTGTCGCAAAACGAAGACGTTTTGGGGGCCGATGGCGAGAATAAGGCCTAGGCTGAGGCCAAATCCGGTCAGCACCGGCGAGAGGAGGTCCACGAGGACACCTCAAGCATCGGTCTCTGACCTGTCCTCACCGTCCGAGGACGAGGATTGCCCTTCCGTTTCCGACTCCCGCGATTCCGAAACAGCAACGTCTTCTTCATGGATATAATCGTTGTACGGCGAGGAATACTCGATGGTAAGACGAGCGGTTTCCGTCATCGTTGTGAGGTTGGTGGCGGTGATCCCAGCGGCAGAAACCGCATAGACGAAGTCGCCCATGAAGATTGAACGGCGTATGTTTCGATCGTCCCACCATCGGTTTTCACCGTCTTGATTATCGTAAAGGGACGAATGATTGACCTCGCCATAAACCTCCAGGGTTCCTGCGGTTTCGTTGACTTCAACCAACACGAGTTTAGAGATGTACTGGTAGGACCAATAGTACCGGCCGTCCTCATACCAATCGACGCTCCTGTACGTCGAAAGCGGAATGGCGAGCATGTTCTTTGGCCCCCAATATTGGAAGGCTTTGGATTCGTAAGTGGCTTCGGACCATGACCACGACCATTCGTGTGCTCGGTCCCGGCTCACGGGCGAGATGCGCAGGGCAGCATCCTGTCCAGGCTGGGTCGGGTCGGACACATCAAAGAGGGAAATTTGGGTTCCAGACCAATCCAATCCGGTACCGTCTTCGTTAGCGGGCGCAAGGCCGATGGTCAGCAGATGGTCACGGGAAAGCGGATGGATGTAAGTTGACACGCCGGGGACCTTGAGTTCGCCGAGAATCACGGGTTGGGTCGGGTCCGCCACGTCGATGACCCAGAGCGGGTCGATTTGTTCAAAGGTCACAATGTAGGCTCGGTCACCGTCAAAGCGTGCGCTCCAAATGCGCTCGCCGGGAGCGATGCCGTCGACCCGCCCGGCCTCGACCAAAATTTGCTCGTCAGTCTCCATGTCCACGGAGCGAACCATGGTCACCAGTTGGGATGACATCGGTTCTGGGTCGGCCATCCACCATCGGCCCCACTGGCCTGTGGTCGTCGCCACGCGCAGAACGCCTTCGTGTTCAGACAGTGCAAATTGGTTCACAACGGTTCCGTTCACCCGGCCCGAACCCGTGTAGAGGGTCGCATCCGGGGCGCTGATGTCAAAGGTGTGAAGGTTGGTCATTTCGTCCATGCCATCATTGTTCCAGAACCACCACCAATCAAAGGCAGATTCCGCCAACACCAAAACATCGGTAGAGGCGTAGACTTGCGGGTAGTTTCCGACGATGTGATCAACTTCGTAATCAAACGAAGACGAGGCCAAATCGAGCGAAAAGATGCTGGAAATGCCGCGATTAAAGCCGTCTTGCGGGGCCACGAATTCCCGGCAGGCGTTTTCACTCATTTCGTGGGTGGTGACCGTTCCAGAACTGTATTCGTAAACCTGAGGAATCAAATCCTCAAGCGTCAATTCGGCCAGCACCTCGGCGTTGGATTGCATGGTCTGCCACGCTACTTTTTCTCGGACTTCCAAACGGAGTGGGTCGTCGTAGTCGAGGTTCCAGTAGCCGTTGGGCAGGTTCAACCAGGATTGAAGGCCTTCGACGTTCATCCATGCATGCGTCACGGTCCTCACCGTTCCGCTGACTTCACGGGCCGTGATGTATTGGCCTTCGATGTACAACTCACGGTCGACCTCGGGTTGACTGCGATTGGTGATGTCGAGAACCGTGAATTTCGTCAGGCTGTTGGTTCGCCAGTTACCGTAGGTCTCGTCCCAACCCATGGCGTCCACCACGGGGTGCGAACGAGAAATGCTCCACGGGTTCACGTTTGAGATGACCACCAATTGGTCACCGTCAAGCATCATGGCGACGGGTGAGCCGGACAGCGAAAGCGATGATTTCGCTTCAAGGTCTCCGAATTCGGGTACGCCAAAAATGTGGAGGTTTTTTCCTTGAAGGTAGTAGATGTGGAACCCGTCGGTCTTCAAGAAATCCGCTTCATCCACGCCCGCTTCCTGATTGTTGGTTCCCGAGAAATCCTCACCTTCGACCCGATTGGGGGTGGAGCGGGGTTGACTGCTTGGAGCACCGGTTGCTGCTGCATCGCCGTCCATAGCAAACTCAACATCGTCTTCCGCCCACATACCGCCGCCGTAGTAGTACTGTTCAGCCACGGCTTGGAGCAACATCACGCGATACTCTTCCTCGATGGAACGCTTCAATTGCCGCTCAAGATCCTCACAGTCGTCGTAAGCGTACAATTGCGGACTCGTGACCGTGCGGAACGCCGTGGTCGACCAATCCTCGGGAAGTTCGACATCGGGAACTTCCACCTCTCCCTCGTAGGACAAGCATCCCGACATCAGCATGGTCAAGATCAAGCCAAGTGCGACGGTCTGTTTTCGGTTCATGAACAGGACTCGCCACCTGCTTGATATTAACGAGTTGGTAAATTGATTGTACAATTTACAGAGATTCTTGCATCAATCGGCTCGTTTCCAAGCGTTCTGAACCGGTTTGGGAAACGCGCCACGTCTTGCGCTCGTTGCCGGTAGCCCGTTCGATCAGTTCGTTCGTTTTGAGTTCGTTGAGGTGGTGGCTCAAGAGTTGCCGAGAAATGGCAAGACGTTCCCTCAACTCCTTGCTTGTCGTGCCGACTTGCCCTTTTTCAGCGAGAACTTCGAGCACCGCAAGCCGGGTTCCCGTGAGCGGATTTTGAAAGCGCTTCCGCTCCTGCCTGGGTATGGAGGACGAGGCGTACCTCCGGTTTTTTCCGGATTTCCATGAGAATATTTTCCCTTCACGCTCCAGGTTGTTCGTGTGGTATGCGGTGACACCGTTTGCAAGACCGAGGCCGTCCCGTAGGGCAGAGAAATGGATGCCTGCATTGGCTTCAATGTACCCAAGAACGCGTCCTTTGGTCAAGTCGTCTTCTCGGTGACGACCCCTTTTCGCCATCATGGGGGCGACCAGAGCAACCAAGACCACCACGCGCATGAATTCAATGAACAATCCAGAAAGGAACACCAGGCACATCCCCAGCAACCCCCCCGTGAGGAAGGGATTGGTCGCCGTTTCCCCAGCAGGTGCATCGAGAACTGGGGCTTCAACTGCGGATTCGGGAGATTCGACTCGTGCTTCTTCGGCGTCTGCCGATTCGTCCTCGCCAGCGGCTGGCTGAAATGCGGTGTTGTCGTCGGAAACGGTCTCCTCGGCGAGGGATGACCGTTCAGAAGCCAAGTTGAGGGTCCCGTAGACGGTCGAAAGGAGGCACATCAGGACGAGGATTCGAACCGGCCACACCCCTCGCATGATGGAGGTAAGGCGATTGAGAATATCAGCGCCTTGGTAAAATGGTTTGCCAATTTAATGATGGGGGGTGGGCAGAGGGAGATTAAGGCCGATTACTCGGCCAACTGCTTCTTATGTTGCCCCGTTCTCAACCTCTGCCCGTGTCCGAAAGCGGAACACTTTGCATAAACAAAATGTCTGCGACCACTTGGCCGCTTCACTCAAGGACACCCCTACCCCCCCCCCTCGTCATTTATATAGTCGGGACGAGGGGTCGCCTAAGAAAAAATAGGCTAAAGCAGAACGCTTTCACTCTTCTTCATCAAAGTGAAGGGAGCATGCCTTGCGAAGCCGCATAGCCGAGGCCCGAGATCATAAGCACCACGAACAAGAACAGCAAACGGCGTTTTCCTTTCTTCTTCGGTTTTGTTGGTTCTGAGGTGGCAACGATAAGGGCGGGTATGGCGTCCAAGGGAGGAAGTTGCCCGGGAAGGGGCAGGGGCAAGGGCAGCGGGGCGCTCATCGGCCCCTCATCGGCCTCAATTTGAACGCGGTCGGGGTACAATTCATCCAAGTCTTCCAGGCCGGGTGCGGTGGGTATCGGGCCAAGGATCTTCGTCCAGGCCGCTTCAAGCGCTTCGCTCGAAATTGGTTTTTGCAGCCACGTCACGGCTCCAGCCGAATAGGCAGCATCCCTTGCGATATCGGCCATACGAGCGGGGGCAACGAATACGATTCGGCTTTCACCACCGTGTTCTCGCATCTCCAGTGCAGCCAGATGGCCGTCCAACGAAGGGATGTCAAGGGAAAGGACAACGAGTTCGGGGTCCAATCGGATGTATTCGTCAACGGCTTTATCCCCGTCTTCGCATTGTTCAACAACGAAATTTCGTGTCTTGAACAAGTTTGCAAGGCGCATGCTCGACATGGGGTTGTTGTCGACGATGAGCACGGTGGGTGCTGTTTGGTCGTCCACTTCCGTGACCAATCCCATGCCTATCAACAACCCGCAACGGGTGCTGGCTCATCAATCAACCGCTATTCTTCCTCGCCAGACGCTGGAGTTGAGAGGTCTTCCACTGGCCCGTCTCGAGGTTGAGCAAACGTTTCTCGAACCACATCGCTTTGCGCCTGCTCCTCTTGCCGCTTGCGTTGGACATCGGGCGCTTTGGTGAACTGCATCTGGAGTTCGCTGATGACCGCCCTGAGCATTTGTGTCTCCCGGTCGCTCAAGTTCCCTTGCGTTTTCTTTTGGAACATTCTCAACACTTCGATGCCCTCTTTGGCCTCGAGAAGATTGTAGTGGAACGCGCCCTCGTGATCGGGGACGTAGCCCATGTGCAACATCGTTGACCTCTGGAGCATTTGAACCACTTGAAAAAAGCGGGCTGCGTCTTCGTCCGCAAACATATCGGCCATGATTTGTGGAACACGCCGAGGTTCTTTTGCCCTGCGCCTCATTCAAACAGCTGGTCGAGCAGCCAAGCGGGTTGGAACTGAAGCAAGTCCCCGTATTCCTGTCCGACACCGGCAAACACGATCGGGCGGCCGGTTGCAAAGGCAATCGAAAGCCCTGCACCCCCTTTGGCATCGGTGTCCATCTTCGTCAAAACCGCGCCGTCAAAGCGCATGATCTCTTGGAACATTCTTGCCTGTTCCACGGCGTCGTTGCCCGCCAATGAATCGCCAACGAACAAGGTGAGGTGGGGATTCGTGACCTTGCGAACCTTATTCAATTCGTTCATCAGGTTCGTTTTGTTTTGCATGCGTCCTGCGGTATCAACGAGAACCACATCGATTTTTTTCGCTTTGGCAGATTCGATGGCGTCGCGTGCGATGGCTGCCGAATCACCCCCCCGTTGACTGGAGATGCACCGAATGCCGAGGCGTTCACAATGCGATTCAAGTTGTTGAATGGCTCCAGCACGAAACGTGTCTCCTGCAGCAGCGATGACGGAATGGCCGTTGTTGAGCAAGCGGTGTGCAATCTTCGCAGCCGTGGTTGTTTTTCCCGTACCGTTGACGCCAACGAGCATGATCACAACCGGAACATCGCCACTGTCGATAAAGCCTTGAACGGTGGCGTCAAAATCCCAATAGCCTGCTTCCAGCAAACCGTGAAGGGCTCGCTTGAGCGCTGCCTCAAGGACCTTGGAAAGTTCTGCACCTTTGCGGAGCCGAGCGCCCACAAGCGCTGTGCGGAGGCTGTCGATGATGGCTCTTGTTGCGTGATGTGAAATATCGGATTCAAGCAACACCCATTCAAGTTCCTCAAGCAGGTTGTCCAAGGCTTCGCCGGCCTTGATGATGCGCCCACCATCGGTGACGACCCCCCCGCCAAGGTCCACGGCGATGTTTGATCCGGCTTCCGTCTCAATGGTCGTTGTCCGGGTCCCGCCCCGAGGCGCCTGTTGCACCTCGACCAACTGCCTGCCGGTGGTCGTCCGCATCATGGTAAGGTCAACGCGAGAGCCTTCGGGCCTGGAGACCTCGACTGCACCGCGCTTTTTCATCGCCTTCGCTGTTTTCCGTTCCCGATCTCGTTCCTCTCGCTCCAGACGTTTTCGCTCCTTTTTGGGCAGTTGGAGGGGTACGGTGGGCTCGTCGTCATCCCATGTGTCCCAATCGTCGTCTGATTCATTGGGCCCCGGGTCAGCAGGCTGAAAAGATCCCACCTCGGTATCGAGGTCCTCCCAATCCTCTGATGGCGAGGAGGCTTGCTCTTTGGAATCAAGGTAGGCTTTGGCCTCCTCAGAATCAGCTTCCACCGAAAGGGCCTCGCCATCGGTTTCGTCGGCGACTTCGTGGATGCGTTTGCGAAAGCGGTCAAACAATCCCATGAAACTCCCCTCAATCGTCCAGTGTCAAATCGTTCCCAAACATTCCGCGTTTACGGGAACGACGAGATGGTGCTGATGGCGTTACCTCTTCCTCGTCCGACTCAGGTGCCGCGGGCTCGACGGTGGACAAGGCAGGTGG
Source organism: Candidatus Poseidonia sp. (assembly GCA_030827475.1). Lineage (GTDB taxonomy): Archaea > Thermoplasmatota > Poseidoniia > Poseidoniales > Poseidoniaceae > Poseidonia. The sequence continues at coordinate 40,810 of JAUREJ010000007.1, forward strand.
TGGAGACGGTTGTTTCATCTGTTCCGCCAAGGTGTTGAATGACGTGGCTGCTTGAGCGAGCGAGGCTTCTGTCTGGTCGGCTTGGACTTTGAGTTCATCCCGAAGGTGTTGGATGTCGCTTTGCCGTTCGGACGTCAGCGTTCGTGCGTCGCTCCAAGGGCGTTCTCCAAAGATTCCCGAGCCGAGGTCGACCAAGGCAACGCCTTCTTCGGCGCCAGCATGACGGTAAGGCAGGCTTACCCCTGAACCAATGGGGAGGTGGGTGGAGATGGTTTTGCCGTTGTCGTGGCTGAGCAAGGTGGCGAGGACGGCGTCGGTGACGGCGTGTTCAGCAAGCACGGTGTCCACCTGCTCGATTCGGAGGTTGATCTCGTCCATACGTTTGCGCAACGCTTCGACTTCTTGCGCCAAGCGTTGGAGTTGGGCACGGTCGACCATGGCGCTCGTCCCTCGGAGTGGCTTGGGGTTGAAGAAGCCCCCGTTAAGAGATGGTGGGGCAACGCTTCTGTGACTGGAGTGGACTTTTTGACGACCAAATTGTGGTCGGGCTTGGCGGTGGACATGGACGAAAACTGCAACCCGACCTTCGGAAAGGTGGATAGCATCCTTGACCTTCTCACGAAATCAAAATCGCTTCATGTCCTGATGGAATTGGACAGGGACGAAAATCCGCTGCGCTTTACGGGAATCAAGCGCCGTGTGCGATCGTCGTCAACAACCGTCTCTAGACGCATAAAAGAAGTGGAGGCTGCAGGGCTTGTTGCTCGGTACTTGCATGACGACGATTCGCGGTCTGCTGTTTACGTTCTCACGGCGAAGGGGAAGAAATTGAGTCCAGTCATGCAATCCCTGTACGAATGGGCCGAGGGCTGGAGCATATCACCGACCACCATGGTCGATTCTTGAGAGGAGGCTCACTCGTCTTCTGCGACGGGAGCAAGGGTGCCGCCCTGGGCTGCAATCTCCTCACGGAAGTGGTGAAGGATGGAGGGTTCGGTTGAGGTCCGAGGGTCGATTTCGTCGATGGTAACGATTTGCACGGTGCGCCGCTTCATGCGATGGCGAGAACCGAGGGTGGAGTAGACGTGTTCTACGGCTGCGTCGCTGTTTTCTGCGGGGACATCGTAGGAAAAGTGTTGTCGTTGGCTGCCAAAGGGCGCCGTTCCAGTGATACGGTAGGCCTTCATCGGGTCGCCCGACTCGCCATCCATCCTTAAACGCGCTGGCGCGCAGGTGCTTGAGCATCCAACCGATAGATTGAGGCAAAACGGCCTGTTGGTGTTTTCATGCGCGTCGGGTTGATGGTGCTCTTGCTCCTTCTCCCCCTGGCCTCAGGCTGGCAGACATCTGCGGCGCCCAAGCCAATCCAAGAACTGCCCCCTTTCGGAGAAGAGCGTTTGCTCGTGCTCGAAGAAGGGGTGTGGACGTCCCAGGATTGGCAGGAACTCCTTGAGGAAGGGGTTCAACCTCTGCGTTCCGTATCGCCACATGCGCTGCTTGTCTGGACGGGTGGGCCCTTGGAAACGATTCCGGGCGTCAAATCATTACCGTTCAACGATGCGGCTTTTTTACAGCCGCTGAGGCCTTTGGACGATGGTGAAATCACCGTTCGCGTTCTTTTCGAGCCTCGCCTTCCGCCGAGCGCAGTGGCCCAACTGAACAACCACCTCGCCATGGTGACCACATCCGGTTTGCTCGCTCAGGAGGGATGGGCGTCGCTACCGGCCTCCACGGTCATCACCGTGCCCCGGGCGGTCGCGATGAATGAGCTCCCCCTTCTCGAAGGCGTGTTGTGGGTGGAACCCGTGCTGTCACCGAACGGTCGCAACGACCAAGCTGCTGAATTGCTCCAAACAGGGTCGTATGATGCTGTTCCGTTCTGGAACGTTGGTTTGAACGGTCACGGCGTCGTGTTGGGGGTTGCTGATAGCGGCCTTGACGCCGACCACGCTTGTTTTCGAAACGCTACCACGAGCATGAGCACGCATGCAGAACCGAATGCAACCTATCCTGCCGTTGGCATCTTTGGTGATGACCATCGTAAGATCCTCCACCTCAACACCACCATCGACGGCAACGACACGCCCGGCCACAGCGATTACCGACACGGAACGCACGTCATCGGCTCTTTGGGGTGCTACGAAGTAGGCGCCCAACGCAACGGCACGTTTCCAAGCAACGGATCCACCTTGGCCTACGGAGCCAAATTGGTGGTTCAAGACATCGTATCGGACGACGGTTGGGTGCCGCCTTCCGTCGATGAATTGTTGTGGGAGGCTTCCGCTTACGGTGCCGTGATCCACTCCAATTCGTGGGGCGACGACACCACGGCTTACACGGAACGTACCGGAAGATTTGACGCCTATGCGAGAGCCATGCCTTGGTCCGTCGCCGTGATCGCACCGGGAAACAGCGGAGAGGGGATTCTCGAACCGGCCAACGGACGCAACGTGGTTTCTGTGGGTGCGAGCACCAAATCGTCCCAGCCCGAACGGTGGCCGTCCTCATCGTACGGTCCGACCGAAGCAGGAACGGACGGCGTGTTTGTTCTGGCTCCGGGGGCTACCATCTCTTCAGCGGCTGGCGATGGTTTTTGGTCGTCAAACAACAACAACCTTCGGCCATCTTCGGGGACCAGCATGGCGACGCCGCTCGCCGCCTCCGCCATGGGCGTCCTCCAGCAAATGTACGAGGAGGGTTGGCTTCACGGCGCCCATGAGCCGCTGACGCCCGTGGCGATCAGTGCTCCCGTATGGTCGTCACCGGCCAACCCAGAGACCGTTTTGCTTGGAGAAGGGTTTACGCCATCCGGTTCCTTGTTGCGCGCCACCGTCGCCATGGCGACCCACCCCCTCGAAGCGTCAGAACGCAACGGCGGCTCGAACACCGACGCCCTTCACAACCCCTATGACGGGTGGGGCGTGACGAATTTGTCTCGACTTCTCGATGTTGGGGCGTTGGAAAACGGGACCTCACCCTCCACCTCACTGTGGGTTCATGACAGTTATCGGATGGACAAGGGCGCCGTTTCAACCTGGTTTGAAACCTATGCGAGCGGAGCCAATAACCTCTCGGGTCTAAGCGAGCTTTCGTGGGACGGGGCAGGTGCAGCAGGGCCGTTTTTGCAAACCGGTGATGTGTTTGAAGAACGCTTCACACCGATGAATAACCGGTCCGTTCGTTTACGGCTGGCTTTCCCCGCCCAACCCGAACCAGCGATGGTGGACGACCTCCAATTGCGTGTCGTGCTGGAGAACGGGCGGGTTTTGCTTCCCGACCGTTTGAACGCCGATGGGGAGCCGGTGATGTACAACGCAAGCGTGGCGGACTTCTACGACACCGATGTGTTTCCAAACTCGAACGAAACGGTGGTCGGCATCGACATTCCCGCACACTACCTCGCCGATGCATCGTGGTTTGACGTCCAAGTGGTCGCACGCTATGTTCAGCCCGGTGGGCTGCCTGGAACCGTTGGGCTGGACGGGGATGCTGCGGGCTTCAGCCTGGTGGTGCAGGGCGTTGAGCGTGATGCAACCGACCACCTCGACGGAGACGGTGACGGAGTTGCCAACCTTGACGACCTTTGTCCGTTCGAAGATGCGACCGCTGCTGACGATGACCAAGACGGGTGTTTGGACGACGGTGATGGGGACGGCGTAGCCGATCCGTACGATGCATGTCCGGCGGTCAACGCTGCCGAATACGATGCGAACGCGGACGGGTGTTTTGATGACACCGACAAGGACGGAGTCACCGACAACATCGATGTCTGCGTCACCGAGGACCTTGCATGGCCCGTGACCGCTTCGGGATGCTATCCGGTTGATGCCCCGCCTTCGCTCTCAGTGTCCTCTTCTCCAGCAAACAACACCACGCTGGACAGAACCGTCCTGATCGAATGGGCGCTTGTGGATGTGGACGGGGACGGAGCAAACGTGACCCTCTCCCTCGTCTTCGCCGACCAGCCCAGCACCACGGTAGCAACCTGCAGCCAATTTGTTGAGGTCGCTGAGCCGCATACTTGCGTGTGGAGGCTTCCCGACGACCTTGTTCCGTTTTATATCGCTGAAGCCCGTTACGACATCATCGTCGGCATTGAAACCGGGAACCGCTCACCCGCCGCCGTCGACGAGCGGCTGTTCGAGGTCATCGTCGTGAACGTGCTCCTGCCGCAAGCAGCAACCATCGTTCCTGAAGGGGCCGGTGGCGATGCGGGAAGTTCGACCATCATCGTTGGCGTATTCGGTCTCCTGTTTGGCGCGCTCGTGGCTCGGTGGAGTCGATGCCGCCGTCGGGTTGGCGAGCCCCCGGGTGTTGCCGATCCGTTTCCACGGGCGACGGCGGAGGGTGTGCATCAAGAGGTTCAAGGAAAAACGGCCCCTTGAAGCACTTTTTTTGGAAAAAGGTGTTGAAAGGATGTCAAAATCGCGAGGTGAACCTTGAAGTCCAGTGCCATGCTCGGTCAACCCGCCCAAGCGGCAAGGTGACGAAAAATGAGCGACCGCCTATATGTTGGAATTGACCTAGGAACCTACCAATCAACCATCGCCTCAAGCGCTGGAAAATTGCACACCATTGAGACCGTCGTTGGTCGCCCAAAAGACCCTGTCGCACGCAATTTCCTCGGGCGAGATGTCCTCTTTGGTGACGACGCTTTGAAGAACAAACTCGCTTGCAACCTGTATCGCCCTATGGCCGCTGGTGTTACCCAAGACGACGAAGCCAACTTGGCCGCTGCCAAGGCCTTCGTTTCCCACCTTCTTGAAACCGTAGACCCTGAGGAGTTCGACGAAGTTCTCGGCGTCATTTGTTCGCCGAGTCACGTTTCGTTCACGGACAAATCCAACCTCGTTGCCACCCTTCGAGGTCAGGTCAACGCCATCATGGTCGTCACGGAACCTTTCGCTACCGGCTACGGCATCGACCAGCACATGGGATCCATCGTGGTCGACATCGGCGCAGGAACTACCGACATCGCAAGGCTGTACGGAACCTTCCCAACCGACGACGATCAAGTAACCATCACCGAAGCCGGAGATTGGCTTGACAACCAACTGATGACGCTCATCCAAAAGAAGTACACCGGCGCCCAAGTCACGAAGGACATGGTTCGCAAGTGGAAGGAGGCCTCCTCCTATGTCGGCGGCGATGTTCGGGAAGTCACGGTTGACCTCTCTGTGGAAGGAAAGCGCCAGGTTGTTGACATCGGCGACTTGATTTTGGAAGCATGCGAATTGATCATCCCGAAGATTGGAAACGCCATCAAGAAAATTGTCGCTGGCGCTGACCCCGAATACCAACAGTTGCTCCGCAACAACATCATCCTCTCCGGCGGCGGCTCCTTGATCGAAGGCATCTCGGTGCGCATCGCCAAGGAAATCTCCGACATCGGCGATGTCAAAGTTTGGTGCATTGAAGACCCCATCAACTCGGTGGCTGCAGGCGCTCTCAAACTCGCCAGCGAAATGCCAGATGATATGTACACTGCTATCAAGTGATACGGCGTTTGTTGCGGGGTGTGAAATACCCCCTGTGAACCCAGCGCTGTGCGGTAAGGTTCAAGTGTGGTAAATCTGCGATGCGTTGCCGTATGGCCGTAGAGAGTTCCTCACCAGGTGGCGTCCGACGAGTCGGAGGCACGACGAACGACGAGCGAGCGGCCCTCGAAGGGATGCTCAAAGGTTACCCCGTCGAACAACTCGTCGACGAAGTGCTGGTGGCGTGGGATGAACTGGGCAAACGCAACGACGAACTTGTCACCGTCAAACAACGGCTTCGAGTGGTCGAACTCGATTTGGCCGAGCGTCACGATACCGTCGCACCCGAGGTTGCTCGTCTTGCAGAGGCGGAGCAAACGCTGAAGGACAACGACGCTAAAATCATCCACTTGGAACGAATGCTCGAGGACACCAGGGCGGAATTGGTGGCCCAGCAATCCTCCCTCTCCCACGAAGAGCGAACGTCCATGGAGCGCGAAGTCGCTCAACTCCGCGACCTCACCGCTCAACAAGACGACGTGATCGGAGAATTGGAAGGGCGCATGGCGCAAATGGTCACCGCCCTCGAGAAGGCCGCCGATGCTGGCTTGACCTCCGTCACCGCTGAAGAGGTTCGTTTGCTCAAACAACAAGTTGACGAGCGGCAACGCCAGCTCGACGTGGAACGGGCTGCTGCAGAGGCTCTCGAAGAAGAGCGCCAGCGCCTTCGCGACATCGCCGACCGACTCCGAGGTTTGTTGGACGCCCGCGACCGCCGGCTCGGGGAATTGGAGGAACAATTAGAGCGCGTGATGCAAGGACCCCGCTCCGTTTCGGCAGAACACGATTACTTGGTTGAACAAATCGAGGAGCTCAAGCGACGCTTGTTGGAGCGAAATCGCGAATACGAATCCCTGCGACGTCGAGAGCGCCGGTTGCATAACGACGTGTTTGAGCGCGACGAGCGTTTGCAACAGATGACCCTCACGATGACCGATTTGGAAGCCGCACTCCAAGACCGAACGGCGGAGCTCCGAGAGCTCGAGGAACAACGAAGTTCCATGGAACATGAACTTCACTCGGCTCGACGCAGCGAGCGAACCCGAGAGGTGGTTGGCCGAGTCTTCGCAGACTCTCTTTCGCTGGTCCGCAGTCACGAGAGTCGAGAGTTGAAACGCGAATTGTACGCCAACGCACCCGATGTTGAGCGCACCATCAGGGCCCCCTCTTCCGACGATATGGCGAAACTCGCCGAAGGTGAGGAAATGGCGTTGTCAACCGAGGAAACCGTGATTGAGAAAGGAATTGACGTTGACGATGTCCGCCCTCCCTCGCCCGGTGGAACCGGCGACCCGGTGTTGTTTGACGACGAAACCGAATGATTCAGTTCGTGCATGCGCCAACCAACGAGGTCAATCGCTCGCTGAGCTCGTCCATTGAACCTGCATCCTCCGTCACCGTGCCGGTCACGATCCAGTTCGCTCCGGCATCAACGGCTGCACGAACAGCCTCCGGCGTACGCAAGCCACCTCCAACTAGAAGCGTCAGCCCCTCAACATCGGCGACCGCCCTGATCAGATTTGGATGGACGGGTTCGGAAGCGCCGCTTCCGGCCTCCAAATAAAGCAGGGAAAAGCCAAACATGTTGGCGCACAAGGCGTAGGAGCGGGCGAGTTCCGTGTCCTCCGGTTGAAGAAGTTCCGCTGCTCCGACCTCACCGACCCGCCCACCGGGCGCACACACGACGTAGCCGGTGGGCAAGGCCTCGACCCCAAAGCGTTCCAGGTGCGGTGCACCTCGGACCTGTTCACCGACGAGGAATTCCCTCTTTGTTGAATTCATGAGCATCATAAAGGTGATGGCGTCAGCGGCCGGGGAGAGTGCATGAGCACCCCCTGGAAAGAGAACAACAGGAATGTCCCAACGTTCTTCATCGCCCTCTGGATCTTGGCTTGCTGCAAAGATTCGCAATTCAAGCGCCTCTTGAATCGCCACGCAGGTGGCATGGACCACCGTATCGGGGGTGTCGGTTGACCCACCGACAAAAATCATCGCTGTCCCACATTCAACGGCGACCATCGCTCGCTGTGCGGCCACGTCAGGCGATTGTTTGGCCGGGTCGATGAGCGTGATGTGGCGGGCACCCTTGTGCGGCTTGCAAACTTTGGAAAGTACCGAACCTTCACCAACATTCATGCGACTCGTTGCAAGGTCGTTGAGGAAAGGGCATAGGGCTTGCGCTGAGCGCCGAGGCAGGGGAGTCTTCTCAAAGGGCCGCTTGCTGGCCGGTACATGAGCGAAGGCGGTCCGTTTCGACGCTTGCTGACGTTCATGCACCCGCATCGAGGCACGGTGCGGTTGGCCACGTTCTGTTCCATCGTCAACAAGATTTGGGACCTCGCACCGCCGTTGTTGATCGGGCTTGCCGTCGATGTTGTCGTGCTGAAGGAGAAATCAACCCTTGCCGGCCTTGGCCTCGTTGACCCCTGGCATCAACTTGTGGCCCTTTCGGTGCTGACCTTCCTTATTTGGGGGTTGGAATCGTTGTTCGAATACTTCTACGGTGTTTTGTGGCGGAATTTGGCCCAAACCGTACAACATGAATTGCGGCTCGAAACGTTTGACCACGTTCAAAAACAGGGAATGGCCTGGTTTGATGACCGTCAAAAGGGTGATATCCTCGCCATCTTGAACGACGACATCAACCAGCTTGAGCGGTTTTTGGACAAGGGCGCCAACGACCTTTTGCAGGTCAGCACGACCGTGGTGGTGGTCGGGGCGGTCTTCCTCGCCATTTCCTGGCAGGTCGCCTTGTTTGCCGTTCTCCCCATTCCGCTCATCGTCTGGGGTTCGTTTCGTTATCAGCGTAGTCTTGAACCAAGATACGCCAAGGTTCGATCTGCTGCTGGCCAGATGAACGCCCTGCTCGAAAACGACCTCTCAGGCATGTCAACGGTCCAGTCGTTTACGGCTGAACAACACGAACTGGAACGTGTACGTTCGCTCAGCAATGCGTATCGTGATGCAAATCGAGAGGCGATTCGGCTTTCGGCAGCGTTTACACCTTTGATTCGAATGGCCATCTTGGTCGGGTTCACCGCCACGCTCCTCCTGGGGGGCTGGTTGACTTTGGAAGGTGCAATGGCGGTGGGCGCCTATTCCGTACTTGTTTTCATGACGCAACGCCTGCTCTGGCCACTGACGAGACTGGGCGAAACCTTCGACTTGTACCAGCGGGCCATGGCGTCGTCCACGCGTGTGCTCGACGTGCTGGATGCCCCCATCGTGCTCAAGCAGGGTACGTTTGAACCCGAAAGGTCCGACGTCGCTTCAAGTTCTCTGATCCTTGACGACGTTACTTTTGCGTATTCGGACCGTGACCCACTCTTCGACGGGTTCTCGCTAACGTTCGAAGCAGGAAAGACCACCGGCGTCGTCGGCTCCACCGGTGCGGGAAAGACCTCGCTCATCCGTCTCCTGCTCCGGTTTGTCGAACCCAACCGGGGTCGCGTTGTGTGGTGCGACGAACCTCTTGCCGCATGGCAACTCCAAGCCTTGCGTTCGTCCATCGCTTTGGTTGACCAACACATCACGCTCTTTCCGACCAGCATCCTCGAAAACATTCGTTACGGGCGCCCAGAAGCCAGTGACGAAGAAGTTGTGAAGGCTGCCGAGGTTGCGGAAGCCGCTGCCTTTGTTGATTCGCTGCCATCCGGTTGGGATACATTGGTTGGGGAAGGTGGCCACCGTTTGTCGGGTGGACAACGGCAACGTGTGGCCATCGCTCGCGCCGTCCTCAAAGATGCTCCGCTGCTTGTTTTGGACGAAGCCACCTCGGCGGTTGACAACGAAACCGAAGCGGCGCTGCAACGGAGCATTCAACGAATATCAAGAGGGAGAACGACGATTGTCATCGCCCACCGTCTTTCCACCGTTCGCCACGCAGACCGCATTGTGGTCCTCGAACAGGGGTCTATCGTAGAGGACGGGTCTCACGAAACGCTCGTTCAAGAAAACGGCATCTATGCGAAACTGTGGGCGGTCCAGACGGGGAACGTCGAAACGCGTTAAAATCCACGCGCGAAACATAGCAAAATACACCCCTTTAAGTACTCATTTGCAAGATGCAAAGTTGAGAACCATGAAAACTGAAACCTTCTCAAAGACAACGAGCCTGCTTTTGATCGCCACACTCACCCTCGCTTTGGCCGGTACGGTCAGCGCTGAGATCGTGAACCCAGCGGAGAAATACGATGGTGAGCCACTGAAGTTGCTCACCTTCTTCCTGTTCTTCGTTGGTTACATCTCCATGGGTGCTGCTTTCGTCTTCTTCATGTCGGAGCGCAACTCCGTCGCACCGCAATACCGAACCACGATGACCATCTCGGCTCTTATCGTCGGTATCGCTGCCTTCCACTACTACTACATGCGCGGCGTGTATACCGAACTCGGCGACGTTTCGGTCGAGTACCGCTACATGGACTGGATCATCACCGTCCCGTTGATGGCTCTCAAGTTCCCTTCCCTTGTCGGAAAGGACGCTATCACCGACGAAAAGTTCCTCGGAATGGGCTTCACCGGTATTTGTTTCACCGGTGCCCTCATCATGATCGGATTCGGTTACCTCGGCGAAGCCGGTGTCCTCGGTGAAGTCATGGGTTCTTCCGCTGGCGGATGGGCTGGACTCATCCTCGGTGGTGTCGGCTGGGCTATGATTATCGTGGCAACCGGTACCCCTTGGTCCTCCGGTAAGGGTGTCGACAACAGCAAGATTGCTCCTGAGCTCCTCTGGAGCGCCAACGCTCTGCGCTGGTTCATCGTGGTTGGTTGGATCATTTACCCCATCGGCTACCTCTGGTCCCCCGGTGCTGACCTCGGCCTCGGTGAGGGTAACCAAGAACTTCTGGCTGTGTTCTACAACATTGCCGACATGATCAACAAGATCGGCTTCGGTATCGTTGCATGGATGGGTGCCAAGAAGGCTACCGAAGCACTCGCAGCCGAGTGAAGTCTTTCGACGGTTCTCCAAAACCCAGCGAGGCGTGGTGGATTCGTCCACCACGCCTCAACGGTTGACGAGCGACGCAGTCAAAGACCGGTGTCGGGGAGCATCCTCAATGGAAGTCGGCCTCGTGCTCAGTCTAGCCCTGGCGGGCATGCTGCTCGGCGTGGTTGAAGGTTTGAAACCCGGACCTCTGCTCACGATGGTGATTCGAGAAACCCTCTCTGGAGGGTTGCGTGCGGGAGTTTGGACAGCAGCCGCTCCAATTTTCTCAGACGGCCCTTTGGTCATTCTGAGCTTCTTTGCTGCGGCATGGATTGCAACGAACCCATCGGTGCTCCTGGTCATCACCGTGGCCGGTGCCCTCTTTCTTGCGAAGATGGGTCTGGATTGCTACGGTTTGGAGCCCCCCGCCCCGGGGGTGATTGGTCCGGGCATCCCCAAAGACTCGTTTCTCCGAGGCGTCCTGACGAATCTGCTCAACCCAAACGTGTACGTCTTCTGGTTTTTGATCGGAGGGCCGCTCATGGCCTCCGTGGTCGAAGAGGAGGTGCTTGCTCCGATTGCATACGCCGTTTCCTTTCTCATCACGCTCATGCTGACCAAGGTCGGCGTGGCTTACGCCATTCACCGAGCGAGTGGGGGGCTCTCCGTGACCGCCTACAAGCGCCTGCTCGCAGGGTGCGGCACGGTGATGCTTGGGTTCTCATTGTTCTACGCTCTCGAGGCCTACCACCTGATCACGCAGCGATGAATGAGGTGGGCGGCTCCAACCTCGCCAAGCAGCTTCAAGCGTCCACTGGGGCCACTTCTTCCACCAAAAGGTTCCAACAAGCATCCAGGTCATCGTGTAAGCGATGGTAACAGACATCGACAGATTGAGCCCCCAAGAGCCCTGTTCATCCAAGGAGTGAAACCAAAACAGCGGAACAAAATGGGCAACGTACAGGGTGAGGCTGCATCGTCCGGCCCGCGCTAACCCGTTCAGCCACGTTCTGCCGTCAACCAACAACCAAAGCAGGCTCACGCCCGTCAAGGCTGCGACCAAAAATGGACCGTTCGCCGGAAAAAACGTCAGCGCAGCCTCCCCGGTTGGCAGCGCCCATGGGGTGTTGGTTGAAAGCGCCAAAAACAACACCCCCACAGAGATTCCCATCCCAACGGCGAAGGTGTAGACGAGTGGGCGGGGCCCGGGTTGGAGAGCGATTGTTGCGCCAAACGCACCAAAAAGCACCCACGGGACCAACGGATATGTCCCCGTCAAGAGCAAATGCGATGCTACATCAAAAGCGGTTGCTGTTGCAACCCGTGCGTCCCAGGTGGAAGGCCCCTGCAGGGGTTCTGCGAACCAAAGGAAGACAAACATGGAGGCCGCAACGATGAGGAAGACGTTGAACGGGGTTCGACCTTTTCGCCATGGGGCGGCCCACAGGGGCTCGGAGAGAATCATCAGCCCCATCAGCGAAAGGACGCCTGGTGTGAAAGGTTGGAACAAATGGGGCGCTGAAAGGTTCACCCCTGCCTGGCAGACGAAAAGAAAAGCCGCCTGTCGCCATCGCTCCGACCATGTTCGCTGACGCTGAAGAAGGCCCCAACCAAACAACGTGACAAACAAGGGGGCGGCGAGCCCGCCGAAGCCGGAGACAACCGTCGCTAAAATTGTCAATTCAGATGCATTAGCTGGGGTCCATGTCGCCGCAGCGTGCACCATGACCATCAACAACACAGCCAGTCCGCGCAAGGCGTCGATGGAGATTCGGCGCTCTGCCTCAAGCATGCTTCATCCCCGACGCGTGGCGATAACGTGGTTGACGGCGTTTCGGAAAATTTGCAACCCTTCGCCCTCCCATCCATCCATGGCGTCGCCAACGGCCGTTGATGAGGGGTGGGTGTGGTTCGGATGCAGCCAACGAGCGTACACGGCTTCGGGATGTGGCATAAGCCCAAACACGAGGCCGGTGCTGTCGCAAATGCCTGCAATGTTTCGCATGCTTCCGTTTGGACTGATCGGGTACGGCAACACCGAATCACTCGATGGGGCATCGACGGGTGCATTGGGGTCAACATAACGTACTGTTAATTGTCGATTACTTGCAAGGCGGTCCAAATCCTCGGCCGACGGCATCACGAATTTTCCTTCACCGTGTCGGACTGGGCACTCCATTCGCGTCATGCCCTTCGTCCAGATGCAGGGGCTTTCGGGGTCGAATTCCAAAGTTACCCACCGGTCCTCATAACGTCCGCTATCGTTCAATGTTAGACTGGCTCGTTGGATGAAATCCGGGGATTGGTCGCCCTCAGGGCCCGGTAAAAGCCCGGTTTTCACCAGCACTTGAAACCCGTTGCAAATGCCGATGATGGGTTTGCCGGCATCCACGAACGCCCGAAGAGCGTCGCGCATGGCAAAACGCATACGGTTCCCCAAGAGGCGTCCGCTTCCCAAGTGGTCACCAAACGAGAACCCACCGGGAACGGCGAGAATATCGTAATCTGCGAGCGATGCGGTACCTGAAACAAAACTGTTGACGTGAACGCGCTCCGCTGTGGCTCCAACGAGTTCAAACACGGCTTTTGTCTCGTGGTCACAATTGATTCCAAAACCAAACAAAACGGCGACATGAGGGGTCATCAAGCAACACCTCCCGTCAAATCCAACGTTCCCTTCCAAGCCTCGACAAGCGCATCGACATTTGAAGAGATGAGTTCTTCATCGCCGTCCACGATCACCAAGGCGGCCGTCTCGTTCACGTTCCCGAGGACCGTCAGTGGATGGCCTTTCATCGCCGTACGGAACATTTCGTCGTTTTCGGGGGCAACGGCCACGACAATACGTCCCAAGGATTCCCCCCAAAGCCGGCCCCAAAGGTCGCCTTCGCCGGTGCCGTCCACATCAATTTCAGCACCAAGTCGACCACCGATGCACATTTCGGCCAGCGCCACGGCAAGGCCACCCTCGCTGCAATCGTGAGCTGTTCGGACCAAACCTTGCCGGATGGTGTTTGCAAGAACCCTGTACGTCGCAAGGTTGTCTTCGGGTTGGTTCAGTTGCGGGACCGTTCCACCGATGCCTGGCGATGCCCCGGATTCGGTCAGCATGAAGGCCAGTTCTGAAGCGCCCAATTCTTGGCGCGACGAACCCACCAGGTACACCCGGTCGCCGGCCTGTTTGAAGTCGCTCGTGGCCGTGAAGCGAACATCGGGGTGGTCGCCAAAGAGCGAAAACAGGAGGGTTGGAGGGATGGAAATCTTGTCCGGGCCCGAGCCGTAGTCGTTTTTCATGGAATCCTTTCCGCTGACGCAAGGCAGGCGGTAGGCTCGGCACACGCGTTCCAGTTCCCGGTTGGCCCGCACGAGTTGGGCGAGTTTGAACCGACCATCGGGGGTTTTGGTCGACTCAATGGGGTCGGGCCAGCAAAAGTTGTCTAAACCCGCCATTTTGTCAACATCAAGCCCCACACAGACGGCGTTTCGAACCGCTTCGTCGATGGCGGCGGCTGCCATGGCCCCAGCATCAATGTCCGAGTATCGCGGCGCAATGCCGCAGGAAATGACGAGGCCGTGGGGGTTGCCATGGAGCGGCGCGATAAGGCCCGCATCACCCGGTCCGTCCCGTTCAACACCAACGAAGGGTTTCACAGCGGTTTGGGCGATGACCTCGTGGTCGTATTGGCGAACCCACGTTTCCTTGCTGGCGATGTTGGGCCGTTGTAACATCCCCAACAGCAAACGGTTGTGATCTGCGTCTTGCGGTGGGACAAATGGAAGATGTTCAGGGGGCGTCCAAGTTGATTCGAGTTCGAGTTGTGGCACGCCATCATGGAGGAAATCAATGGGCAGGTAGGCAACGGTTGTTTCGTTGTAGCGGACATGGAAAACACCGGTGGACGTGAACGTCGCCACGGGCGTTGCCTCAACCTCGTGAAGTCGAGCGAGCTTTTCGAACGCGGTTTGGTCTTCGGGCCGTACGGCGATGGTCATCCGCTCTTGGCTCTCCGAGACGAGGATTTCCCAAGGCGAGAGCCCTGCTTGCTTGAGCGGAACTTTCGCAAGATCAATTTCGCACCCGTTCGTGTATTCAGCCATCTCGCCGATGGAGGAGGAGAGTCCCCCTGCACCGTTGTCCGTAATGCACGAAATCAAGCCAGCATCTCGAGCCTCAAGCACCATATCAAGCATTTTCTTTTGGGTGATGGGGTCGCCGATTTGAACGGCGCTTGACGGGGACTCCTCCGTCAATTCAAGCGAAGAAAAGGTCGCCCCGTGAATGCCGTCGTAACCAACCCGGCCACCGACCATGTAGACGATGTCGCCTGCGACGGGGGTTTTCACGTGAGAAGGACGTCCGTCAGTAAGGGTCCTGGGCATGATGCCCACGGTCCCGCAGTACACCAAGGGTTTCCCAATATAGCGGTCATCAAAGACGATCGCTCCGTTCACCGTTGGAATCCCGGATTCGTTTCCACCGACGCGTACCCCTGCGTGAACCCCTCGCAACACCCGAGAGGGGTGGAACAGGTTGTCGGGCAAGTCTCCTTCCCAATCGGGCGGACCAAAGCAAAACACATCGGTGTTCGCAATGGGTCGGGCACCCAAACCCGTACCGAGAATGTCACGATTGACGCCGACAATGCCGGTCATCGCCCCGCCGTAGGGGTCCAACGCGGAAGGTGAGTTGTGGGTTTCCGCTTTCATGCAAACGCTCCATTCATCGTCCCAAGCGATGACGCCGGAGTTGTCGTGGAACACCGAAAGAAGCCAGTCGACCTCGTTCTGCATGTCGTGTGTTGGCTTCATGATGTGGGTTTTGAAGAGGGAATCGATGACCGTGTCTTCGCCCGTCTCCTCATCAACGTGATGGATTTTGGAGGCGAAAATCTTGTGCTTGCAGTGCTCGCTCCATGTTTGGGCGAGGCACTCGAGTTCAACATCGGTGGGTGCGTCTGGGGAGATGCCCGCGGCCTCTCGAACCGCACGTGTCTCCGGGTCACGGTAGTGGGCTTGAATCGCGTGCATTTCAGACAGATTGAGGGCGAGCAAGCCTTGGGTTGAGATCGATTCAAGCTCGTCGTCGTTGACTTCAAGGTTCACGGGTTGGGGTTCGATGAACACCTGTTCGGGCGGTGTCGGGTAGTCAAGTTGCGGCCATGCTCGCGCCGCGCATTGCTCGGCCGTTGCCACCACAACGCGCTCAATCAACCCGTTGTGCAGGGTGCCGGCCAACCATTGGAGGTCGCATCCGTTGGGCAGGCCGTAGAAGGCGTACGTGACGTACGTCGCAATTCGTGCGTTGCGGTCGTCAGGAAATAACGTGAGAAAACCGTCAGTCGCAGCCTTTCCCGGATTGTCGGTGACCCCGGGTTTGAAACCCACGGAAACAACCCCTTCAGGGACGTTGGTAAAGAACGGGGAAGAGAGCATCAGTTCATTGGTCGCTCCGTGTTCAATGATGGGGTCGGCAAACACATCGTCAACCCTTGCTGCAATGGCGTCGGAGGGGGTGTCCGCATCGATCAGATACCCGCATACCGTCCGGACATCCTTCACCTCAATCCCGTGGTCGGCCATGAGTTGGCGACGAACGACGTCACCGCGAACATCGCGCATTCCTTCCCCTTGCCGAGGCGTCACTTCCACGCGTGTCAGAGGCATACGGTACACCGTGCCCTTGAGGGCATGCCGGGGTTGTTGAATGCGCTCTTTGTAGTCTGCGCTCTCATTTGTTTAGCATTTTTGCGAGGAAATGCCCGGTGGGACTGTTCTCGTTGGCCGCCACCGCCTCGGGTGTTCCCGTAGCAATGATTTGTCCACCACGCTCTCCGCCCTCGGGGCCCAAATCAATGACCCAGTCGCACGATTTCACGACGTCGAGTTGGTGTTCAATGATGACCAGTGTGTGCCCTTTGTCGCGGAGTTGATGCAACACCTCGATCAGTTTCGCTACGTCGCTCAGGGACAGTCCCGTCGTGGGTTCGTCCAAGATGTAGACGGTGTGTTTATTCGGCATGCGGCGCAGTTCACTTGCAAGTTTCACGCGCTGGGCTTCGCCCCCCGAAAGCGTCGTTGCAGGTTGGCCTAAGCGAATGTACCCCAAGCCCACCGCATTAAGGGTCTCAAGGGTGCGGTGAATTTTCCGGTGGTTTTTGAAGAATTCAACGGCATCGGCGACCGGCATTTCCAGAACATCGTGGATGTTCCGTCCCTTCCACATCACCTCAAGGCACTCACGAGTGTATCGCTTCCCCTCACAGATGTCGCACGTGATCCAAACATCGGGGAGGAAGTTCATCTCCAATTTGATTGATCCCCCTCCAGCACACGCTTCGCAGCGGCCCCCTTTGACGTTGAAACTGAACTGGCCAGGCTTGTACCCGCGCTCTTTTGCGATTTTTGTGTCGGCGAACAAGTTGCGAATTTCATCAAACACCTTTGTGTAGGTAGCGGGGTTTGAACGGGGCGTTCTGCCGATGGGTGACTGGTCGATGATGATGGTCTTGTCCACGTGCTCGACCCCTTCAATGCTTGAATGGCGCCCGGGGACAGTTTCAGCACGGTGAACGGCGCGTTGCAGGGCGGGGGCGAGAATGCCTGATACCAAGGAAGATTTTCCAGAACCCGAAACGCCGGTGACGGCGGTCATGCATCCAAGAGGAAACGCTGCGTCGATATTTTGCAAGTTGTTGTGGCGAGCCCCTCTGACCACGAGGTGTTTTTTCCCTGGATTCACGCGACGCTTGGGCCACGAAATGGATTTGCGTCCGCTGAGGTAAGCCCCCGTTACCGAAGCCTCAACCTTCATGACCTCCTCGGGCGGTCCATTCGCAACAACCTCTCCCCCTTCCAATCCGGCACCAGGGCCGAGGTCGCACAGCCAGTCGGCTTGACGCAAGGTGTCTTCGTCATGCTCAACCACGAGGAGGGTGTTGCCCAGATCGCTCAATTCCCGTAACGTCTTCAACAAGCGGTCGTTGTCCCGCTGATGCAACCCGATGGAAGGTTCGTCAAGCACGTACATCACTCCGGTCAGGCGGCTTCCGATTTGAGTCGCCAAACGGATGCGCTGGCTCTCGCCACCTGAAAGCGTGTTCGCCTTTCGGTCAAGGGTCAAGTAATCCAAACCAACGCTGTCCAAAAAGCCCAGGCGTCCTTCAATTTCTCTGATGATATCGTTGCCGATGAACATGCTCCGTTCGTCAAGGGTTTCCAAAACATCGTGGAAGGCTTCCGGTGGGCCGTCGCCATCGGGAGACCAAGCGCGGACCAACCCCAAAGCGTCGTGGACCGAACATTGGCTGACTTCAGGCAGACGAACACCGCCCACTGTGACATATCGGGCTGCTCGGTTCAGTTTTTCACCCGAACAATCCGAACAATCGAGGTCGGTCATGCAGGCAATGAGGCGATTGCGTGTTCGCTCAGAGGTGGTTTCGGCATAGGTCTTTTCGAGGCGCGGGACGATGCCTTCCCAAGGCTTGCTGTATTTGTATTGAGAGCCGTTTTCGGAAACGAATTCGTAGTGGATCACGGTTGACCCTGAACCGTAGAGCAGGATGTCTTTTTCATCTTCATCAAGCATGTCGAAGGGGAGCGTTGTGGAGATGTTGTAGTGCTCACATGTGCACTCCAGTAATTTCCTGTACCACGACGGTGACATGGATTGTCGCCAAGGTAAAACACAACCGTTTGAGACGCTGAGACTGCCGTCAACGATGAGTTCGGTGTTGAATTGCCGTTGAACACCGAGCCCTTGACATGTGCCGCACGCACCGAGAGGGGAATTGAACGAAAAGACACGGGGCGATAATTCGGGCATGAAGGCTCCGTGTTGCGGGCAAGCAAAATCTTCCGACCAAGCGATGATTTGCCCTTGCTCGGTGAGCATGGCGTTTGAATTTGGACTCAATTTGGTGCCTTCTTTGGGCGGCTCCAAACTCTCGACCGCGAGGGTTCCGCCGCCGAGCCGTAGGGCTGCTTCAACCCCTTCCGTCAAGCGTTGTCTGCGGTCGCGTGTACAACGCAACCGATCGATTCGGACATCGATGTCGTGACGGAAGTTCTTGTCGAGGGCGGGTGGCTCCTCAAAAGATGTCTCGTGACCGTTCACTCGGCCGTTGAGATAGCCCTGCTCCACCAGTTGTCGAAACAATTCGGCGTGGGTTCCTTTTCGAGCCCGCACCACCGGGCTCCATACGGCCACGGCGTGTCCTTCCATTTGCCAAAACACGTCGTCAACGATCTCCTGCACGGTTCGTCGAGCCACTTCTTGGCCGCATGTTGGACAGTGTGGTTTTCCAACACGCGCCCACAAGAGCCGAAGGTAGTCTTGGATTTCCGTGACCGTGGCTACGGTTGATCGCGGGTTGTGACTGCCTTGTTTTTGATCGATGGAAATGGCGGGGGACAAGCCTTCGATGGAATCGCAGTCGGCTTTCTTCATTTGCCCGATGAATTGCCGAGCATAGGATGAGAGGCTCTCGACATAGCGGCGTTGGCCTTCGGCGTAGAGGGTATCAAACGCCAAACTGGATTTTCCGGACCCTGAAACGCCAGAGATAACAACGAATTTGCCCTTCGGGAGGTTGACGGTGATGTCTTTGAGGTTGTGAGTTCGGGCCCCTTTGACCTCAATCCATCCCTCTCGCTGACCGTGTTGCAAAACGCGACCTCCATCTCAACCAACCGTCAACGGTTCTTCAAGTCCTGCTTCCTTTCGTCCCGTGGCGTCGACGGCGTTTTGTGCTAAACGAAGGTCCGAGGAACCGGTGCTTCAAATCGAACGGGATCATCGGTTTCCGGGTGGAGGAATTCCAAGGCGCTCGCATGGAGCATGATTCGCCCGTTGGGGTTGGTGGTCGCTCCGTGTTTTTCATCACCGACCACCGGCGTACCGAGATGTTGCATGGCCATGCGAATTTGATGGCGCCGGCCCGTTTCGATCATGACCTCCACCAACGATGTCTCTCCGTTTGACGATGCGACGTTGTAGTGCGAGACGGCTTCCTTTCCCTGTGGATGATCGGGATTGACCGCTTTGACGTTCAAGTGCTTGTCTTCCATCAGCCAAGCTCTCACGGTACCGGATACGGGGTCGGGTTGGCCTTCGACTTGCGCGAGGTAAAGGCGATGGACGCTCCGGTCTGCAAATTGTCCCTGAAGTTCTCGCTTCGCATCTTTGCTCTTGGCGAGCACCATCACGCCCGAAGTGTCCCGGTCGAGGCGATGAACGATGAAACACCACCCGTTTCGATCTGAACGTCTGACGTGTTCCACGCACCGACTGTGCAGGGTGTCGACTTCCAGCCGGTCGGTTGCAACGGACAATTGGTGCGCTGGTTTGTTCACCACGAGCAGTGCATCGTCTTCAAACAACACATCGATGTCTACGGCGGAGGCCGTTGGTGGTGGTGTGATTTCTTCGGCTTTTGACCGTGAAAGTATGTGGACCGCATCACCTGAAACGACCTCGTGTTTGGCGCGGTGAGCCACCTCCCCGTTCACGGTGACGCGGCCTTGGGTGAGCATTTTGCGAAGCGTTGTCGTGGTGGATTGAGGATGGACTTCTTTCAGGAACTCGAGGAGTGTGCCGTCCCGTTCAACCGTCGCCTCCATGATGTTCGCCTAGAGCACCAGCACATCAATCCATTCACCGACCTCGCCGATTTCTCCCGGTTGGAGCATGGTAAGTCCGCTAGCGCTGGCAAGACTGTCAAGGTTGCCGGAACCCTGATGTTTGGGTTGATAGGCCATCATGCCCTCCTCGGTTGAAACGAGTTCGACCCGGCGCAACGTCACGCAGTCCATGGTGGATTTGACCCGGTCGCAGAGCTTTGCCCGAACCGTCCATTCCTTTGGGCCGTCGCTTCCAAGTGCGTGCCGAACATAATCAGCAACCAGCATGCGGAACACAACGTGACTGGATACGGGGTTTCCTGGGAGTCCGAAGATCGGCGTCCCTTTCCACAATCCAAACAGTGGAGGGGAGCCTGGGCGGATTTTCATGCGCCAAAAGTGAATTTCGCCTTCCGTCTCCATAATGCGCCGAACATAATCAAATTCTCCCATGGACACGCCACCGGACGTCAACACGATGTCGCATTCTGCCGAGGCTATGTTGAGTGCGTCTCGTAAGCCATCGATGGAGTCTGCGACGGCTTGATACCGAACAGGTTCATGGCCCAACCAGCGAACCAATCCCGCCAAACCGAAGGAGTTGGATTCGTAAATTTCACCGTGGAGCAAAGGCTCGCC
Organism: Candidatus Poseidonia sp.; assembly: GCA_030827475.1. Taxonomy (GTDB): domain Archaea; phylum Thermoplasmatota; class Poseidoniia; order Poseidoniales; family Poseidoniaceae; genus Poseidonia. The sequence continues at coordinate 61,534 of JAUREJ010000007.1, forward strand.
CGGAAATTTAAGTTCGTCGCCTGTTGAGATGATCCCCATTTTCAGGCGCCGATACACGGGGATGGACGCATGCCCCATCGTCGCACACAGACCCACTTGAGCCGGTGAAAGATAGCTTCCTTTGGCGAGAGCGGTGGTGCCTTCCTGCAAATTCTCCCCTTTCTTTCGGACAAAATGGGGCTTGGGTGCTTCGTTCAAGACCACGGTTGTCCCGTCTTCGGAAACGGTGCACATTTCGATGGGAAGGATGGCATCGCTTCCGGCAGGCATCGGTGCGCCGGTCATGATGCGAGCCGCATCGCCAACGCCAACGGAAAGTGCGGGGTTTTCCCCGCTTGCGGCCTGCGTTCCCAAGATGCGGAGGGTGAGTGGGTAGGTTGCAGAAGGATCAAAACGGCAAGCAAAACCGTCCATGGAAGAATTGTCAAAGGGTGGGTCGTTGACCAGACTTTTCAGGTCGACAGCCAACGTTCGCTGGTGTGCGTTATCGAGGGTGACGTTTTCCACGGTGAGGGTGGGTGGGGTCTTTCTGCACAAGGCCCTGGCTTCGTCGAGTTGGATAAAATACGGAGTTTCACTCATGCGGTTCACCTATTGTTTGACATCGCCCACAAGCGCCCTCGTCATGCGTTGAAGCTCGCTGGGCGTGATTGAAAAAACGGTTTCTGCACATCCCGCCGCACCCCATACCGTTTCGTACCGAAAGAGGTCTTCGTCCATCACCATCGTACACGGAAGAAGATGTCCGAACGGCGGCACACCACCTGGAGCGTAGCCGGTTTGTTGTTCCACATATTTCGCTTGAGCCATACTCGGCCTGTAACCGAGCAATCGCTTGAGTTTTCGTTTTCGGTCCACGCGGTTTGCTCCGCTGGTGATGACAATCACCGGGGATTCTCGGCCTTCAAACACGATGGATTTGGCGATGTGAGCAACATCGCATCCTAACTGAAGGGCGGCATCCTCGCTCGTTCGTGTTCCTTCTTGATACCGTCGGGCGGGAAAGGAGATGCCCAATTTTGCGCACTGTTCCAACCAGAGCTCGTGACCATCCATGGATTGGCGAATGGATGCCTGTGCTTGAGGGTGATGGTAACGGTAAACTCATGGGGGGCTCCACGATGCGGGAACATGGTGGATAGCGGCGCTGTGTGGCAGGCCGTTCAGACCACTTTCCTCACCAGCGGAACAGCCACCCTCTTGGCCACCTTGATCGGTGTGCCGCTTGGGGCTTGGTGTGCCCGTCAATCTCACGGAACTTATCGCCGCCTCAAGACCTTGTTGACGGCTTTGTACGGCCTACCGCCCGTCGTCGTCGGTGTGTTCGTCTATTCGTTGTTGTCAAAGTCTGGACCGCTTGGGGCGCTGGACTTGCTGTTCACGGTTGAAGCCATGATCCTTGCCCAGACGTTGCTGATTTTACCGCTGGTCTGGGGTGGGTCTTGGACCGCTTTTGAAGGGGTTGGAAAGGCCTACAGCGACACGCTGTCAACGTTAGGCATTGGTGAGAGAGCCCGATTGAAGATGGAAATACGCCTCGCTCGAAACGGCGTTTATCAAGCCATTGTCATCGCTTTTGGGAGGGCTATTGCTGAGGTTGGAGCGGTCATCATGGTGGGCGGCAACATCGCCGGGAAGACCCGGGTGATGACCACAAGTATCGTGCTCGAAACCTCGAAAGGAAACATGGATGTTGCTGGTTTGCTCGGAGTCCTGTTGCTTGCACTCTCTCTGCTGCTGGTGGGTCTTGCCAGCTTGGTTGAAACGCGACGACAACTGGTCAGGGTTACCCTGACTGGAGATGAACTCCCCGAACCGCACCCGTTCGGAGGTGCGTTGACAAAATCCTGCTCCGTCACCAAGGACGGTGTTGACCTCTTGAAAGCCGTGGAAGTGAACCTTGGACCCGGCACCCTCACGGCCGTTCTTGGCGAGTCTGGCGCTGGAAAAACGACGCTTTTGCGCTGCTTGGCGGGGCTGGAATCCGAAGACGTTGTGTGTGGGCCTCGGGCGTGTGTGTACGTCCAGCAGCAGCCCGTGGTCTTCTCATCCACGGTAGGCTCTGAACTCATGCTCCCTTCTCGTTGGTTTCCTCACCTTTCGCCTTCAGCGGCTGAATATGCGCGCTTGTTCGGTCTTGCCGAGAAAGTTGATCAATCCACCTTGGATTTGTCAGGGGGAGAGCGCCAACGCCTGGTACTCGCCCGCCAACTTAGCTTAATGCCGTCCCTGCTGCTGCTCGACGAATGCACCGCAAACTTAGGATGGATGCATGTCAAAACCATCGAAGACGAGCTTCTTCGCTTGAAGCGTGGTGGTGTTTGCATCGTCATGGCTACGCACAGCATCTCCCAAGCGAATCGTCTTGCTGACCGGATCATCGTGCTGAAGGACGGTGCAGCCGTGCCTCACGACGACGACTACGTCCAACTGATGTTGACGAATGTGGCTGAGCAACGGGATTAGATGTAAAACGCCGGAGCGCCGTTGATGGTGTAGTTGGCGATGGTTTGCCGCCCTTCATGGAGCAGGTAATGGAGAAAAAGCGCTGAGGCTTCTTCGTTGCCTCCGTTTACGGGAAGGTAGCTGTATGGGTTGTGAACCAGTGTGTCGTTGAATTCGTACCGGTTCAAGTCGATTTTTGGTTGAAACTGGAGGGCTGTTCCACGGTCCGTGAGTGTGATGCACCCTTTTTCATCCGCCATGTTGATGGTCGCCCCCATCCCTTGACCGATTGAATAGTACCAGTCGCCCTCGGGATGCAACCCGTTGATGTCGTGAACAAGTTCAATCGAGGTGGTGTTCGCAAGGTGCTCCCAAACAGCTTGTTCTTTCATATGCGTTCCTGAATTGTCACCCCGAGACACAAAGCAGTGTTCTTCTTCTGCGATCAAGCTGAATGCATCGATAAGGGAATTGGGCAGTTCGATGGGTGAGAGCAAAACAAAGGCATTCCAGGCGATTTGTGTTCGATTTACACCGTGGCCTTGGGCGACGAAGGTTTCCTCTTGGGCTGGAGCATGAACGATGAGCGCATCAACATCGCCGTTCGCTCCAAGGTGGAGCGCTGCGCCCGTTCCGACTGCAACGTATTCCACGTCAATACCGTGTAAAGACTCAAACTCCTCGACAAGAATGTCCAGCAATCCCGAGTCTCGCATGGAGGTGGTGGTGGCAAGTCGAAATTCGGCACCCTCTGGTGCATCTGAAACGGTGAGGCAGCCTGAAAGAAGCAGAACTGCAATGAAGCAAGAGCCGAGTGATCGGCGCATCTCAATCAAATTTCATTTGGTGGCCGCACTCTGGGTACGTGCATGTAACGGTGTATTTGGAGCGTTTTGGTTTTGGAATCTTGAGCATTGAACCGCACATTTCACATTGCACTTTCAGCGTCTCGGGGCCTGTTGGAGCGGGTGCGTCACCCAAGGTCCGACCCACATCTTGAGACCAGCCGAGCGAATCGCTGTATTTATCGGCGCTCGTGTTCATCTTGGATTGCTTGAGGGAAAGCCGCATCTTGCGCTTCTTCTTTCCGTTCTTGCCGCCAGAAGGTGCTTTCCTCGCCATGGGACTCGTCCCTTCCCTATGCGTGGATGTATTCAATGACTTCGCTTCCTTACATCAAAAGTCCAAGATGTACGATTCGCCGTTCACGGGTTGATGGACCGTGTGACCTTGGGCTTCGAGGGCCGTGACCAACGGAGGGCGGGCGTGGTTCGGATCGGTGTGGTAAACAATCACGTGCTTCGCTTCGCAAGCTTTTGCAAAATCAAGAATTTCTTGGTGCCCCGCATGCGTTGAAAATGAGAATTGGAGAAGTTCCAAGTCAATGTGGACGGGGGTTCCATAAATTTCGATACGCCCGGTGTCCAACAATCCGCGCCCGCCGGTGTCTCGGGCCTGATATCCGGTGAAAAACACGGCGTTTTTTGCATCGTGACGAAGCCGGTTGAGGTACCAAAGGGCTGGTCCACCGTCGAGCATCCCTGAGGTCGTTACAATAACATCGCCAGCAAGGGCTTTTTTCTTATCCGATTTGCTTGATACTTGTTTTGCCCAACGCCAGGCGCGTTCCAAGGCAGTTCCGTCTCGCAGAGCGGAGGTATGCTCGAGGTGTGTCTTAGCAACTCGTTTTCCCATCCCGTCAACATGAACATCAAGCCAAGGCAGATGTTGGTGGAGAAGCATAATAACGTCCTGAGTCCGCCCATTCGCAAAAGCTGGAATGAGTACTTTTCCACCCCCCTTGACGACGCGTTCGACCGCATCGATGAAACGCTGTACCTCGAGGGATTTTTCTGGGTGGTCTCGTCCGCCGTAGGTTCCTTCGACGAACAGCACTTCGGCACGAACCGGTTTTGCTCCTGGAACAAGCGGGGAATCACGTGTGTCAAAATCTCCTGTCATGAGGACACTTGTAAAGGGCAGTTCAATGTGCAACATTGCAGCACCTGGAATGTGGCCCGCAGGGTGCAATGTCATCGTCCAATCGTGGTGTTTCCATGGGGTCCCAAAATCATGAACGTACCATGAATCCAATGCTGTGTCAATATCCCGCTTATCCCAAGCAAGCGGATACTTTTCAATGGAACTGACTTTGTAGCAATCATGCCACATCATCTCTGAAAGTTGAGCGGTTATGGGTGTCCCATGCAATCGCGTTCGATGGTGCGCACAAAGCCACGGCACCATTCCAAGATGGTCAATGTGAGAATGAGTGATCACCGCATCATGGACAGGTGGGGCTTCAGAAGGATAACGTGGTGGTGAAGTTGGAGCGAGACCATAATCCAAAAGAATTCGGGTTCCTTTTGCATCTTCGAGGACAATTCCAACATTACCAACTTCATCACCACCACCAAGATAATGGAAGCGCAAACCGGATGTTGGAGGGTCTTCAGGGTAGGAGCTTGTTCGCCCTGGAGCATAAAGGACCATGTTGTTGGGTTCATGTGACCTCTCATGAAGATGTGGGTGAGCCCCCCTTTTTTCCACTGGAGTTTTTTTTCGCTTTTCTTGATCTAAACAATTAATTTTTTTCTTCCTAAACTTGATTAACTACTCGCGACCATATCCAACGGGTTTTTCTCGTTCTGAATTTCCTCCTACCTTCCTCGTTCTGAAAGACCCATGGGCAAAATGCTTCCAGTGGAAACGAGGGGGTCGTTGAACATCTCCCTTTCACGTTCAAAAAAGAATTCAGCATTCTTCGCTTGGAGAACGAAGTCTCCTTGAACGGGCATTCATTCCAGCGGTCATGGGCCGACTTCAAAACCATCAGTTCACCGTTCTCGAAGATCGGTGTTTCGGTTGTGGAGCATGCATTGCATTGTGTCCGGTGGACGTTCTTACTCTAACAAATCGAATGGTGTATGTGGACGAACCGAATTGTACCCATTGCCGATTGTGCATTCCTTCATGTCCTGTCTTTGCCTTGGAATTAAAACCATACAAAATTGAGTGAAGATGGAGGCAGTCAGTCATGAATATCGGACTTCTTGGAGGGACACTTGAAAGTCTCCTTCTCGCTATTGAACTGCGAAAAAAGAAGCATCAGGTGTTCTTGTTTGAAATTGATGCAGAATTGGGAATGCCGGTTCACTATCCAGGACGGGTTATCGATCTTGACGGTTTTGAAAATTGGTTTTCAAAAGAGCAACGAAAATTTTTGACACTCCAAGAAAACGAGCAAGGCTGGGCCTTTCGCATGGAATGGGTCATGAAATTTCTTGCCCATCAAGCAACGGCAAAAGGCGTGAGGTGTTTTCTTCGAACCCGTGTTGTTGATACTGTTCCCACTCCAGGAGGCTTTAATGTTCAACTCACAGGAGGAGAACGTTCGTTCCCCACCAATCTTGTTCTCAATCGCATCGTTGATTTTACTGAGTTCGGTGGGCCAAAGCCAGGTGATTTGAAACATCACGTGAACCGAGAACATGTTCTTGAGTACACGAGCAAGCCTCTCCGACGATGGTTTGGAGCATTGGTCTTGCAAGCCGATGCCGCGGATGCACCGAATGCAGCACTGGAACTTCACCGAAGCGACGGACTCGCTGAAGTTTGGTGGCCTGAAAAACCAACGTGGGCACCCGAACGAGGGTTTGTTGAGGCCTACGAAGCGAACCTCTTCGGGTCACTCGACTCACTTGAGGACCTTACTTTTGATGCAGCGGTTGTTCGGGCTCGCCGCTTCTCGGCTAAGCTTGTGTAAACAGGAGCATTAGGTGTGGGAAGAAACACCACTTTCATAGCCTGCACATGTTGGCGAGGACCATAACGCCTGGTGCGTTGGTGATGCAGATGGGAGCACATCCGATGGCAGATTTGAGGAAAAAGCTTCAAGAAAAAGGCCTTTTGGACAAGCCAACAGCCAAATCGTGGACCAAAATCATCGTCCTGCTCGCTGTTGTCGGTGGCTTGTACGCTGCTCACATCGCCCTCCCTTTCAAATGGGGACTGCTCTTACTCCCCCTCACCGGCTTGATCACCACCACCATCGCCATGATCGGACACGAAGGCGTTCACTCATCGGCCTGCAAGAGCAAAGCCGGAAACCTCACCCTTGCCTCCCTTGCGTTCCCGCTGTTTTCCGGATTGTCAATGAATTATTGGCGGGAAAAGCACAACGTGAAACATCATGCCCATCCAAACGTCATCGATAAGGACCCCGATATCTACTCGTGGCCGCTGACCTTCTCTCAGGAAGAATACACGTCGAGCGGACCGCTCCGCCGTTTCTTTCAAAAATACCTTCAAGCCTACATTTTTTGGCCCATCATCACGCCACTGGTAGGTCATTTGATGCGTTACGACGGCATCAAATACATCATTAAAGCGCCTTTCGTTGCGAAGAAAAATCGTTTCAACAAGATGTGGCTGCTCGATGCGAGTTTACTGTTTGCCCACTTTTTCCTTTGGCTGGCACTCCCTATCATGCTCGGACTCTCCTGGCAGGCCACGTTCGGCTTTTACGTGCTCCTTTGGGCAAGCGTTGGTGTGTACTTGACAGCGATCTTCATCGTCGGGCATGCAGGACGACCCATTGTCATGGAATACGACGAAAACTGGCGCTTGCAAATTGAGACCGGTCGCCGGATTAAACTCAGCCCCGTGGGCTCGTTTTTCTTCGTCGGGCTCGACTACCAAATTGAACACCACCTTCTTCCAGCCCTGTCCCATTTCAACCTCCCAAGAGCAGCCCCTATCGTGAAGGAATATGCAGAAGAACGAGGTTGGGAATACGAAGAGGTTGGCTTTTTCCGAGCCCTCTGGGACTCGACCGTTGCGCTTGCTGTTGCATGGAAAACGCCAGCCATTGTCATTGACGGCTCCGATGAAAAACACACCCGCCTGCTGGAAGATTTCGGCCCGGGTCACGCCGCCCTAGAGTGAGCAAACCTCTTGACGGCCTTGCCTCTAGGTTTGGCCATGACGGTCAAATTGTACCTTGAGGACTTGGAGCATGGCTACCATCGTCGATTTGATGCGACCGTAACGGCGATCGAGGGCTCGAAGGTAGTGCTTGATCGGACCCTCTTTTATCCGTTGGGGGGCGGTCAGCACTGGGACACAGGAACACTCGCGGGTCCGAACGGTGAAGTTGAGGTGTTGGAAGTCCGAGGTCGGCAAGCGGTTCATCACGCGGTGAGTCCCGACCACCAATTGGAGGTCGGCGACGAAGTTCGCGGGACCATCGATTGGGAGACCCGGTACGCCCACATGCGGATGCACACGGCCCAACACCTCGTCAGCGGCCTCGCCTACGAATTGTTCAACGGAGTTCGAACCGTGGGCAACCAAATTCACGCTGACCGTTCACGCATTGATTTCAACCCCATCGCTTTTGACGAGGCCATGCTCGAGCAATTGATTCAAGCAGCTAACCAACGCGTCGATGAAGGCTTGGAAGTCTCAGAATCGGTAATGACTCGAGAAGCCATGAACGCGATCATGCCCCCAGACCGCACCAACATGGATCTACTGCCGGGGAGCGTAAAGGAACTTCGTGTGATTCAGATCGGCGACCAAATCGACATGTGCCCCTGTGCGGGAACCCATGTCACGAACCTGGCCGAGCTCGGGCATGTTGAATTTCTCGGTAAAAAATCCAAAGGGAAAGGAACGCAACGACTCTCTTATCGTTTAGAGGAGGCAAAATCACCACGAACGTTCAACGACGTCGTGTTGTGACTCAAAACTCCAAATCGTCATCCACGAGTTTTTTGATATCGTCCATCGCAGATTTCAATTTCTTCCGCTCTTCCTGCCGTTCCTTGAACGCCAACTCTTCGAAGATTTTCGCCGCCTCTGCATCGGATTCAACGGTGGTGGCTGCGGCGTGCACGCGATCGGTAAGCGCCGTATCCTCTCCTAAGCGATCGCTTCGGTCGACGGACTGAATGGGTTTGTTCGGTACGGTCCGGGCACCGTACGAAACATCCACCGAACTGCCCACCACCCAGGTCGTTTCTCCCAACTCTTTCGCATCGTTTGCCTCAATGCCGGACTTGCTCCAAGGATTTTGATTGCCGATGTCACGGAGAACGTTGGCCTTCGGCATCTTTCGTTGCGCCTCGAAGGAAGAGAAGACCTCTTCTTCGGTCGGTTTTGGACGTTCGGGGACCAAAGCTCCTGCCAGGCGTTGCTGCTCCATGAGCGATTCTCCGTGCGTTTCATCGTGAATGTACCGTTGCGGAGATGCCGCCATGGCCATGACCTCTTTGGCGAGTTGGAACAACGGATCGTCGGGTGGA
>JAUREJ010000079.1 GCA_030827475.1 Candidatus Poseidonia sp.
CGCAGCAAGGCTGTCCAGTTCGCTCGTGGTTACGCCGTCATACAGGCCTTCGATCACACGAAGGGCCACCGCCACGGGGTCCACGAGGGGGCTCAGTCCGTAGCACAGCTTCTGTACACGGGCCGTAATCTTGTCGAACTTAACGGCTTCCTTGCGGCCGTCGCGCTTGATAACGTGCATCATTTCGTCGTGTGGTCGTTAAAAATCCGAATCAAAAGAGAAGGTGTCCGCCTTGGACTCCACTTCAGCGCCCACACCGGCCTTGCGGTAGTCTGAAACGCGCTTTTCGAAGAAGTTCGTCTTGCCCTCCAGCGAAATCATGTCCATGAAGTCGAACGGATTTTCTTTGTTGTAGAGCTTTTCGCAGCCGAGTTCCGACAGCAGGCGGTCGGTCACGAACTCCAGGTACTGGGCCATGAGGCGGCTGTTCATTCCGATCAAGTCCACGGGGAGCGATTCGGTGATGAACTCGCGCTCGATGTCCAGGGCTTCGACGATGATTTGCTTGATGCGGTCCTTCGGAACCTTGTTGATCAAGTGGTGGTTGTGCAAGTGCACGGCAAAGTCGCAGTGCATGCCCTCGTCGCGGCTGATCAGCTCATTCGAGAAGGTCAAGCCCGGCATCAAGCCGCGCTTCTTCAACCAGAAAATAGAGCAAAACGCGCCGCTAAAGAAGATGCCTTCTACGGCTGCGAAGGCGATCAAGCGCTCGGCGAACGAAGGAGATTCAATCCAACGCAACGCCCAGTCTGCCTTCTTTTT
>JAUREJ010000080.1 GCA_030827475.1 Candidatus Poseidonia sp.
TTGATGCCTATTTTTGTATGAAATGTTATTCCTGGTTGGATTCAAAATGCGGAAGTCAGACATGTGATTATTGTGTTGAAAGACCACCATACAATATCGATTTTGCTCAAAAAGACTTCACAGAGGCCCAACATGAACTAAAAATTCTCGAAGATCTTGAAAGCTTTTTTGGCCCTAGGAAATGAAGAAAATCTTTGAATTAAATTAGAATTTTAACCTTTTGATTTTCTATAGAATGGTGCTCGTACCGGGATTTGAACCCGGGTCAAAGGAATGAGAGTCCTTTATGATGGGCCACTACACTATACGAGCTTGGCGAACATCGCTGAGAATCGCCTATATTTATGCATCACGATACAGATTTACGTTTTGGAATCATACGATGTGGGATTAAAGTTAAAGTGAAAAAAAGGCTACTGCCCAATAGTTCAATTTCACTTTAAGTTTCGTCCGCCCTTTGTCTGTTGATATACCAGCGTCAACAAGTCGAGTTCATGAACAACGAAATTGAAGAATTGAAATTTTCAGAACTCGTGAAAACAACAAAGAAAACCAACGAACCCGTGTGGATGTCAAAAGTAACAACACATGTTGCAAGTTCGACTGGACAATTGCCCAGGTATTCAAGTGAACTCACATGGCAAGCGTTTTCAGGCGTGGGATATGCACCTACAACTGCAGTTCGATCAACAACACTCCAGTTGTTATCCAACCGACAAAAGAAAGTGCGGGGTGAGGCATGAT
>JAUREJ010000081.1:0-502 GCA_030827475.1 Candidatus Poseidonia sp.
TGTCTGTCTGTCTGTCGCGCGCGCCAGTCGCGTGGACCGATCGCGACCGCGCGCGAGGGGCACTCGCGGCGCCTCACCGCGCATTGTATCCACCGCGAGCGCATCTCGCGCGAAACGATCGACTTTTGTGGGTCGGTCCTGGTCACGACCGGCGGCGAGGCGTCGTCCGTCCGAAGCCCCATCGATGGGGCGCGCGTGGGGTGGCGCCCTGGTCGCGACTCGTCCGCGCGCGTCTCGGCGTGAGTTTGTCAAAATCATGGCGACGACGATGATGACGATGACGATGACGATGACGATCGGCGTCGTGGTAGCGTCGCCGAGGACGACGAGGACGGCGAGTGGTGGTCGGTGCGTTCGATGTGCCGCGCGAACGCCGTCGTCGGCGTCGTCAGCGTCGTCAGCATCAGCATCAGCATCGTCATCGGGACAACGCGTGATGGGTCGTCGCGCGAGCGTTCTTCGCGGCGCGGTGCTCGCGGGGGCGGCGATGACGCGCGAGGGC
>JAUREJ010000081.1:512-740 GCA_030827475.1 Candidatus Poseidonia sp.
GCACACGCGCGGTCGTCGGTGACGGTGCGCGCGCCGGGGGCGATGCGCGGCGCGCGCGACGGCGGCGGGCTCGAGTGCGCGGTGGCGCTGCCGCGCGGATATCACCTCACGCGCGGGGCGAATTCGAGGTACGAGGTCACCCCGGGAGGCGCGCGCGGGGGGTTGGTGGCGGATGATGACGGTGCGGAGGTGACGACGGTGAGGTTTCGTGTGGATGCGCCGAGCGAG
>JAUREJ010000082.1 GCA_030827475.1 Candidatus Poseidonia sp.
GTTAGTGCCAATCACGGCAGGAATGGAGTCTGAAACCCCGTCACCCCGGCCTTGGAGGAGACGGCTTGGCCGGCCTCCACGCGCCATTGCATTGATCAGATTCACGATGCCGCCATGAGCCATTTTGGGAGTGTATTGCACCGGATTAAAGTAGGTGATGCCACCTTGTCCGGGCCGGTACCCCGGAGCCTTTTGAGCTTGCGAATACGGGGTTTGGCTTTGCATGGCGTTTAACGCAGGAATGATCGCATTGGTTGCGCCAGACTTCTCGTTCCTCATTGCCATCATCAGCATCAGCAATGGGAGCAATGTGGCGAGAAGATTATTGTCTTTTGTCGGTGTTGGCACCTTTTGTGGGGGTGGTTGCGTCTTTGGCCCGCCTTTATCATCGTCATCATCGTCATCGTCATCGTCATCGGTGTCCGTGTCGGTGTCGGTGTCGGTGTCGGTGTCGGTGTCAATCTCATCGGTGTCGTCATCACCACCGTCGTCAATCTCATCCGTCTCGTCATCACCGCCGCTCCGGGTGTCGCGATAGGTTCCACCGCCACCACCGGTGTCCTTAACCTCTTGTTCCTCTAAGTCATCACGGATGCCCTTATTGATCTGGTCTTCTTGCTCGGCTAGGTCATCAAATTCTTCTGACCCCGGTTGTGTTCCAAGAACTTCTTGTTCAGCGAGGTCATCAAATCCGTAGTCTCCGGGTTTGGTTCCAAGAAC
>JAUREJ010000083.1 GCA_030827475.1 Candidatus Poseidonia sp.
CGCTCGGCGCGGATTTTGACTACCGGAAGGAGCTTGAGAAGCTCGACATCCCAGCCCTGAAGCGCGACATGCACGCGTTGATGACAGAGAGCCAGCCCTGGTGGCCGGCTGACTGGGGTCATTACGGCGGTCTCATGATCCGCATGGCTTGGCACGTGGCCGGCACGTATCGCGTGGCCGACGGCCGCGGTGGCGCAGGTACCGGCAACCAGCGTTTTGCGCCCCTCCACTCGTGGCCCGACAACGCCAACCTCGACAAGGCTCGCCGTCTCCTCTGGCCCGTCAAGAAGAAGCACGGCAACAAGTTGAGCTGGGCCGACCTCATGGTGTTGGCCGGCAATGTCGCCTACGAGTCGATGGGCCTGAAGACCTACGGATTCAGTTTCGGTCGCCCCGACATCTGGCATCCCGAGAAGGACATCTACTGGGGCTCCGAGCGTGAATGGCTCGACGCATCCCGCTACGCCGGAACCGAGGATCGCCAATCGCTCGAGAATCCTCTCGCCGCCGTGCAGATGGGCCTCATTTACGTCAACCCCGAAGGTGTCGGCGGAAAGCCCGACCCGCTGCGCACCGCGCACGACGTGCGCGTGACGTTCGCTCGTATGGCCATGAACGACGAGGAGACAGTTGCCCTCACGGCTG
>JAUREJ010000084.1 GCA_030827475.1 Candidatus Poseidonia sp.
CCCTCACGGTACTAGTTCACTATCGGTCACTGAAGAGTATTTAGGCTTAGAGGGTGGTCCCCCTATATTCAAACAGGATTTCTCGTGTCCCGCCCTACTCAAGAATTTTGTTTAACATTACTCATACGGGACTATCACCCTCTATGGTTAGCTTTTCCAAACTATTCAAATTTTTTAAACAAAACTACTGGCCTAGTCCGCGTTCGCTCGCCACTACTAACGGAATCTCAATTGATTTCTTTTCCTCTGGTTACTTAGATGTTTCAGTTCTCCAGGTTGTCTCTTTAAACCTATGTATTCAGTTTAAAGTACCACATAAAGTGGTGGGTTTCCCCATTCGGAAATTTTCGGATCAAAACTTACATACAGCTCCCCGAAACTTATCGCAGTATATCACGTCCTTCATCGGCTTTCAGTGCCAAGGCATCCGCCACACGCCCTTAAACGCTTGATTTATGCACAGAAAAAAATTCTGTGTTGAATCAAATTTTTATTTTGAACATTAGCTAATAACATTACTAATGTTCGGATATAGATATTGATATTAATTATTATTTTTATTTACAGTTTATATAACTAAGTGTTTTTGGTGGAGGATAGCGGGAT
>JAUREJ010000085.1 GCA_030827475.1 Candidatus Poseidonia sp.
CATAGGCGAGTAGATGATGTTCGCTGAAGGAGCAGGGGTTTCATTTCCATTGTCCATGGGACAGCGAATTGCTGGTTTGGTTTAACCATCTCTCCGGCAACATCGTTCCCTGGCCACGTTGACACGAGCAGGTGAAAACCGTGGGTGCATTGGAGGACGGGCTTTGGCTGAACCTGGCCGGAATCGAACCGGCTCCTCTGCTTGCGCAGTGTGCACCGTACACCAAGGGCGGGCCGTAGCCTTTCCACCATTCCTCAACCCGAGACACCTGCAAATGCGCGTCCATGCGCGAATGGGTGACTTCAGCCACCCCACGGACCGTCATCGGGGAGGAATTGGAAGCAAGGGGGGACGGTCTCCACATCGGTGTAGTCGTCCTCGTCCAAACACACGATGGTCATCTCCATTGGGGCTCTGGCCATCATCGGCGGTAAGTCGTCATAGTAGGCCTTGATGGCCTTCATGACTTCACCCAGCGAGGCTGAACCATGGGCCACCGTCACAATGTGGTTGACCTCCATCGATTTGATGTGAGGAAACACCCTGTTGTATGGTTGTGTCTTGGCTAATTCAAGCATGGTTTTCGCGAGCATTGGCGTCGCCTTC
>JAUREJ010000086.1 GCA_030827475.1 Candidatus Poseidonia sp.
TTTCCAAGGCGGCAAGATGGCCGTCAAGGGAGGGGATGTCCAACGACAAGACCACCAATTCTGGGTCAAGGCGGATGTATTCGTCCACCGCTTGGTCACCATCCTCGCAGACTTCGACAGAAAAATTCCGAGTCTTGAAGAGGTTGGAAAGCCGCATGCTGGACATTGGGTTGTTGTCAACAATCAGCACCGTTGGCGCTGCTGCGTCGTTGACTTCCGTCACCAATCCCATGCCTATCAGCGTGGGGCAAAGGGTGCTGGCTCATCAATCAACCGCTATTCTTCCTCGTCAAGAATTGGACTTGAAAGGTCTTCCACAGGACCGTCGCGCGGTTGGGTAAAGGTTTCTCGCACCACTTCACTTTGAGCCAGTTCTTCTTGACGCTGCCGATGAAGTTGAGGGGCTTTGGTGAATTGCATTTGCAATTCACTGATGACAGCACGAAGCATTTGTGTTTCTTGATCCGTTAGGTTACCGTCGGTTTTCTTCTGAAACATGCGCAGCACTTCAATGCCTTCGCGGGCTTCAAGGAGGTTGTAATGGAACTGTCCCTCATGGTCGGGAAGGTATCCCATATGAAGCATGGTTGA
>JAUREJ010000087.1 GCA_030827475.1 Candidatus Poseidonia sp.
TGCAAAGACATCAACATCTGCTGCTTCGGCTGAAGATCGCCCAGTTAAGTCCGCATCACCTGAAGATGTTGCAATCATGTTGGGTTATGCCCGCAAGGTAATCATCGTTCCAGGTTATGGCCTGGCTGTTGCACAAGCGCAAAACACAATTCGCGAACTTGTTGAACTGTTGGTTGCAAAGGGCATCGAAGTTGATTATGCAATTCACCCAGTTGCTGGTCGTATGCCAGGACACATGAACGTACTTCTTGCCGAGGCAAATGTTCCTTACGAACAGCTAAAGGAAATGGATGAAATCAATCCAGAATTCCCATCAACTGATGTGGCCTTGGTAGTTGGCGCGAACGATGTTGTTAACCCAGCTGCTCGCGATGACAAGACTGCACCTATCTATGGCATGCCAATCCTTAACGTGGACCAAGCTCAGCAGGTTGTTTTTCTAAAGCGCTCAATGCGTCCAGGTTTCGCTGGAATCGAAAACGAAGTCCTATTTGATCCAAAGACTTCACTGCTCTTTGGTGACGCTAAGGAATCGTTGACCAAGGTTGTTAACTCGCTGAAAACCCTTTAATTAACTAAACAAAGAAC
>JAUREJ010000088.1 GCA_030827475.1 Candidatus Poseidonia sp.
CTAGTTCACTATCGGTCACTGAAGAGTATTTAGGCTTAGAGGGTGGTCCCCCTATCTTCAAACAGGATTTCACGTGTCCCGCCTTACTCGAGAACTTTAATTGCTTTTACCTTTACGGGACTATCACCCTCTATGGTTAACCTTTCCAGGTTATTCTAGTTGTACAAAAAAAGTTACTGGCCTCCTCCGCGTTCGCTCGCCACTACTAACGGAATCTCAATTGATTTCTTTTCCTCTAGGTACTTAGATGTTTCATTTCCTTGTTATCTCTTTACACCTATGTATTCAGTGCAAAGTAACTCTTAAAGAGTTGGGTTCTCCCATTCGGAAATTTTCGGATCAAAGCCTACAAACAACTCCCCGAAACTTATCGCAGTTTATCACGTCCTTCATCGACTTTCAGTGCCAAGGCATCCACTATATGCTCTTAAACGCTTGATTTATGCACAGAAAAAATTTTTCTGTGTATGTAAAAAATTATAAATAATTTTTTATGATTATGAATTTTTAAATTGTAAGAACAAATAAATTTGTTCCTACGGATATAAAAAAAATATTTTCTTCAAATTAACAATGTATAAAAATT
>JAUREJ010000008.1 GCA_030827475.1 Candidatus Poseidonia sp.
TGCTGTGATCAACGCGTCACTCGGTGGCTTTTGTTGTTGAACCATTACATATTGAACTTGTTGATTCGGCTGAGTCATGGGTTGCATTGTGAGACATACCTAAATCAAGAATAAAAGTCTTTTCTACCTCGACAACCGCCTTTCCACAAGGGTTTCAACATAATACCCACGTGTATTGCAAACTCGCCCAAATGGGCACGCTGTGGGCCATATTCGTGCGTACCGTTTTGAATGCGAACAAGCGTCGCTCGGCTTCAAGCACGCTTCAGGTACATGGCCACGGCGTTTCCTCCACCGAGGCATAACGTCACGATGCCAGAGTTGGCTTCAAGCCTGCGCATGACCCCAAGCATCGTGATGAGACAACGCGTTCCGCTTGCGCCAAGGGGATGGCCAAGACTGACGGCACCACCGTGCAGGTTGAAGCGGTCGTCGGGAATGCCCACTTCTTGAGCGACGGCGCAGGATGCCGATGCAAAGGCTTCGTTGTGTTCGTAGACATCAACGTCCAAAACATCCAGTTCGTTGCGCTCGAGAAGCGTCTTGACGGCTGGAATCGGCGCACTCATGACACGGGCGGGTTCCACGCCCGAGGTGCAGTAATCCTCGATCGAGGCCAGAATTTCCCAGCCTTGGGAACGAGCGAACTCGGCCTCGGCAACGAGCACGGCACTTGCCCCATCGTTGAGGGTGCTGGCGTTGCCCGCTGTGACGGCTCCCTCTCGGTCAAACACAGGTCGAAGTCCACCAAGCGACTCCACCGTCGTTGCTCCACGAACCCCCTCATCGGTGCTGAGAACGATGGGGTCGCCCCGTCGCTGAGGAATTTCAACAGCGAAGGTCTCCCAATCAAACCAGCCGTTTTCCCAAGCCTGAGCGGCCCGTTGTTGGCTGCGTGCAGCAAAGGCATCCATCGCTGCTCGGCTGATGTTGCATTCGTTTGCGACGGTTTCACCTGTTGTCCCCATGTGAACGTCGTTGTAGACGTCCCAAAGACCGTCGTGAATCATCGAATCCACGAGTTTTGAATCGCCCATTTTGGTGCCCTTTCGCTGACCCATGAGCAACTGGGGGGCGTTGCTCATGCTCTCCATACCGCCGGCAATAATGGCTTTGTATTCGCCTGCACGGATGCTGTTCGCTGCCATCATGGCGGCCTTGAGGGAAGAACCGCACACCTTGTTGATCGTGGCACACGGTGTGGAAACGGGCAGGCCTGCACCAAGGGCCACCTGACGGGCGGGATTCTGACCCGCACCGGCTTGGAGCACCTGTCCAAACAGCACCTCATCCACCACACCCGAGGCCGGATCGATACCCGCACGGGACAGCAGTTCTTTGACGGTCAAAACGCCAAGTTCAACGGCTGAAAGGGAGGACAGGGCTCCCATGAATTTTCCAATTGGAGTGCGGGCAACGGCACAGATAACAGCCTTGGGTTGGCTCATGACCCGTCCACCTCAAAGCATGACTTGAACATGCCCACGGACTTGCGAGTCGGTTGAGAAGCCTTGATGAAGAACACGCACTGGGCGTGACATGGCGAAATTCAAAACCGAACTCAACCTTTCACGAGCCCCCGATGAAATGCGAACCCCTGAGGTTACGCTGGATTTCACCCCGAACGCTCTTGCATCCGTGCTTTACAAGCAGGGCGATACGGTGGTTTTGGCGTGCTGCACCAAGGAGGCATCATTACCCCGTTGGTTCCCCCGGGACGCTACAAAGGGATGGGTGCACGCAGAGTATTCCCTTTTGCCCGGCTCAACAGACTCTCGCTTCCGCCGTGAACGCAACGGTGCGAAGGGCCGCACCCAAGAGATTGAGCGCCTCATTGCGCGCTCGCTGCGTGCTGCCGTCGACCTCGAGGCTCTCGGTCCTGTGGCGCTCAACGTTGATTGTGACGTGTTGAACGCAGACGGAGGCACACGTTGTGCGTCCATCACGGCGGCCAACATCGCCCTTCGACTGGCCGTCCGCCGCCTCATCGCTCGTGGAGACTGCCTCCCTGTGGACCTTCGGCCCACCTTTGAGCAACGAAAGGAGGGTTGGACACCCCCTCAACTCAGCCCCATCGAGCAGGCCAACCACGAGGCGGCGGTGATCCCCAACGACCTCGCTGCGGTCTCCGTTGGCCTCCTTGCCGGAGAGGTGTACCTCGATTTGGATTACGTGCTTGATTCAAACGCCGATGTTGACATGAACATCATCAAAACAAGCGATGGGCGCTACGTTGAGGTCCAAGGGACTGGGGAAGAATCCACCTTTTCAGCCGACGAGTTGCACGCACTCCTGAAAGGAGCTGATGCGGGTCTGGAAAGCCTGTTCGCCTTCCAAAAGGCTACGCTTGAAGGCGCTGAATGAACGGCCCCGCACGAGAAGCACGGTATCCCTAACCCATCGGAAGGCTTGATATGGCGAGGGCATTCGCCAACCTTGCACGGGTTAGTAGCTTAGTTGGGAGAGCGCGGCACTGAAGATGCCGAGGTCGCTGGTTCAAGTCCGGCCTAACCCACCAACATCACAATCGGCGGGAAGCTTACTGCCCGCCCCTATATTCTATAGAACACTCAACACTACCAAGATTCCAACCCTGAGAAGGAAAAGGATTCTTGAACCGGAGGGAGTATGGTCCACCATGGCGAAGGACGGCATCGTTGAGTCCTCCGCCAACGACAGTCACGAAGAACACACCCGCTCAAAGGATCGAGAGGCCAAGGAACTTCAGGAAATACGGCAACGTCGCATGGGCGGAGGCCGAATCTTTCTCTCCAAAATTGAAGATTTTGTTTTGTTGGCAGGGCTAGCATACGGGGCCGTCTTTGCCCTGCTGTTGTTTTCGATGTCATCGGGAGCCTTGGGGGATTCGACAGCACTCGACCACACCGCTTCAACCACCTTCCTTGACATCGGTGACGAATGCGAAGAAGTCACCGACGAGCCTTGGTTGAACATCTTCCCAGACCCCGACCGTGAATTGTTTTCCATCGCTGGCCACAACCTCCCCAACGGGGTGGCCTTCCTGAACTACACGTTCTACGAGGTGGTCAACGATCAAACCTTGTCCGTCGTCGACGAGCCTTACGGTGCGAACGGCACAACCAGAACCATCAACAAAGCCGAACAAAACCAAGGACGAGCCTTCTTTTCAGCGCCCTACTCCGAACTTTCCGAGGGTCAGTTTGAACTCGTGTTTGAGCTCACCGTCAAGGCAGACAGATCACCGAACTCCTCAATCATCGTTGGACCGTTGACTTCAACGATCGTCTTTGAGCACACCATTTCGAAAGAAGCCCTTGCCTTCCTTCCGTTCGTTGACGACGCTGAACATTCCGACGTGCGGATTGAAGATTCCGGACCGCGTTCTTGCTGGTCCGTGCAAGACCTTGGCGACTGGGGTTACCTGCTCATGGGTGCCGAAATTGGTGGCGGGCGAGAAACCGCCATGCTGACAGGTGGTGCTGCCGGCATTCCAGCATGGTGGATGGCGTTCGTTTCCCTCTCGCTTTCGATCATCTCTCTGCTCGTCATCTACCCCTTGATGTACAAGGTCTACCACCAAGACACCGACGACATCCTGTCCCGCGCCCACATTCAACGTCTCGTTGAAGACACCGTCTACACCGTTGGCGAACAGTTGGGCATCGATATTGACGATGAACTCTTCAAGATCGAAATACGAGATTTGTCGATTGACATCATGGTGGCTTACCAAAACACGGAGAACACCCTCTCCGATTCCAAAGAAGTACGTGCTGAACTTCTACGAAACCTGCTCGAAGAATTCGCCATCTTCCGCGTCTTCAAACCCGTCCAACTCAACGTCCGGGTCATTGGGGCAGGTCATAGCATTGACTTTGATTCCGGCGTCGGCATTGGGACTCGGGTTGATGAGCAACAAGATGCCCTTAAGGAACGACAAGACTACTCGTCCTTCTTCTCTGAACTCCACTCCCTTTCACGTATTGAGGACGATGTTCGTGACAGTTTGGACCTCTTCTTTACGCGCCGCACCGACGTCCAAATGAAGGGGGCGGTGGTGACCAGCGACGACCGGGTGGTCTTTGTCTCCGTCATTTACCGACCCACACAACGCTTTGCTTTCTTCCGGTTCCGGAAGACCTCCACCCAGATGAAGGACGAATTGTTTCGTTTTATTCACGACCGGAACGAGGACTTGCTGGGCTCCCAAGAACTCATCGTGAAGACGAGAAACGAAGTCTCAACCCTCGCAGATCGGGCTGGAGCCGGACGGGTCGAGCGCCAATCGCAAACCGACGATGAACGCATCGTCGCTGTGGCCCGACAAGACGGCTTGGGTGGGCGAATGCTGCAAACAAAATTCCTCGGCGACACGCTGTCCACCGTGGAATACATGGCGAACGAGAAGCGAGAGATGATCAACAAATGGGGATTTTGGGGCCTCATTTTCTTCGTGTGGATTCCCTTCATGGCCTCCGGTGTGCTTGTAGGCGCCATGCTCGGATTGCTCTCCAGAATGCAGTTCATGCGCGTCCTTATCGCTACGCTGATCGGTGGCTCCATCGCCTCGATCACGTGGGCGTACACCGCTGAAGGAATTGTGAAATTCATGCATCAGTACAAACTTGAGGTCTTCATCCCGTTGGTCATCATCGTCTTCATCCTGATGGCGGTGCTCCACATTCGGGCCACCAAGATGCGGCGTCAAACCGAGTTGTTTGAGGACACGCTCCTCGACAACTTCCACGCCGACATCGTCGCCAAATACGGGGACCAGTAGGTGGAACCATGCAACGCATCACCGAGTGGCCCGGGTCAGCAGAACATGTTGGGGACCACGCCGTGTTCGGCATCGTGACCGTCAGCGACCGAGCAAGCCAAGGGACCTATGAGGATGAAGGCGGCCCTGCGATTCTTTCCTTTTTTCAAGAGGCCATCAAGAGCCCGTGGACCACCCATTACCGATGCGTCCCAGACGAACAAGAAGCCGTCGAAGCGGCCCTCATCGAACTGAGCGACCAAGAAAGGTGCAGCGTTGTCGTGACGACGGGCGGCACCGGGCCGGCCGCACGGGACATCACCCCCGAGGCGACCGAAGCGGTCTGTGACCGCATGATGCCCGGATTTGGGGAACAAATGCGAAGTATTTCCCTCGCGTTCGTCCCAACAGCCATCCTTTCTCGCCAAGTTGGAGGTTTGCGTGGCTCCAGCTTGATTTTCAACCTCCCCGGTCGCCCGAAGGCCATCCGAGAGACCATTGACGAGATTTGGCGAGCGGTCCCTTACTGCGTCGACCTCATGGGCGGTCCGTACATGGACATGAACGAAGATGTCTGCAACGCCTTTCGGCCAAAATCCGCGCGTCGCTAAGTCAGTATCCTTGCATCATGTTGATGAGCCGAACCCCACCATCTCAAAATGGAGGAGAACACCATCATGTCCGGCAACATGCTCATTCATGGCGCAACGATGGTACTACCAGATGCAACGGGAGTCGGCGACCTTCGCATCCGAGAGGGGCTCATTGAGACCGTTGCGCTCGGCAAAACCCTCCAACCCTTGGAAGACGAGTTGTTCATCGATGGGCGTGGCTTGCACCTCCTTCCCGGAATGATTGACCCGCAATGCCATTTTCGAGACCCCGGCCAACCCGAAAAAGAGGACCTGGGATCCGGCTCAGCCGCCGCTGTGAGCGGAGGCGTCACCTCCTTCCTTGATATGCCCAACAACAAACCGTCCATCACCACCCTCGAAGGCATGAACATGAAATTGGCCACCGCTGCGGCAAAATGCGTCAACAACTACGGCTTTTTCATTGGCGCCACCCCGGACAACATCTCGGATTTACAAGATGCCGTCGGCACGCCAGACGCTCCTCTCAGCATCCCTGGAATTTGCGGCATCAAAGTCTTCATGGGCTCATCGACCGGGACCCTTCTGGTCAACGAACGTGAAGCCCTGGAGAAGATTTTCTCCCAAACTGGAGGGCTCATCGCCGTTCATGCCGAGGACGAACAACGCCTCATCGAGCGCTTTGAAGCCGTGAAAGAACGCACGGACATGGCGGCCCACGCCGAATGGAGGGACGACGTAACGGCCCTGCTGGCCACCCAGTTGGCCGTTGAATTGGCCCAGGAATCCGGCCACCGTCTTCATGTTCTGCACCTCACCAGCGGTATCGAAGCCGAGTGGCTTGAAGGCATCACTGCCCTGCCTTCCGAGGTGAACGACGATCGAGCCATCATCACCACCGAAACCCTCCCCCAGCACCTCACCTTTGACGAAACCGATGTCGCACGGGAAGGAGCCCGGCTGAAAATGAACCCGCCCATTCGTTACAAAGCGGACCGGGAGACCCTCTGGGACCAATTAAGAAAGGGCACCGTTCAATGCATCGCGACCGACCACGCACCGCACACTCTGGATGCCAAAGCAGCAGGCTTTCCCGATGCACCGAGCGGCATGCCGGGCGTGGAAACCTCGTTGGCGGTGATGCTCACCCATGCACGAGACGGTGCATGCTCGGTGGAAGATGTCGTCCGCTGGATGTCGACGAACGTCGCTGAATGCTACAACATGGTGGGGAAAGGACGTCTCGAGGAAGGCGCAGACGGTGATGTCGTCCTCGTGGACATGGCGACGCCACATGTGGTTGACGATGATTTGGTCTGGACTCGCGTGGGCTGGAGTCCGTTCCGTGGTCGGGAATTGGTTGGATGGGCACAGGTGACCGTCGTTGCCGGCGTTCCAGTGTTCGAGCGAACAGAAGCCACGGGGCAAAAGGGACACCTGTTGGTGGAACCCGGTGAAGCAGGAACGCCGCTGGTCATGATGCCTTGGCGCTAAGCCAGGTTGTACAATGCGCGGTATTTTTCTTCGACGTATCGCAAAAACGGTTCAGGATTCGGTGGACTTCCGGTTGCATCCTCAATGAGTTGAGCGGGTGAGACCTGACTTCCTCGCATATGAATGCGAGGTCGGAGCCATGCCAGCATGGGCTCCCAATCTCCTGAAGCCACCATCGCATCGATATCACCAAGATCCTCGCTCATGGCCTCCAGAAGTTGTGCGGCGTAGAGGTTCCCGAGGGTATACGTTGGGAAGTATCCAAAGGCGCCCATTGACCAGTGAATGTCTTGAAGGCAACCTAAGCGGTCTTCGGGCACATCAAGATTGAACCATTCCTTGAACATCCTGTTCCAGACAGCCGGGAGG
The DNA here is from genome assembly GCA_030827475.1 of Candidatus Poseidonia sp. Taxonomy (GTDB): domain Archaea; phylum Thermoplasmatota; class Poseidoniia; order Poseidoniales; family Poseidoniaceae; genus Poseidonia. Next base: position 7,198 of record JAUREJ010000008.1, read on the forward strand.
TCGTCCACGGCCAAATCGCCGTTGAACAATTGCTTTTCGATTTCGTAACGAATCATGACATGTAAATTGTAAGTTACTTCGTCCGCTTCGACCCGAATGAAGCCCCGTTCAACACGATTCGCGAGTTGATTCAAGTCCTCTTCATCCCACTGTGGGGCGTCGGGAAAAGCCTCGTTAAACCACGGCAAGGCCGCTCTCCAAAACGCTTGGGTTCGTCCGATTTGATTCTCCCAAAAACGACTCTGCGATTCGTGGACGCCCAATGAAACCGCTCCGCCCCGTGGGGTGAACCGATGGTCGTGATCCAAGCCTTGCTCGTAAAGCGCATGTCCGGTCTCGTGCATCACGGCGTACAAACACGAAAACGGATCGGCTTCATCAAATCGGGTGGTAAAGCGGGTGTCACCGGGCCAAAGTCCTGCTGAGAACGGGTGCGTTGAAGCGTCCATTCTTCCGGCGTCAAAATCGAAGCCCATATTGGCGGAGACGGCCTTGCAGAAGGCCTTCTGGGCGTCAACAGAGAAGCGCAAGCCCTCGGGCAAGATCGGGTCGGGCGTGGATGATTGAGCAGTTGTGATGGCCTGGAGAAGCGGGACAAGACGGGCTTTCAATCCAGCGAACAACGGGTCATAATCATCCACCGTCATACCGACTTCATACTCGTCGAGCAAGACATCGTACGGCGTTGAGGTTACACCAAGGAGGTTGATCTTCTCTCGGGTCAACGCAATCAAGCGTTCAAGCGAGGGTTTGAACGCCTCAAAATCCGAAGCGCTTCGTGCTTCCTGCCAGGCTACCAAAGCTTCAGACCGGGCTTGGGCGAACGTTTCGACAAAGGATTTCGGGAGACAAACGGCTTGGTCGTGCATACGACGCATTTCCCGAACGTTGGCCGCTTGGTCTGCATTCAGGTTGGCATCTTCCAACGCGCTCAAAAGTTCACCCGTGCGTGCATCGGTCAATTGTTGGTGACGTTGACCGGCAAGCCAAGCCATCATCTCGCCTCGGGCTTGGGCCCCCTTCGCAGGCATCAACACCTCTTGGTCCCATCCAAGGTGACCTTGCAGGGCGCCGAGGCGGTGAATGTCTTGAACGCGCTTGAGAAACTCCTCGTAGAGGTCCATGCTTCGTACACGGCCTCGTGCTTCTTCAACGCTCCCCTCCGACAAGTTGGCCCGGAAGTGAACGGATTTGGATTGAAAAAAGCACACATTGAAGAACGGTTGAACTCTACAGTAATCATGGCCCTCCCTTTCCGCCGAAACGGCACTGAAGGGAACGAGGGTTCGGATGTTGACAGCGATATCGAGGAAATCTTGGACCTCGCCGAAGGTCAACCCGAAGCGGTCCTTGCCGACCTTGAGCCGGCGAAGAATCCGGAGGGTGAAGACGAAGTGATGGGGCACGATGACCGGATGGCAAAGAGTGCGCTCACGGTCATTGACACCTGCATGGACCTTCGTCGAGGCGAAAACATCCTCATCGTATGCGACCCCACCACCACAGAAATCGGTCAGGCATTGCATGACGCCGCAAGCCTTCGCTCCGACCGCGTGTTGTTGATCGTCATGCCCAAAGGTCGACATCACGGGGACGAACCGCCGTCCCCTGTAGCAAACTTGATGCGTCAACAACAGGTCGTCATCGCCCCCACAAAGTATTCCCTCACACACACCCGTGCTGTCCGTCAAGCCATCAAAGACGGTGCGCGCGTGGCCACCATGCCCGGCATGACCCTTGACATGTTCACCGAAGGTGGAATGGCAGCCGATTTCAACATCATCAAGAAAAACATCGGTGAAATGAACGGCTTACTCCGACGCAAACGCATCATCAACGTGAAGTCGAAAACGGGCACGAACGTCACCTTTGAAGTCAATTGGCGAGAGTGGAAACTGGATGACAACGGCGTATGCAACCGCCCGCGCATGCTCACCAATCTGCCTGCGGGCAAGATCTTCACGCTGCCGCGGGAAGGCACGATGAACGGGACCATCGTCATCGATGGTTCATGGGATTCGGCCCTGGTGGACGAACCCGTCATCCTGCAGGTCGAGAACGGCTTGGTCGTCGACGTCAAGGGCGGAACGGCTGCTGCCCAGATTCGGCAAACCTTTGGCGAGGCGGCCAAACGCTTGAAGAGCAAAGATCAGGAAAGCGTTTGGACGATCGCTGAATTTGGATTCGGGATGAACCCCAACGCTCGGCTCCTCGGCAACGTGCTCGAAGATGAAAAACGCCTTGGGACCGCCTACTTCTCGATTGGTGACAACACAACGCTCGGCGGGACGGCTGCGGTCGGCATCCAAATTTCGGGTGTGCTCGCCTCACCAAGCATCTGGCTGGACGAATCCCCGCTCCTCGAGAACGGTTCGTTTGTCGTCAACTGAATCAATAACCCAGATTTTGCTGGCCACATACCGGGCAAAACCGCCAGTACGGGTCGAGGCCAACACCGCATCCACGGCAATGAACGCCCGAATGAATGGTGGGTTGTACCAAGGGGCGCTGAGGAGGTTGCTGCCACCCTTGTTGGGGAGGGGGTTGCTGCCATCCCTGCTGAGGTGGCGGCTGTTGCCACGCTTGTTGATTTGGTACCGGTTGTTGGACGGGAGGTTGGTTCAACGGCGGTGGTCGTTGCTGAACCGGTTGTCCTGTGTTTTGTCCGGTGTTGCCCAACGGTCGACGAACCGGAGCCACCGGTTTGGGAAGCGAAGCCGTCTTTTCAGCGGCGGGGGAAGAGATGAATTCCGAAAGTGACACCACGCCGTCGCCATCGGTGTCCGCCTCGGCGTGCAAAGCCGCAGCTTCTTCGACGGTCGTGCCGGTGGCTCGGGCCAATTCTTCAACGTCCAAAGCCCCGCTACCATCTTCATCGGCAGCGATGAAATGTTCCGCAGCACTGACGAATTCCTCCTCATCGCCTTGCGCACCAACCTCTTCTTCCACGGGTTCAACCGAGATGTCTGGCACCTCCGGTTCAGCAGGTTGAGAATCCGGAAGAAGTTGCGAACCAAAGGCTCCGGAAAACGCATCTTGTGCTGCCCGAGCCACCTCCCGTTCGTTTTCCACGTTCACGGGAGTTTCGGCCTTCACCGGTACCTCAACCTTCGGCAGGGCCACCGTTGAGGAAGGAAGCGGCACGGGTGATTCGGGTTGAACCACCGGTGCAGAGGGTTCGGCGCCCGGAAGCGGAACACCTTTGGGGGCGGAAGGGACAGAAGGTTCGGGAATTGGAGGAGTGGGTGCAGCCTGGACTTCAGCAGGTTCAGGGGCTTTCGGTCGTTCAAGACCTTCGGGGATTTCCACGGTCGCAGCTGAAGCGGAACCGCTGGCCAGAGAAGCGATGGGAGCGACATGTCCGGCGACGTCGAGCGCAGCGTCGAGTTCTTTGTTGACCGTGACAAGAGCGTCCACCGACCCGCCGACATTGGCAAGCATGCCGTCAAGCGTGTTGAGGTACTTCAGCACTTCAGCGCCACCTCCTGTTTGGTGCGCCACGGCGAACAATTTCATCATCCGCATGGGGTCTGCAAGACCTTCCAACTGGGATTTTTGCTCACCGTCGAGGGAACCGATGGTCTCACCACCAGCGGCACCGCTGGAATCGGGCATGCCGAGGCTTTGCAGGAGCGGGTCGGGCAGGCTCATCAAGCCGAGGTGACCTGCAACGAGGTAGTAGATCTCCCCGCCTTCGCACTGCATGCGTTCGCTGGCTGCTTCAAAATCAAAATCACCGGGTCGTAAAACGATGTCTGAAAGCACATCAAAAAACTGCACCATGGCTTGGTCTCGAGGCATCGCCATCATGGCATGAAGCACGTCAGAGGATTCCGTGACACCGAAATAGGCCGCGGCTTCATCCACCTCGATGGCGGTGGGATTTCCAGTGGCTCCATCGCTCATGGTTTATCCTCCCTCTTCCGTCCAAACCTGACCTTCATTTAAGACCTCATGACCGATGTCAAGCCGCCTTGTTTTTCGCAAGGTTGCAAATCGCTCGAGACTGCTCCGCAGTCCACCCTGTTTCTTGAAGTTGCATCAGCACGCTGCGCTCTTGGTCACCGTCTGCAATTGCACCCATCACCCATTCCACGGCGGATTCTCGGTCAGCACGTTGCCAGTCCTCAAAGATGCTCAAATCAACCTGAATCTTCGCCTTTCGAACCTTCGCTGAGGAGGCCTCAACGACCGAATTCACCGACTTTTTCTTCGCCACTTTTTGCACGGGCTCTGGTTTTGCCGACGACTCCTGATCCGGGCCGCTTTGAGGGGGGCCGCCTCCGCCACGCTTTGGCGGGCCTGCATTGGCTTTGGGAGGGCCACCCGGGCCGGCTCGTGAAGGAGAAGGACGGCTGTTGGCAGGTCCGCGGGGCTCGCCAGAGTTTGACGATGGTGCAGGGCGTGAACGAGCGGGAGCGGCCCGTTTTGCATCCAACTTATCGAGGAAACTCTCCTCATTGTCGTCGTCAAAGAATTCATCGTAGGCATCATCATCTTCGTCATCGTCCTCACGGCCTGAGCGCAACACTACGAGAAGACCCAACAAGATGACGAGCCCGACCGCTCCACCGGCGACCATCAGCATGCCAGCATCCAATCCAAACAATCCAGCATCACCATCGCCGGAGACCGCTACGTAGGGGCAACCGTCGTCGTACCCGTCAACGCCTTTCGGATCGTTAGGGCAGTTGTCCTCATTGTCCTTGACACCGTCATAATCCGAGTCCCGTTCGGAGGGATGACACCCGTCCCCGTCCAGTTGGCCCAACAGGCCCGAAAGCGTGGTTGGGCAGAGGTCAGCGTTGGTGGCACCTTCGATAAATTCGCCGGGCCAGCTTGGGTCACGGTGTGGGGTCCACGATGCGTCACCCCAGTTGTCACCCAAGCCATCGAAATCAGAATCTTTCCATTGCGTGGGGTTGTTTTGGAGGGTTTCCGGTTCCAAGAAGTCGGCCCAACCGTCGCCGTCATCGTAACAACCAGGGACGTCCATGAACGACGTACCTGCTTCGGCCGAGCAGAAGTCAGCGTTCTGAGCGCCTTGAATAAACACACCCGGCCATGAAGGGTCGCGAGAATTGTTCCACGACACCGTGCCCCAATTGTCCCCAAGACCATCTCCATCGGAGTCAAACCATTGGGTGGGGTCAGACGGGAAGGCATCGCCGGTTTGGTTGACATGAAGCCCCGTGATGGGGTCAATGTCGTAACTGTATGCACCAGCAAAACCGTCGCCATCGATGTCCTCGGTCAATGCACTCTCGTCGGTGCAGCCATTTTCAAGAATCGGGAAGCCGGGTGGCGTGTCGTCACAGGCATCGTCAAGGTCCGACAACCCGTCTCCGTCGCTGTCGCGTTGGGCCTGTGAACAACCGAATTCGTCAACGCTTTCGCCCACCTCCGTGTTGGGACAACGGTCCTCGGGGTCGTTCAAGCCGTCCCCGTCCGAGTCTGAAGTTCGTTGCTCAGCGCTGCAACCATCTCCGTCGACCGTCACGCCCGTCGGCGTCTCGGAACAGAGGTCATCATTGTTCTTGACGCCGTCTTCGTCGTCGTCCAACTCGGATTGAGCGCATCCGTCCTCGTTGACCACCTCACCAGCCGGACTGTTGGGGCAGATGATATCGAGATCGTTGATCAGGCCGTCCCCGTCGTTGTCTTGAAGGTCAATGACGCGGCAACCCACACCGTTCGTTCCGTTGAAAACGCCGAATTCAAACGGACATTCATCCGCGTTTTCGCCCAGAGGGTTATCGCCAAACCCGTCCCCGTCCGTGTCAGAGGTCTGCGTTTTGTCAAGAGGGAAGGCGTCACCAATCTGATTTTCTCGCAGACCGCTGGTTTGGTTTGTCTCGTAGGCGTATTGGTCGGTGAAGCCATCGCCGTCCGAATCAAGACATCCGTAGACCGGCACCGTGGAATTGCCCCAAACTTCTGGGCACTGGTCCAATTCAAGACCTTCTTTGTACGAGGTTTTGGGGAACGTGAGGTTGGCTGCTTGGTCCTCGTCGCACCCGTTTGGACCAATCGGAAGCGAGGGGTCGGATTCAACGCACATGTCGTTGAGGTTGATGACTCCGTCGTTGTCGTCGTCCATCGTGGCAAAGGCCGTCCAATTGTCGGCATAGCCATCGCCATCCGTGTCGTTTGCCGCCACGATGCGCAGTGGGAAACGGTCGGGGAGCGTGGCGTTCTCGGATTGGTTATCACCGAAGCCGTCACCGTCGGTGTCGGTCCATTGCGTCGGGTCAAAAGGCCAAACATCAGCGCCAAGTTCGATGTTCCATTCAAAGAACGTCCCCTCGTCTGAAGGGTCACTTGCGCCATCCCCGTCGGAGTCCAGACAACCGTTTCGGTCTCGCCACGAAGCGCCCCAGTCCCAAGGGCAGAAGTCGCCGTACACCGTATCGGTGTCGTTATCGCCAAAGCCATCCCCGTCGTAATCAGCGTATTGCGAAGCGATGTAAGGGAACAAATCTCCGGGACCGGCGTTCGGGTCCAACTCAACGGAACAACAGTCCACGCCGTGATTGTCACCAAACCCGTCACCATCGGTGTCGAGCGCTTGTTTCCAGTTACCTTTGTAGACATCGCCGTCAAAGTATGTGGCCCCGTTGTCTGACCAACCGTCCTGGTCAAGGTCCTCACAACCGTACCGGTCGATCCATGAGGTCCCTCCGGAGGAATCGCAACCGTCGATGTCATCGGAGAAGCCGTCCATGTCGAAATCCGCGCACCCGTAAACGACGTACGAGGAGGGACCGGCCGCCGAAGGGCACTGGTCGGCAAGCGGTCCCAGAGGGTTGTCACCGAAACCGTCCCCGTCGCCGTCAGACCATTGGTTTCCAACCGCAGGCATCTCGTCAACCAAGTCAAAAACAAGATCCCGGTCTTGGTCGGCGTAAAGTCGAAGAAGAACTGCATCGTTGTTGACTTCGTCCCAATACGCAAGGTGAACGGTCCCGTTGCTGTCAACGACCGCATCCACCGGGTGGTTGGTCACGATGTCCCCGAAGCGGACGGACATCCAGGGCGCATAACCAGCGTGAACGCCGTCGAGTTCAGCGGTGTTCACCACAAGGTGATTGGATACGGGGTCGCTGGTCAACAAGAGAAGATGGTCGCCCATGTGGAGAACATCCCAAGCCCCGTCCACCGCAGCAGCCGGTCGTTCGGTCAACGTGACCCAATCACCGGTGCTGTTGGGAGCGAGGAGGGAGGAGACGGCGTTTGCCCGAACGGCCAAAAGCGGTTGGTCACCGCCCTCGAGGTCGAGACGGTATTCGTTGGCGGTGCCGCTGGGTTGCAGCACGGTGTGCGATTGCCAAACGGTGTCGCCTGGCCATTGCTCGTAAAGGGCGAGGGCCCCCGTTGTGCTGAGGGAAGCGAGAAGGAGAGATCCGTTGGCAAGCGTGGTGAGCCCAAGTTGGGTCCCGTGGTCGGACATGTTGCCGATGGTTTGTTTGATCAGCGTCGTGCCGTTATGCATCCAAACCGCAAGGTTGGTGCCGGTGCCGTTGGAAGCGACCAAGGCCACGGCGAGCGTGTCGTTGGCGAGCATAACAGCAGGGTGTTGGGTGGACACCGCTTCCGCGACGGAGCCCAAGGAGGTCAGCGTCCAACTGCCTCCTCCGGTCGCCCGTTCGAGTTGTCCCGTCGAGGCATGTCGATAGACGAGGTGCGGCACATCGTTGCTGTCAAACAAGACTTCGATTCCGTTGGCGAGTTGGGCTCCCGTTCGGACCAGGTCGGTGACCCAGCCTGATGCCGTTTGCTCGCTGGCGTAGATTTGTTGACCTGAACCTGATGTGTAAGCAAGAACTTGTTCGTTGCCCTGATTCACGTTTGAGCCGATGTATTGGCCCATGGTTCCCGTCGTAGCCACGGCTTGTTCAACCGCCGTCATGGAGCGAGTGGTGTGGAGATGGATGGCATCGTCATCTTCGGTGAGGAGCAGAGGGAGGCCCGAGGATTGAACGTCAAAGCGGATGGAAAGGTTGCTTGTGGTTGATCGAACCACGGTTTGGTCCACCCATTGGCCTGCGGGTGAACCGTCCATCATGTGTTCCAATTTCGCAGCGTAGGAACGCTGAGTGTCGTTGAAGGTATAGGCGATGCTCGTTTCTCCGCGGTCTGCCGTCGCCAACTCCAACGCATTGAGTTGTCCTGCATGCTCAAAGGAAATCGATTCCCAATCGCGTTCCGACACCACCACGTAATCGAGAGCAAAGGCGCTGCCTCGGTCATCGGTGCGTTGCGAATAGACGAGGTCGCCCAACCCGTCGCCGTTGAGGTCCCCGCCGGCCGCTAGACGGAAGCCCAGTTGCTCGCTGGAATTTCCTTCTGCAAGCAATTGTTTGTCGGAACGCAAACCGTCGGCCGAACCAAGGAAGATTTCGATGCGGCCGGCGTTTGAACCAAGCCGGCTGGTGATGTACACATCGTCGTAACCGTCGTCGTTGATGTCGCCGGCAGCTGCGATCGCTTCACCGATTTTCGAGTTCGCCAACGTCGGGAAGTACTGCCAGTCCGCCTCGCTCGGGAAGGCAGAAGATGTTCCATCAAACAACCACAGCACCCCCGTACCGAAGACGCCGTCGGTGTTGTTGAACGGCTCCGTGATGATGTGTTCGTCGAAGCCGTCCCCGTTGAGGTCCCCCGCACAGACGATACCGTGGCCGAACAAACGACCCTGGACCAGGGATGAAATGACATGGTCGGGCGTCCCTTGGTATCCAGCGACATCGCCGTAAAAATATTCAATGGAGGAGTAAGAGAGCGGAGATGCATACGAACCGGTGTTTGCGACGATGAGTTCAGCAAGGCCGTCCCCGTTCAAATCGCAGCCTTCGAGCGTTCGACCAAACATCGAACCGTCGCCGGTCTGGGTGAGGTTTCGCACCAACGTAAGCCCAGTTTCGCCACCGTCGTACACGTTGACTTTCCCGGTGTGGGTGACCGATGTACTGACCTCGAGAGCGTAGCCGTGAGCAGCGCCGGCAAGCCCGTCGGCGGCAGAGTCCTGATGCAAGGTGGTGACGGTGGAACCCAAGGATTCGTTACCGGACCCGTTGATCGTCCATGAAGGTGCGGAGGGTAGACCTGCTGGCGAGCCCAAATGCACCGTGAGGCGGCCGTCATTTTGGTTGGTAGAACCGCTGAGGTCCCATCCAGGCGCCCCGATGAGAAGGTCCTCTACACCGTCGTTGTTGTAGTCACCCACGTCAACGCCTTGCCCATAGTGCTCTCCATCCCCGCTTCCCGCAAGAATGGTGCTCGGCACGGCCTCCAATCCTGCCGAGGAACCGTAGTACACTTCGACACGACCGTTATCGGTGAACCCCACCATGTCTGCGGTGGGGGTGCTGATGAGGAGGTCATCAAACCCGTCGCCGTTGAAATCGGCCATGGCGATGCTGCCTTCCGCTTCGTCTGCCGTACCTTCACGATGGTCGGTGGGAACGGGGTCGACACGCCCAGTGTCTTGACCGGCAAGCGAACGAATGAGGTTGATCGAGAAGGTGGAGCCGATTTGGGTGGCTGTAGCGATTTGCTCAATGGCATTTGCGTCGAGATCCATCCCCAGGGCGTCGACGAGGGCTGCGTTTCGGTCGAGGATGCTCACGTCGTGCTCACCGTCAGCAATGCGGAGCAAGACCACTTCGTTTGCGGTTGACCGGCTGTAGAGGATGTGAGCGGTGCCGTTGGCGTCCAACGCCAACTCAAAGTCTTCACCGACAGGACCGGCATCGAGCAGGAAGGTGGTCCAGTAAGCGCCGCTGAAGTTGACCTGATGAAGCGCACCGTCCGCAGTCCGCACCAAGCCCCATTCAACCCCGTTTGGCGTGATTTCGAGCTCAATGTGCGTTGGCGAAATGTCTTCAAGAATCGTCCGAGTATGCCATGTTGGCCCTTCCCAGTACACTTGGCTCGTCCTTGCAAAACGGCCCACCTTGAGGTCGTCCCCGTCGGCGTAGAGGACACGCGGGAGTTCGTTGGCCGTAACGGCGATAGCACAATCCACAAGAGCGGAGGTGTTGGCGGAAGCGACGGTGTCGACAAGCGTCGTGCTCCAAAACCCGTTGGGGCGATGAATCGCCGTCCGGACCGCTCCCTGCTCGGTCGACCAGCAGTAATGTTCCTTGTCCGTGCGCGTCAGTTTCATGTCGGGTGTCCCGTGATGTTCCGTGCTCGAGTTGTTCAGCTCCGTTGAAATCCAGTAGTCAAACATGGATTCCTCCCGAACAACAGCATTGTCCAAACCGTCAACGCTGATGGCCGTTCCTGCAAATTCATGACTTGAGCCCTCGGTCAACGAGAACGCAGCGTTAAGACGAACGTCCGGATGGGGGGCAAGTTCCTCCATCGTTGCCGCAGGAGGGGCCAGAGGTGTTGCGAGAGAGCAGAGGAACAGAAGGACGAGAAGGACGCTTTTTGGATCTGAATTTTGATTCGTGGCGTCCGACATGTCCCCTTCACATCCTCCGTCCTTGAAAATCATTGTTCACCGCGGCCTTGACCCCCATAGGGGGTCAGCCAATCGACCACTCGAACCGTTGAGTTGAGAAGGAAGGTCCGCCAACCCCCATGCATGGCCGAGCGCATATGGGTCATCCTCACGGGAGGGGAATGGTGCCCTTTGCACCGTTTGGAGCCTTGGCTTGGCCTCGCCACCTCGGTCGTTGCCTGCGACGGGGCCTTGAACCTCGCACAAGAACGGGGTGTCCAAGTGAATGTCGTCATGGGCGACATGGACAGCGTGGGTGCTGAGGAGTTGAAAACCCATATCAAGAAGGGAGGCGAGGTTCAGAAACTCAGTGGACAAAACGACAACGACCTTGCAAAAGCCCTGAGACAGGCTGCTGCAAATGACGTCGAAAGATGCGTGGTGGTTGGAGCCACCGGCGGGGACCTTCACCATGCTTGGGCCAACCTCTTGGAATGCAGTCGAGCTCCGATGGAGGTGGATTGTCTCGGCCCTCTTGAGGTTCACCGGTTCATCAAACCGTCCAAGAAGACCTCTATAGAAATTGAACTTGGGTCGGTTTTTTCCATCTTTACGCTGAGCGAAGCACGCGGTGTTTTCCTCCACGGTGCTGAATGGGAACTGAACGGGACCACCCTCGGGGCAAGTTCCCGTGGACTCCACAATCGAGCGACTGAAACCTCGATCGAAATCGAATTTGAAGCAGGGCAACTCTTCGTTTTACACGGCTACTTTGACGACTGAGGAAGAAAAGAGCGGAGCATGGCGGAATAATCGCTTTGTCCGTCCCACTCCTGCGCCCTTTCGTCGATGCGGGCCGCTTCAAGCGTCTGCTCAAATCCACCCCAATCTTCGATCAATTTCAGCCTGTAGGCCGCTTTTGGGGTGTACCCGGGAAGGAAATTTCGCCAAATGAAAGGAATGCGTCCCGGCGTGACTTGATTCACGATTCGAACGATGGAAGTGTTGCACGTCGTCAACAAGGAGTGGTACCACTCTGGTGATTGAGCGAGTTGATTCAGTTTTCCAATCAACCCCAGCAACAAAGCCTTGTCCTTCCCTGGCGGCGTGATGGCTCGAAACATGTAATCCTTGTTTTTCCGACCATGAGTTCGCAGTCCTGTTACGTCGCGTTCAAAGCCCACGAGCAGGTAGAGTTCGTAAGCTCGCCACATGCCGTCCCAAGGGTGGTATCGCTCGCCTTTTTCTCGTCGTGTCTCGAACGAGAAGGAGAGGCTCGTGCCGTCCTCAAAATCAAACGTCAAATAGGTGTGCGCCAAACCTTTGAGGGCGTGAAAATGGTCGACGACGAACCAGATATCCTTGAGTTCATCCAACTTGACCTTGACCTCAGGCGCCCAATTCTCGTCGCGGTCACGGGTGGTGCGCCAGGTGAAATCACGCACCATGTGAAAGGTGATGTCGTTGCCGTCGACGGTAGCGGTGGTCAAGTGCTCGCAATCAGCAGCCCACTCAAGGTCAAGCGATGGCTGCAACGGACGGATTCGAGTTCGCCAAACATAGAGGAGCCGTAAGCCGATTACTCCCCCAAAAAAGGCCACTGCGAGGCCGATTATTTCCAGCGGCGTCATTGTTCCCACCCGTGCCAAATCTGCCAGTCCGCATCCCACCAATCCAGTTTTCCATCCGGGTGCTGGCGCCACATGACGCCCTGGTCGTCGGTGATGACAGGAAGGCCCATCGGGTCAGGACGGCCGTCCGCAAGCACCTGAGGAGCAGGACCGAGATGGGGTATATCGAGGGGTTCGACACGACGCTTCCCCGTGAAAGCAAGGAAGACGAAAACCGTGACGACGAGCGCCAGAAGGCCGATGGAGAGCCAACCCACGGATTCAGTAGGCGTGTTCTCACCAAGCGAGGTGGAGGGGGCGGTCGCCGTCTCGTCCTCACCTGCGTTTGGATTTGGAAGTCGAATCAGATTCACGCCCGCCGTTGAGGAGATCATCTTCTCGTTCATCACCTCGAGGCTGATAAGGTACGCCCCGGCCGGAAGTTCAGAGCAATCCAAAGACGAGGTGTTTGCGCCTTCGACCAGCTTTCCTTTGATTCGCCAGTTCTTGGTCCACATCGCCGAAGCTGACGCATCTTCGGTGACCATCTTCACCTTGCACGGCAAGTTCGTGGTGTTCTCATGGCCGAGCAAGGTTAACGTGAATTGAGGGGCAGGGCGGTTTGTGATGGTGAAGTTGAGGTTGGCTTCGGTCGTCTGACCCAATCCGTTCCGGTAAGTTTCACGCAATGCGTATGTGCCGGCTGGCCAAGATGAACAATCCAGCGTACCGTGGGCATCCAGCACGCTGAAGGGCGCTCCTGAAAAGGTCCGAACGCCCGTCTCTCCGTACCTTGGCCCGGTCTCATCGGAGAAAACGCGTGTGACCTGACAGGCTTCTCCTGTCTGAATCGATGGCCCTGCCTCAAGATTGAGTTGGACCATCGGCACTTGAAGTGCTGGCGTCAAAACAAAGGTTGGAAGTGGGTTGGACGCGATGAATTCCCCGTCATCGTCAAAGAAATCCAGCCGCAAACGGTGCTCGCCCTTGGACCAAGCATCGTAGACCAGAGAAAGGTTTGTTTGACCGGAAAAAGAAATTTCGGCCACCTCGAGCACCTCACGCTCCTTGTGAAGGCCCCGTAGTTTGACGATGAGGTCGTTCTGGGCTGAGGTTGAATTGAGCACAACCACCACCCGAACGGCATCGATATCACCGTCCTGGTCGGTGTCAATGGTGTCGTTGCGCAGCGCCAACACGGTCAATCCCTGCTCCGCAAGGCGTTCTTCGGTGGTCAGTTCAGCGGCAACCACCGTCAAGGGGCTCAGCAGGGTGAGCATGAACACCACGGCGGCGCCCCATGCCAGGGTCTTCTCACGCATCGCCTTCACCTCCGGGTGGTGTCAAGAGCGGTAGAGGAGGCAACGCATCGATGGGAATCAATTGAGGTACGGGCTGAGAGATCTCTGGCGACATCATCAATTCAAGGTCTTTGGCCGCCACGATTTGCTCCAAATACGCCGCCCGTTGCCGTGCGCCTCGCACGAGAAGAGCGCCAAGTGCGCCGAGCAAGAAACCGGTGCCGATAACGGCGTAGGTGAGCCAGGACGCTGCCGGGTCCTCGCCCATGATGGCGATAGCGGCGGCGAACTCACCGTACTGATTTGACCAGCCGTCGCCGTTGTCGTCGGGACACCCTTGAACGTCCCGTTTTGAGGTGCCCGCTTCGTTGGGGCAATCGTCGCGGAACGCCCCGAGCGGTAAGTCACCAAAGCCGTCTTGGTCGGAATCCTTCCACTGCAGGGCTTCGGTTGGAAACGCATCTGCACTTCCAAAGGGGTGGGCTGGCCAGGAGGGGGTGGGGTCGGACCAGCCGTCGCCGTCCGTATCTCGGCATCCAAGCCGGTCGAGCAGGGATGTCCCTCGGGTCTCCGGGCAGGCATCTCCTTGGTGACCCGTTTGCCGGTCGCCGTAACCGTCACCGTCGGAATCCCGCCATTGAGTCGGCTCGTGAATGAAGGCATCTCCGAGGTCGGACCAACCATCGCCGTCCGTGTCCTTGCAGCCCCATCGGTCGCCACCTGAGGACGGACCAACAGAGGTTCCGGCGACCTCTGGACAAACGTCTGCGGTCGTACCTCTCGGGTTGTCGCCTCGACCGTCACCGTCAGCGTCGTGCCATTGTGTAGGGTCTTGAGGCCAAGCATCACCTGAACCGCCCGGACTTGCCAGCCACGCTGCGGTCGGGTCCGACCATCCATCGCCATCGCCATCAGGGCATCCCCACCGGTCAAAGGTCGAATTTCCAAAGGTGGTGCGACAACCGTCGGGACGGGAAGAGGCCCGCCAGGTTTGCCCGTCGAAGTATTCCGTGTTGTCGCCGAAGCCATCGTCATCCGTATCGTGCCATTGCGAGGCGTCCTCAGGGAAGGCATCGGCAAAACCAGCCGGATGCGATGCCCACAAGGCGGTCGGGTCGGAGTAACCGTCGCTGTCGATGTCGCGGCATCCCAACCGGTCAAAACGGCTGATCCACCCTGAATCGACTTCTTCAGGCGTGGATTCGGGGCACACATCGCCTTCAAAACCCGTCAAATTGTCCCCGTAACCGTCCCCATCGGAATCTCTGAATTGCGAGGGAACAAAGGGGAAATCATCGATTTGGGTCGCACCGTAGGTCTGGTTGTCCCCCCAGCCGTCCCGATCCGTATCACGCCACTGCGTCGGATTAAAGGGAAAGTCATCGATGCGTTGTGCTCCCTGGGTTTGGTTATCACCCCAGCCGTCGCGGTCGCTGTCCAGCCACTGTGTAGGTTCGAGTGGAAAAGCATCCGAGCCGTTGTCTTGGGTCCAGTTTTCATCGCCGTCGGAATACGCATCGCCGTCGGAGTCAGGACAGCCGAAACGGTCAGCAAAGGAACCCCCTCGAACGAACGGACATGCGTCCGGTTCAGTAGCGTTGTCGACGAAAATGCCGATGTCCCAAAGGTACCTCGTGATGTTCAGCGAGGCATCAGCCCAATTGTCCCCGTAACCGTCCTCATCGGTGTCGTTCCATTGGGTCACGTCGCTGGCAAAGGCGTCAGCCTTGCCCACGGGGTGGGCGTACCATGGGATGAATCCGTTCAAGCCTCCGGGGTCTGGGTCGGAATATCCGTCACCGTCCGAATCGATGCACCCAAAGCGGTCGGCCAACGAATAGCCTCGGCTGTAGGTGCAATGGTCGCCTTGGAAGCCATCGATGTTATCGCCGTAGCCGTCGTTGTCGGAATCCAACCATTGGGTGGCTTCGTTGGCAAAGGCATCTGCACCGTTCTGCACCCCCCATCCGCTGTCAGGGTCCGACCAGCCGTCACCGTCGTTATCGGTGCAGCCTTTTCGGTCGTTTGTGGAGGTGCCCACGAGGTTGACGCAGTCGTCCTCGGTGTCGATGAACCCGTCTTCGTCGGTGTCGCGGTTGGTCTTGTCGATGCTTGGCGTGAGCGTGTAATCAAAACCGTCGTTGCACCAAGAGTCCCCGCCTTCCACCTTGAGCAAAATTTCCCCAGCGGTTGCAAGAGTCGTTGAAAGAGATGCTGTCGGATTGGTATCGTCAACGTTGGATGTGATGGAGCCCATGGTGAAGGTCCCGATCCATCCATCGCCCGGGCACCACCAAGCAGCGTTGTTCATGCTCCCGGAGAACGAAACACGAACGATGTCGCCTTTCTTCCCCTGAATTTTCCAATAGTCGGTTTTGTCGGTGGGTGAACAACCGTCGGGGTCACAGACGTACCCGCTGGAGGAGACGCCGTCGGTCAGCCCGTTCGCACTGGTTGGAGAATTGTCAGCAGCCACCGTGGGGAGGTGACTGAAAAAAAGCGCCGCAAGGAAAGCCACCAAGACGGTGCGACGCATGAGCGCTGATGGGTCAAAGGATTATCAAAACCTCCCCTGCGTTCATTTAAAACGTGGGGCGTTCACTTTTGGCGACCAAGGCACTGTCGAAGGCAGGTTTCGAGGTCGGGATGCTCAAAGGTGTAGCCGCTTTCCAACAACCGCTTCGGCAAAACCTTCTGGCCGTCCAACACCAAGGCTTGGGCCATTTCGCCCAACATGATACGGAGGACGAAGCCTGGAGCGGGTGCAAAGGCTGGCCGGCGAAGCACACGCCCCAAAATTTTCGCATAGACTTTCTGCGTCACGGGCTCGGGCGCCGTGAGGTTGTAGACGCCTTCGCAAGCCGCCGACATCATCAGGTGGTGAATAGCGTAAATCTGGTCGGCAAGGGAAATCCAAGAGTAGAATTGTTTGCCTCCACCGGCAGGACCTCCAGCACCGAATTTTGCTGGCAGCAGGAGCTTTTGGAGCGCTCCACCCATCGGCGTGGTCACGAGGCCGGTCCGCAAGAAGACGGTCCGGATACCTGCGTCAATGGCCGGCTGGGCGCCGGCCTCCCATGCCGTGCAGGTTTGGGCGAGGAAATTGGTGCCGGGAGCTGAAGTTTCGTCGAGTTCTTCGGCGCCTCGGTCGCCGTAGAAACCAATGGCTGAGCCGCACAAGAAAGCGGCAGGGGGTCGCTCCAAGGAAGCCAAGATTCGGGCCAGGTGGTCCGTAGGGACGGTGCGGCTGGTCACGATGACGTCCTTTCGTTTGGCGTTCCACCGCCGGTCCCCAATGCCCGCTCCTGCGAGGTGAATCACGGTGTCAAATCCGTTCAAATCACCTTCGAGAATTTCGCCCGTTCGATCGTTCCAAACCACAACATCGTCGTTTTTTGCATCGTCCGGAAGAACGGTCGAGGGGCGAACCAATCGGGTAACTTCGTGGCCTGCTGCGGCCAAAAATGCACAGAGTTGAAGCCCAATGAGCCCGGTCGAACCGCTCACAAGGACCCTTTGCCGAGGCAGATGAGCAAAGCCTTTGATGCGCCGCAGGTCGCTTTGCACCCGGTCTGTTCGGTAGGCAAACATCTGATTCATACGCCCCTTAACCGTGAACGGTGCCGTCCAAAAGGTTAGCGGGTGAAAGGGGAGACGCCAGTGAACGGTGTCGCAAAGTTCACTGTTGGAGGCATCGATACCGACGAAGCGATGTTCGTGGTCCCACGCTCCAAACGGTCCTTTCTCCATCACGTCGTTGAACACTTCACCGGCGACCACGCCGTGATGGCGAGCAACCCACATGGGGCGAAGCGGGCCGAGCCGGATTCGGAAACGAGTGCGAGCGTCGTCAATCAACGCGCCGGCTTCGACCGGCTGGATTCCTTCCCATTCGGGCATGATTCGACGAAACGCCCCCGGGCTGTCGTACCAGGCCCACAAATCCTCAACAGAGACAGGAAATTGTGCGGTGTGTTGGTAAACAGGCATGATCATCCCTCACTGGTAGGTGGAGTAGAACCCGGGACCTGAACCGAGCAACGTGCTTTGACGAACATCGCCATTGTATTTATCAACATAGGCCTTGATTTTGTATTTCCGAGCGGTGGAGGCGCTGGTCATGCAGCGGATTTTTCCGTAGACCGCCCGTTCAGTCCAACCTCGGTCGAATTTGCCCAGCACCCAACCGATGCCCGTGTAGGAATTCGGGTCCCGTCCGTCCAGCGCCCATCGGTCGTTCAAAGCGATCATCCATTCCATCGCCAGTTGAGGAGAGGGAGACCATTCGAGGATTTTCTTGCCCCAAAGCATTCGCAAGTAATTGTGGATGATGCCTTCTTGGCGGAGTTGATTTTGTGCCGCATTCCAAAGTGGATCGTGCGTTTGGGCCCTTTCTAACTGCTCGAACGTGTAGAGGTAAGGCCGTTGATCGGTGGCGTGTTCTTCGAGTGTGGTCTTGGCCCACTGAGGCAGAGATTCGTACTCCGTGTGATCCTCGGTCATCGCGCAGTGGATGAAGCCGATGTCCCTCCAGGTGATGATCTGGTCGAGGAAGGCTTCGACCGATTCGGAAAGACCCCACCAGCCGTTCCGGCGGCCGTCGTTCGGTGGGTTCACCAAACTCACGTCCCATTGGTGGTGGGTGAAGAGGTCGTGAAGAATCGCATGGACGCTGATGTGGCCGAAATGCAACCAAGGCGATAAGCCGCTGGCGCCCCGTTCTTGGGGGTGGTTTCGCATCTCGTGGTAAGCGAGCAGTCGGCTGGAAAAGAACTCCTTCCAGCGGCGTCGCCCCTCAAGGTGACCGCCGCGCTTGCCGACAACGGGTTCAACGTCGTGGTCGATGCTCAGCGTGGAGAGGGCTTGCCGACCGACATCGCCACCCTCAGCAACACGCCAAAGGAACTCGTAAGGTGTCGGTGGCGTGTTGGTTGAGTTGAACACGGCCTCAACGACTCCTTCGTGAAGCGTGGGTAAATCGGCTGTGCTGCGCAAGGGCTTGGCCTCGGGAAACTCGTGCATGTGTTCTCGAATGGTTTTGTGAAGGTGGCGGCGGAGGGAGTAAGCCGTGGAGAAATCCCGCCCTTGAGCACGCATGGCCATGAATCCGTTGGAATCCACCACGTGGACTTCACACGGTTTAACCTCGATGGCCGTGTTGAGAACATGTTTTGGGTAATACGTTGGGTAGTCGTCAATCACGCATGCTCGGGCTCGATGGAGCCAGCCCCGAAGCAGTCCGGCGGCTTCCTTGCGTTTGGTTTCCACGTATGGGACATAGGTCACGCCCGAGTCTGAAAAACTGTCGCGGTTGTCGATCATCCCCTGAAGAACGAAGGTGGAAATACGGTCGTTCGCCCACCGGTGCTGAAGAGCGAGGCATTCGATGACAACGAGCGGAAGGTTGTGGTCTCGTGCAAGATGAAGAGCGTGGTCAAGAGCGTGGTTCCAGTGTGGACGCCGGGCAGCGGTCATCCAGTAAACGACCACGTCGCCTTGTTGGTTTGGTTCTCCGTGGATCTGGAGACGAGTGGAGGGAATCATCACCGAATCACCCTTGTCCTTGAGACGCCGGAACGATAGACGGCGTAGGGCCCACTGCGAGGCGTGAGCCCCTTGTGGTGGAGGGTAACTGCTTGATGAGTGAGTCCGTCGATGGCGAGCTGATGCATGGTTTCTGAGACCCAATCAAGCGTCGTGAGTTCGGAAAGCGTGAACCACGATACCGATGAAATTTCGTTGCTTTCGGCGTTGACGCTGCCCTCGTGACCATCGACTTCGTAGCACAAGAAGACGGCGGGCCCGTTGGTCCGCAACGCTGTGCGAACACCAGCCAGCCCGATGACGGTGCCGTTCAGCCCCGTTTCTTCATAGAGTTCTCGTATGGCTGCAGTTTCTGGACTTTCATCCGCCTCAACGTGACCTTTGGGCAAACCCCACCGCCCTTGATGGCGACCTGTGGCCTCTTGGACCAGGAGAACCTTGCCGCCTCGGACCACACGAGCAGCCACGCCAAGGTCGCAAAGCAGTCGGGACATCGTAGGCTATTTCTTCGACGCCATATATGAAAGACGGTTTCGGTCCACTAGAGGAAAAAGACGATGTTTTATATACAAACCGAGAGGATTTTCTAACATGCTCGGGAGCCCACAACCTTCACCTTTACCCACACCACAACCGGAGGCCGAGGCCGTGCTCCCCACACAACTCGGCGAGTTTCGCATCCGTGCTTTCCGAGATCCCTCCTCTGGCAAAGAGCACTGCGTTCTCTTTGTTGGCGACCTCTCCCAAGGTACTCCACTGGTTCGCATCCACTCCGAGTGCCTGACCGGTGACGCCTTCGGTTCGCAACGCTGCGACTGCGGGCCTCAACTCGAAGCCTCCATGAAGGCTGTACAGGAGGCAGGGCACGGGGCCATTGTTTACCTCAGGCAAGAAGGACGGGGCATCGGCCTCTACGCCAAAATGCAAGCCTACGCGCTCCAAGACGAAGGTTACGACACGCTGGACGCCAACCTCGCTCTCGGCCTGCCTGCCGATGCCCGCCGCTACGACTTCGCCGCCGAGATGTTGTATTCTATGGGCGTCACCGACCTTGAACTGGTGACCAACAACCCAGACAAACGCCAACAGCTCCTTGACAACGGCATCAACGTTGTCAACCGAGTCCCCATTATCGTGGGCCAATGCGCCCATAACCGTTCCTATCTCTCAACGAAAGCGTCCCGAATGGGCCACATTCTCCCCTCCTGAGGCCGACAAGATGAAAACAACGCTCGCAGGCCAAAAAGCACCTCACTTCATTTTAGAAGACGAACAAGGTACTTCGTTTGACAGCGCGTCGCTGAACGGGACGTGGCGCATCGTCTTCTTCTACTCAAGACACAATTCTCCCACGTGCAAACGCGGGTGCTTAACGTTCAAGGAACAGCACGACCTGTTCGCATCTGCAGGATGCTCAATCGTTGGCATCGGCCCCGGATCGGTGGAAGGCCTTGCCTCGTTCAAAGCCGAATTGGGCGACCTCCCGTTCCCCCTGCTCGCCGACCCTGAACGAGAAGTTGGTAAGCGATTCAACGTCCCGCTTCACGTCGGCCAATTCCCGGCAAAATCGTCCTTCCTCATCGGCCCTGACGACACCATCCACTACATCTACGACTGGTTGTTTCGGCCTCGCCGTCACGTTGCGAAAATTCTTGCCGACATTTCCAGTGTCACGGGGGACGAATGAATGTGGGATGAACTCCTCCTCGAAGCGGGCCTGAACGAGCGGGAAGTCCGCTCCATCATGATCCTCGGGTCAAGGCCGAAGATGAAAGCCTCCGAACTCGCAAAGGAATTGAACACCACAAGGCTTGATGCGTACAACAGCCTTTCCCGGCTTCAGGAAATGGGCATCGTGACCGCCACAGCGGACCGACCGATGCTCTTCTCGAGCCTTCGCGTCAACGAAGCCATGGAACACATCATCCAATCCCGAAAACAACAACTCGACCGGTTGGTTGAAGGTTTTGAGGACCTGTCAAAGGGGATAACGGAAACCGATGCTTCCTACGAGAAACAACGACGCGACATTGACGACCCCCGATTCGCTGTCCTCAAAGAGCGCAGCCACATCTACAATCGCCTCCAAAAAATGGCCAACGATGCAGAAGAGCGACTCATCCTCCTTCTCGGCCAATTTGGGATTCTTCACCTCTGCCGAAATCCAGAGGCGCTGGAAGCGGTGAACACCGCCGCCGTTCGCGGCGTGGTCGTTCAGGTCATCACCCACTTGGACGGCCGGACATTGCGCTTCTTTGACCAGCTCAATGCGAGTATCGAAGTCCGCCACTCCGACGAATTGGACTCTCTCGGCTTCGTCCAAGACCAATCCGAAGTCATTCAATACCTCAACATCGAAGACAACCCCGTGGGACGAGGCAAAGAAGATGCAGCCCTCATCATCGAATCTGGGCCCTTTTCGCAAGCCCACCTCCACCTCATTGACGCCATTTGGGAAGGCGCCGTCTCGCTGGCCACGGCTCGCGCCCGATTCACCGAAAACCAGATCAACGACCCGCTTCGATTGACCATCGGCGAAGGTTCCTTTCTCAAGAACGTCTCCGTTGCCCTCGGTTTTGACGGTGAACTGCCCGAGGAAGACACGCCGTTTGACCCCGAGGCGTTCTTCGCAGCCGGCAACGAAGTCAACGATGCGCGGATGCGCCTGACCGAGGGAAAGTTGTCCAACCTCAAGGTGCTCGGTATTGACATCGGGAGAATGTTGCGCCAAATCGGCAACCGAGTGGGTCAAGAAATCGCCTTCTCCCTCCGTTCTATAGAAAATGATATCGAGTTTTTGGACGAGATGATGGATTGGTGGGAACACGCTGGATTGGGCTTGCTCCAATACGATGTTGACCCGCAATTTCACGTGGTCGTCGGCCTGAACCATCCTCCGGTCGAAGACCCCGATGCGCTCCCCATGTGGCAGATGGACGACGGTATCATCGAAGGAGCGCTCTCAACTCGATTTGCAAAGGACGCCAATGTGGTCATCCAGCGCGTCAACGGATCCGGAGCCAAAGACGATTTGTGGCGTTACTTGATTCACCGTCATGAATTGAACACCATTGAATTGAGCGATTGAGGTTGTTGAGTCATGAAACTCCTCACTTTCATCCGGTTTTTCCGGCAACTCCGAGGGAAAAAACCGGTTGATATTGAAGCCATCCAATCGATGGGGTTGCTTGCGGTCAAACTTGGCCAAATCTTCGCCCTCCGTCCGGATTTGATCGAACCGCAAAGGTGCATTGAACTCCAGCGTTTGTACAGTCGGGCAGCGACCATCCCTGAAGAGGATTCCCAAGCGCTCCTCCAAAAGTTCGCACCGCCCGGATTCAACGACCACTTCCACCACATCGAGCCCCGACCCTTCGCTGCCGCCAGCATCGGACAGATCCATCGGGCGGTGTTAAAGGACGGGACGAAGGTGGTCGTGAAGATCATCAAAGCCGATTTTGAAGCCTCGTTTCGTCGTGATGTCCGGCGAATGAAACGATGGATTCGCTTGGGTTTGTTCTTCAACCCCCGACTCCGAAAAGTCGGCAACCCCATCGGGCTGCTCGCACATATTGAAGACTACACGTTGCGAGAACTCAACCTCACCAACGAAATCCTCGGTCGCAACGACCTTCTGGCGAAAGCTGCTGAAGTTGAGAAACACTTTCCAATGCCGAAGTTGAACTTCCCCAAGATGTGGGAGGACCTTTCCAACCAGCGCGTGCTGGTCATGGAGGAAATCACCTCTCCGACGCTCGAAGACCACCTCGAAGGCGGGACAATGGCGTGGGAGGACATGCTTGAATTGTTTCGAATTCACGGTGCATTCATGTTTGGCCTGGGAACCTTTCACGGAGATTTGCACCCCGGCAACGCCATGATGAGCGAGAACGGTGACTTCTTTTTCATCGACACTGGTGCCATTTGCCACGCTCCGGAACACGTACGAAACGCCTTGTTTGGCTTCTTTTATTTTCTCGCCAAAGGTGAACTTCGAAATTCGTTTGATGCGATGCTGACCATGGCAGCTGTCCGTCCAACCGGCATCACCCTTGAGACATATTACCGCTCCATGGGCGAGTTATACGACGGTTTTGTAGGCACCTCGGTCAGTGAAGTCTCGTTGACCGAGCAGATGATGAAGACCGTGAAGGCAGCCGTTTTGGCTGGGTGCGCATTCGGCGAAGAGGCCTTCCCCATCATCCGCTCGCTGATGTACATGGACGGTATGGTGCTGAAAGGGTATCCGAATGTTGACCTGATCAGTTCCATGGGTCCGTATTTGGACGAATTCTCGGCTCTCATCGACCCTCACGCCATCATCAAATCCAACGCTTGAAGTGTTATTTTTTCTCAAATTTTTGCGAACTAAAACCCGCCTTTATATGGTGAATCCGGGGTTGGAGTGCTATGTCCGCCGCCGCTATGCCTACCGTCGCTATTATCGGAGCAGGTCCCGGAGGACTTGCGTCCGCCCTGCTCCTTGCGAAATCTGGCGTCAGTGTCACCGTATTCGAACGCTCATCGGCCGTTGGGGGCCGAAACAAAGTCTTCAACCGTGATGGGTTCAAATTCGACCTTGGCCCAACCTTTTTTCATTATCCTGAGGTGATTGAGGACATCTTCAAGGCCATCGGAATGGACGCCCACGAAGAACTCAACCTCCACAAATTGGAGTTGAACTACCGACTCATCTTCGGCCAAGGCGGGGAACTTGACTGCACCAGCGACCTCGACGTGATGACCGAACGCATCCGAACGTTGTCCGGCGACCGAAACGCTGCTGCATTCCAACGCTACGTGAAGGACAACCGGATGAAACTTCAGAAATCAAAGGCGTGCCTCCAAGAGCCCTGGTACGGACCGTCTGACCTGCTCTCCAAGCGAGCCATGCGAGTGGCTGGGGTCCTCCGGCCGCAACGCTCCGTTGCTCGAGATTTGATGAAACTCTTTGACGACGACCGGTTGATGCTGGCCATGTCGTTTCAAACGAAATATTTGGGCATGTCGCCGTTCAATTGCCCCAGCTTGTTTACGATGTTGGCCTTCCTTGAATACGAGTACGGCATCTTCCATCCGCTCGGTGGATTGGGCAGCGTCAGCGAGCGCATGGCCGCCATCGCCAAGGACCTCGGCGTCACGTTCCGAATGAACGAAGCCGTGGAATCCGTCATCATGGACGGGAAGACCATCACCGGCGTTCGAACAGAAAAAGGCGAGTTCATGGCCGACCGCGTGGTCATGAACGCTGATTTTGCCAACGGCATGACCCAACTTTTCCCCGACAAGGTGCGCAAGAAGTGGTCCAACAAGAAACTGGACGGCAAGAAATACTCGTGCTCCACCTTCATGCTCTACCTTGGTGTTGACCGAACGTACGACGATCTCCCTCATCACCAAATCTACGCTTCCGCCACCTACGAAGACAACCTCGAAGACATCGAGAAACACCATCGCATCACGTGGGACGACCCGTCAGTGTACGTCCAAAACGCCTCCGTGACCGACCCGAGCCTCGCCCCGGAAGGGTGTTCAACCGTTTACGCCCTCGTTCCTGTGTCACACGTTCATGAAAACATTGACTGGTCAAAAGAAAAAGACGCCTACCGTGACCGCATTTTGGAACAAATCGAGACCAAACTCGGCTTTGAGAACCTCAAAGACCACATCGTGACGGAGATGGTCATCACCCCCGAAGATTGGGGTGACCACTGTTACCGGGGAGCCGTGTTTAACCTGGCTCACGGTCTTGACCAAATGCTCTGGCGCCGACCGAAGAATCAGTTTGACGAAATCAACAACCTCTACCTCGTTGGCGGCGGCACCCACCCCGGTAGTGGGCTTCCCGTAATCTACGAGTCCGCCCGCATCAGCAGCAAATTGTTGCTGGACAGTCTCGGTATCATCCCGGATTGGAACGGCGTTGACACATGGTTCGAGAGTCGAAAGCGATCGAAGCAAGGCCGTGCGGCGGTCAACAAAACCTCAAAAGAGCCTTCAAGCGGAACACCGACATCAGCCTGAGGTGAGATCGTGAAAACCCTGCTTCTCAACAATGCGTACGACTATTGCGAAGCCGTCTGCAGAGAAGCCTCAACCACCTTCTATTCGTCGTTCAGTGCCCTTCAAGTTGAGAAGCGAAAGGCCGTTCACGCCGTGTATGCGCTGTGCCGATGGGTCGACGACATCGTGGACGGTGACGAAGAACCCAACGTCACTCAATCGCCGCAACTCGAGGTGGCGACGGATGCGCGCCAAGCCACCGTTGAAGAAATCCACGCCGGAAAAAAGCCTGTGCTTCCAGCACTTGAACATCGACAGCGACTCATGGCGCTCACCGAAATTCGGATGAAACTCAATCAGGTCTACGAACAAAGCATCACCGCCAACGACCACCCTATTTTCATCGCGCTTCAGGACGTTGTTTCTCGGTACCCAATCAAACTTAACGACTTTGAAACGGTTATCGAGGGCATGGAAGACGACCTCTACCCGGTGCAAAACCAAACCTGGGACGAACTTCGTTCGTACTGCTACAAGGTGGCCTCCGCCGTTGGCCTCATCCTGATTGAAATCTACGGATACGAAGACCGAGCTGCCCGACTTCACGCCATTGACCTCGGCATCCAAATGCAACTGATCAATGTGCTTCGTGACATCAACGAAGACATGGAACGTGGACGCATCTACTTGCCCGAAGAGGTACTTGCCTCGCACAACATCACCCTTGATATGTTGAATCAGGAGAACGTGGCTCAATCCTTGGCATGGCGTGGATTTATGGTGGAGTATCTTGATGTCATCAAGCGACACCAAGCCTCAGCGAGCCACCTGTTTGCTTACCTCGATGCCCGTGCGCGGGTTCAACCGGAAATCATGGCAGATGCGTATTCATCCATCCTCAACGAGATTGTCCGTCGGTCGGGCGATGTCTTCAGCCAGCCCGTCCGCCTCTCAAGCTGGCGCAAATTGATGTTTGGCGTTCGCTTGAGCCTCCGAAAACTTCGAGCTCGCTATTTCGCCTGAGGCGTGGAAAAACAGGCCCGAATGGTCTCGTGCTCAGTCGTCAAGCAGTGGAATCAAGGTTCCAAAATCTTCGTAGAGACTGGGGCCGCTGGCCAAGTAGTAGACCGAACCCCGACCGTCCCGAGAGTCTTGAGCGGTCGCGTTCTCGTTGGTTGCGCACTCACCGGTGCAGCCGTCGGCAAAAGCGACGTAAACGCGCCCTTCGCGATCGATGTGGAGGTCGTTGAAATCCAAGAGGTTGCGGTTCGATCCTCCGATGTCTCGACAATCCCCCGAGTTCAAACAAATCGAGCCGACTTGGACGGGGTCATCGGTAACCCGGTAGGTGTGGAAGATGGGATTCTCGTCGAGTGCGTTGAGGCTGTAGGTGATGTAGAGATGGTAGCTGGCGTTGTTCGGTGCGTAGTGAGCGTTCCCGTTCCAAGGGTTCCCGTCGATGTCGGATTGGTTGAGCATCTCGTCGTTCTCGCTCCCGAGGTAGGTGATGGCGATGCGTCCTGCGTCGCCAGCATCGGTTTGTGGGAACACCGAAGAAATCACGTTCACGGGAGAAATGCGGATGCTTTCTTGGTCCCAGGTTTCCCCGGAATCAAAGGAACGTGACATGTAGACGCCTTCGTCACCTCCCGTCCATACATGGTAAGCATTGGAATCCGAATCAGCGGAGACCTCCGAATTCTTTCGAGGGTTGGGCGTGCCCGTGTCCTCGCCCATGGTCCGCTCAAACCACGAAAAGCCGTTGTCCTTTGAGACGATGACCGTGGGGGTGGCGACACGTGGTGTCACGTAAACGGTCCCGTCAGGAGCGGTTGAAATGGCACCGTGCAAACCACCGTTCGTGGTGGCGAGGCCGATGATTTGACCGCCGAGTTCAAACGTTGCACCACCATCAACGCTCGTAAAACAGAAGATGCCAGCCAACTTGTTGTAGCAATAATACACGGCGGTTTCGTAAAAGTTGCTCGTGATTTGACCCAATGCTCCGTAGCCGCTGTCCGTCCAAGGCCCGCTCGCCAATTTGATGTGATCGTTGAGAGGCGTGGTGCCCGAATCGTGCGGGTTCCCCATCCAGGATTCGCCGTCATCGTCGCTCCAGCAGATCCACGAAGTTTCCAGACCGATCATCTGGACCCCGAAGACACGGTCAGTGATCGGGTCCACCCATCCGTAGGGGTCACTGGTCGTCGGCGAACAGGCCACGGGGTCTTGGCTCTCCTCCCACGATGCACCGTAATCGCACGAACGCATGACCTTCTCCATGGCGATGAAGAAGATGCAACCGCTGGAGGTGATGCCGATGCTCGGTTCCTTGCCGGTCTCACCCACGTCGCTGAACTGGAAGGTCATGGGCTCGATGTCCATGTCGAGAAGTTGCCCGGTTTTGTCCGTGACAAACATGCGCCGGTCGTCGTCGTCCTCCACCAAGGGCGGTGCAACCGTTTCTTCCTCACCGATGCACCCGGAGAGGGACATGGTGACCACCAACAACGAAAGCAGCCAAGCGTTGACTTTCATGGCCCCCCGACCGGCTCGTCAAATAATGACCTTCCGATGAGCGGCTCTGCTCACGAAAGCATGCTCTCGTAAATGGCTTCGTAGGCTTCGGCGTTGTGCTCGTAGGTGTAGTGATCCAAAACCCGCTGCCGTCCGCGAACCATCTGTTGAGTTCGCTCTTCGGGTTGGTCGAGGCAACGGTTCACCGCACGTGCAAGATCTTCGTGGTCACCGCAGGCGAAGAGTTCGCCCACCTCCTCATCGATCATCTCCGTTAACGGTGCTTGGTCAACGGTCACCACGGGGGTGCCGCTCGCCAGCGCTTCGAGTGGAATGAGGCCTTGGCCTTCGTAATACGATGGATAAACGACAACATCGGCAGCCCGGAAGTGCAGAGCAAGTCGGTCAAAACTCATCCCCGGTTGAATGTGAACAGCATGAGCGATGCCCAGACGTTTGGCTTGCCGCATCAAGGTCCGACGCATGTGGCCTCGACCAACGATGACCAGCCGAGCACCGGGGTGCTGTTTGAGGACGCTTGGCATCGCTCGCAAGAGGGTTCGGTGGCCTTTCCTCGCCACCAAGCGGCCGACCGCCAAGAGCAGCGGGGTTTCGGTTGAGGCGTCGCCGCTCAAGGCTGCCTCGTCGGCAGCATCGTAGGATTTACGAAGTTCTTCGTATGCAAGCTGTTCTTCTTCGTGGTCGTGGTCCATCGGACGGAACACCTTGTGGTCCACGCCGTAGAGCACCGTCTCGCACCACCAATCTTCTGGCGGGCGGTACCAATGTTCGAACTCGGCTTTGGTGGAGGCCGATATCGCGACGCACGCCGTTGAACCTTCGATGCCGGCTTGTTCGTAACGGGCGTAATAACCGCCCGTCAGTAAGATGGCGAGGTCGTTCGGGTTCTTCCACGTCGCCGCTTCTTTGTGCCGAGCCGCCCGCTTCATGCCTTCTCTCTCCCCGATCCAACTGCCGTTGAGAGCGGAGACGACCGGCGCCACATGCTCCTCGACCCATCGGTACTCTTTGCGGGTCCAACTGACCAAAGGCAGCAAGGTGTGCACCACATCCACGGGTTTCACCTGATGCAAGCGACGCAGTTCGACCAAGGCATGCTTGCCGTACGACCGCGTGAACATCATCGGTGCCTTGAGCCACGGAACATGGAGCACGCTCACGCCGGGTTGTTGAGGCGTCGCTTGCTTGTGCGTGCGGGTGATGACGGTCACGTCGTGACCGCGCGAAGCCAGGTGACCGGCGAGGTGATACACGACCGAGCCGATTCCACCCCAACGGGGCGGATATTCACCGGACACCATGGCGATGTGCATCGTGATGACGAAGCCGCTTCGGCATTTGAAGGTCATTGAAAACGAAGGCTTGACGAGGCCTTGCATCAAGCCAAACCTTTGAAACACGATGCACGGCTGGTCCGTTCATGGGCGATGTTCTCCCCGTGTCGGTCACGGTCATTTTACCCACGCGCAACGAGGAAGAGGCGTTGAGTCCAACCATCGACGCCATCCCTCGAGGGTGGTGCAAGGACCTGGAGATCATGATCGTCGATGGGAATTCCAGCGACAAAACGCGTGAAATCGCCTTGGAGAAAGACATCCGGGTCCATCTTGAACCACGCAAAGGTTACGGCAGGGCTTACCGAACGGGCTTCGATGTTGCCCGAAACGACATCATCGTCACGATGGACGCCGACTGCACCTACCCCGCTGAACTCGTCCCGGAACTCGTCAAGCGCTTGCTCGACGACGACCTCGATTTTATCACGTGCGACCGACTCACTCTCGCAGAAGACGGTTCCATGTCGGGGCTTCACGGGTTTGGCAACTGGGTGCTTTCCTTCACGGCACGGATGTTGTTCTGGTACGGCATCAAAGACTCCCAAACCGGGATGTGGGTGTTCCGCAAATCCATCTTTGAAAACGAAAAGATGCGCCCCACCAACGACGGTATGCCACTGAGTGAAGAAATGAAAATTCTCGCCCGCCGGCACCTCGGGAAGAAGAAGGCCATCGAAATCTCCGTGCCCTACCGCCCGCGAGTCGGCGATGCCGAGATCCATACATGGGGCGACGGGTGGAAAAACCTCCGCTTCCTGTTCTTGCGACGGTTTGGATTGCACCGCACCCGGACACCTTGGGGTGCCTTGCCTTCAAACCCGGATTCCTTGAACGGCGACCTGCCCGAGCAAGGTTGAACCGTCGATCCCGGCGCACCCTCAAACGCTCTCGTCGTTTTGCCCACACCTCGTGAGCAAATGCGATCAAAACCAACTCCAATGTTGAACATCCGGTGATGCATCTCTGGGAAGGTCACAACAGGTCCTCGAGCGCCGCCTGCACTTCATCGGTACCGTCCATGACGTCCTGCTCAAGCGAGGGGATGTTTTTCCCTGTCGGTTCCCTGGGTGCTGGGGCTCTGAAAGCGTCCCACGAGGTCAGCAAATCAAGCTCCTCGGCCGAACGGCGACGACGTTGAACCAAGAAACCAACGAGGAAGGCCACGATGAGCAAGCCAACCGCTGCCCCTGCGAACACGACGACACGCCCGTCCTGTTCGGGCTCTTCAACGACGAGGTTTCTTGAGACAACATCGATGTTTGCGCTTTCCCCAACACCGTCTCGAGCGATGACCTTGAGCAGTGGGCGTCCGGTGGTTTCAGGTCGCCATTCGACCACACCTTCCCAAACGCCGTCGCCATCTGCATCAGAGAGGTTCACCTCCCACTGCTGGATGTTGAGCGTGATGTTCACGCGAACGTCTTGGGTGGTTCCATCTGGGTCGCTGAGTGCAATGCTTACGGTCAGGAATGACAATTCGTTCGCCGTGAAGGTCATGCTGCTGAGCGACAACGAATCCCGGTCAAGTTCAGGCAAACTGCTCTGCAGCGTGATGTTGACGTGCTCTTCAACCCAATTCCCCCGAGCGTCTTCGACGTACAAGGAAAGATGGTACTCGCCTGGGGGCAAGCCCGAAATCTCCTCCTTGGATGCGGTTGAAAGCACCTCCGGATTGCTCTTTTCGGGTGACCACCAACGCCATTCCCTGACGGTCAAATCGTTGTCGGCATCGTACGATGCTTCGTCGAGCAGCAAGGACGAACCTGCCTCAAAGGATTGGCGATTGACGGGAGAGGTCAGCACCAGCACGGGCGCAGATTCGGTCACGGTCAAGGTAAAGCTCTCGTCCCGAGTCATGCCGCCCTCATCGGTCAGCGTGACGGTCATCACGTGCTCCCCTGCGTTGAGCGTGAAGCCGTGCCCCTGCATCGGGTCAACGTCCAGGAGCAAGGGCTCGGTTATGAGCGATGACCGGAGGGTGACGGTGAACAGGTCCCCGTCATAATCGACGCTTTGCGAGGCATCAAAGATCAAATTGGCCGAGGAGGGATGGATGGAGGAGGATTCAGGCGATACCAATCCAAGGACGGGGGCAGAAGGCACCACATTGACCGTCTGCAAGGCAAGAACGGGTTCGTGAATACCGTCGTCAATGCTCAACGTGATGGTGTGTGTACCAGCGGTCAGTCGACCTTCAAAGTACAGCCAATCTTGGTCTTCTGGCGTCAGCCGGCCGTCAACATCGCTCGTCCAAGTCACCACCAAATACTCCGTGCCTGCGGCGGGTTCGAACGGTGCACACACCCAACTTCCATCAACGGGGAAGGAATCACATGCTGCATCAAAATCCCCTGAGCCGTTGGCCGAGAACCAAATGAGTTCAGAACTCTCGAAGGTTTGCGAACCCGGGGAATCGATGACCGCCATGGGAACCGAATTCTCAACCGTCAACAAAACGCTGGTTGATTTTGATTGGTTTACGTGTTCCGCCCGGTCATCGGTGACCTCCATGGTGATGGTGTGCACGCCACGAGAGAGGTAACCCTCCCAACTGGAAGGCCCGACGGAAAGCACGCCATCGATGGAGGAGGTGTAGGTGACTGTCAGCACATCCCCCTCCGGATCAACGACCCCGGTGCCGTTGAGCAGCACCATGGCCTCGCTGAAGTTGCTGTCGCGAGCTACGGTAAAGACGGGGTCAGGAATCTCGTTGAAGAGTGTCACGGGCACCGAAAAACTGGCGTTGTTGCCCACGGCATCAAAAGCGATGACCGTCAACGTAGCGGAGGCTGGGGGGTCCTCTGTGGTGTAGTCAAAGGTGTACGTGAGCTCTTCAGGGCATTCCCATTGGTTGCCCCAGCCAACACCCTGGTCGGCACTGAAAGAAATGAGGCAAGCAAAGTCATCGCCCTCGGGGTCAAAGGTGCCCGTGGTGTTCACGATCACGGTCCCGGTTTGGGGTATGACGAGTTCGCTCCACGGGTTGAGAGCAGGTTCGAAACTGACGGTCAAGACGGGAGCGAGGTTCACCAGTTCGATGGTCCGGCTTTGCGAAACACAATGGTTGACCGTGTCGCAAATCTCGAGAGTGATGACATGCACACCGTCGTTCAACGTGCATCCGTAGGCGTCGTTGCCGTTGGCGACGAAGGCAGCACCGTTGTTGGGGCCGTCGGGGAAGCTCCAACTCCCCGTACAGTTCGCTACGAGGTTACCGTCCAAGGTGCTCGTCCATGAAAAGGTCAACACGTCGTTGTCCAAATCCCAAGAATCGGTGGCGTTGAACTCCACCTCACCCTGAGATGAGAAGACCGAGCCGTCCTCCGGCGAAGTCCAGCGGAGGAACGGGGCTTGGTTCGAGAGCGGAAGCAAACAAGGGACGATGAGGTCTTGGTCAAGCGTCGCTGAAGTGCTGTTGGCCGTGCTGTCGTAGCCGCAAGAAACCGTGACGCTGTTGAACGCGCTGGCTCCCGAGGAGGTCCAGCGTTGACCGATGAAGTTGGGGAGGTTCACATAGCCCAAGTCGTTTGTTCCGAGCTGAACCGAGGGTTCGAAATCCGAGAACGTGACGTTCACGTTTGCGTTTGGTACGCCGTTTGAGTAATTGTTCACCACCCAGACCTTGAGGTCCCATGCAACGTCGATGACCGCTCCGCTTGTTAGCACAGCCGAGGAGAGGCTGACGTTGATCGGACGATGGAGATGGAGCGAAGAAGTCGCATCCAATTGCACGATGTGAGGCTGCGCCGTGGAGCCGTCTTGGTCGGTCAGACTTGACCAGTTCACTGCGCTGTTTTGCAAGTTCACGGAACCGGTGCAACCGGAGGAAAGGAGGTTGTCGCTCCCGCTCAAGCCAGGATGGTTGGTGAACGTTGCACAGGCTGTTCCGGCCAAGGTGGCGTTGGACAACGAGGAAGGGAAATTGCCGTTGTTGCTGCCGTCCCACTCGAGGCCGGAGTGGTTTCCAGGCATGGAAAAGCCGTCGATGTTGGCCGCCACGCGGTCAAGACGGACAGCGGGCAATGCAGGGCTCTCAGCGGACACGACGGCGTTGGAAATCGAGACGCTCCCCGAGGACCCGGCGGGCAGTTGGTCGCTGTTGTCGATGTGTAAGGCGGGCAGACCAGGGTTGTTGTCAAACAACGTGAGACCCTCAAGCCAGAGGTCCACGGAATTGACGGCGAGGAGACCGGCTCCGGTGGACCCCGAGACCGAGCAATTGGTGCAACGTACGTCCCCCGAAGCCGATTCGATGTCGTTGGCGTCTTCATAATACAGACCGGCTTGGTTTCGCTCAAGCGGATTTGAGACGGCATCTCCACCGTTGTCTCGTGCGGTGAGGTTCTCGAACACCACGTTACGAGCGTCCCAAACCTGAGCGCCCGACTGTCCGTTATCGGTCAGTTCCATCCCGTTCACATGGACGGTGGCGCTGTTGACATACAAGCCGTGGTCGGTGTTGTTGTGGAGGTTCCAGTCAAATCCTTGCATGGCTCCACCCGAAGACGAGTAGACTCCGGGGCCGACCGACCCGCTCACTTCAAGCCCTTCGAACCTCGGCGCGAAAAAGGAAGAGCGTACAGCCACCCCCGCTTCGTGAGGACCTTGCCCTGGATCGCCCGAATCGCGGACCGTTAAATTTCGGAAGGTCGTCGAACTGTCAACGAAGTACAATCGAACGCCGACGGTGGTTGAGTCCTCAACCAACGTGTCCTCGAACCATGCACCGGTTGCGTTGACTTCAATAGCTGCATAGCCGATGTTCGGGGTTTTTGCATCCTGACCTCCCGTGCCGAGGACCGTTAAATTCGTGAAATCTGCCGTTTCGTAATTCGTGTAATTGGTGTGGTTGTTCTTGTCCACATACACGCCACGATACATCGAATTGCTGATCACGGCGTTGCGAACCACGCCGTGGGTGTAGCCGCCGTCGTCAATGTGGCGAATCACCATCCCGGTATCGGAACGGTCGATGCTGAGGTTGGTGAGCAAAGGTTGGCTGTCTTCAACCCAAATGCCCGCAGCGGTGACCCATGAGGAGCCGCTGCAATTGTCAACGGTGATGCCGTCAAGGAGGCCGCCGGACCCGCCCCATATGTTCACCGCTCGAGTCAACACGTCAGAGAAAACAGCCCGCTTCACGATGGGGGTGGAGCCTGCGCCGACCGAAAGGCCCAGGCCGTACCGCCAATCGCCCTGGAAAGGGACGTTTCGACCCGCTTGGTCAACGAAGAGGTCGGTGATTCGTGGCGAGGCTGAACTGAACAAATCAATCGCCACGCGGTCGGGGTTGACGACGGTCAAATTTTCGATGACCGGATTTGAGCCATAAATCGTGATGCCGTAAATGGCGTCTTCAATCGTTAAATTTTGAATCAACGAACCGCGGCCCAACGAGGTGCTGTTGAACTGAATCCCCTCATGGTCGTTCAGGCCGCTTGCCTGCAAGATCACAGGACACGCCGAGGTTCCCAGCACGGTAAGGCGCCCGTCGACGATAATCCGTTCGCCTGCTGGCAACTGGATGACCGTGCACGGTTGAACGATGACCTCGTCGGCCACGCCGATGGTGTACGTTCCGGAGAGGGATTGGGTCCCCGACCACGTGGTCTGCGCCCGGCCAGCGGAACTGACGACCTCGCTCGATGAATCCAGGGTTGAAGGCGTGGCTTCTGGCGAGACCACCGGCAAACCCACCGGGCCAATCAACAAGGCCAGGGCGAGGAAAACGAGCCAACATGATGATGCCGTTCGCTCCATCAAAAGGCACCTGTTGCAATCCCTCTTCAAAGGTTCCCTCTCGTGTGACGGCCTTCCATGAAGGCAGGAAGCCCTAAATCCCGATTTCATATGGTGAGGTTGATGCCCGAAGCCTTCGTGTTGTTCAAGACAGAGCCAACGCATGAACGCGAGGTGTATCTCGCCCTCTCCAGCCATGAAGGGGTTGCTGAAGTTCACGCCCTTTACGGCGAATTTGACCTTCTGGTCCGAATCAGTTCCCCAAACTCAAAGGAGCTCTCAGGGTTGTTGATGGGAACGTTTCGGCAAATCGAAGGTGTCAAAGAGACGCAAACGCTGATTGCTGTGGAGGGATGAAAATGGCGATAGGATTTGTTTTGATGACCACCAAACCCGGCCAAGAGGGATCCGTTCGATCTGCGCTTGAGAACATTGACCTCGTGACCAATCACTGGATGCTCTTTGGCCAATATGACCTCATCGCTCGGGTTCAAGCCGACGAAGAATACGAATTGACCCGCTGCATCGTTGAAGAGATTCGACAACTTCCGGGCATCCAAGAAACCAAGACGCTCATCGGCGCCGAACTTTGATCAGAGCACACGATGAAGGCGAAGGGTTGCGGCTTTTGCTGCACGCAAACAGCCGGCTTGTCGAAAGCAACGAGCTGCTTCTCGCAACGCCATGGCTGCAGGCCGATAGCCGGTGCGCCCTGCGAGGTACCACCATCGTGCCGCATACCGCATGGAGGGAGCGCCTGCACCTTCAAGGCGGTCCGGTGATGGTAGGTTCGCAAGGAAAGTTGCGGCTTCGTCCAAAGAATCCGTTGCAAGATGTTCCCCGAAGGTCAACCCGACCGCAGCGGAATGCAGCGGGGAAGGTTGCACCTCCATCACCGCCATGGTTTGGCTACGCAACGACGCTATACCTTCCCCGGAAGATGTTCGTTGATGCAGCAGTGTCCTGAGGTTCATCTGCTGAACAAGCGGGTCCTCATCGGTGCTCAAGCCGGCCAACTGCTCGGCCAGGGCCGTGGCCCGTTCCACATCGCCGTCGTGGAGAGCGAGCGCGTGGCGAATCATGCTCATGCTCACGGTCACGGTCGCACGAATCGGGCCTGCATCGGGAAGTTCAACGTCATTCAGCAAGGCGCGAATTGATTGAACATCAATGCTTGAGGGTTCGTCGAACAAGCGGTCGTCGAGTCGTTGGACGGCGGTGCGGAGCACCAAACGGGTTCGCTCAACCGAGGCCGCGCGCTCAAGTTGCCGTTCCAGCAAACGTTGGACAGCCGTCTCGTTGCCCTC
The DNA here is from genome assembly GCA_030827475.1 of Candidatus Poseidonia sp. Taxonomy (GTDB): domain Archaea; phylum Thermoplasmatota; class Poseidoniia; order Poseidoniales; family Poseidoniaceae; genus Poseidonia. Next base: position 43,027 of record JAUREJ010000008.1, read on the forward strand.
AAGCAAAGCCATCGCATGGGCCAAATCATCGTAAAGGGCCTCGTCTCGAACCGCTTCGAGGTGGGTACGGGCCCGTTCAACCTCGTTTCGCTGGACCGCAACGCGCCCCGCCCAGTAATGCAGCCGCTCGTTTTGTGGGTGCTGTTGGGTTGCCCGGTCAAACAGCACGGCAAGAGCGGCGGCATCGGCGGCGACAAGGCGGTCGAAATCACCCTCGATCCACGCATCGAGTTCATCCTTTTCCAAGGCCATGGCGTGGTAGAGGCGGAGAAGAGCGCCCTGTGGGCGATCCAAGCGCTCTTCCCAGTGGGCGAGCGAAAGGGCGTGGAGACGATGGAGATCGGCATCGTCCAACATCGCTCTGCGAACGTTTCGGACAAGGTGTTGAACCTCAACCCTCCCGGAATCTCCAGACCATCTCAGGAGCGCTCGGTCATCCAGAGCATCCGTCTCATCGCCACCAGGGGCGTCTTCTGGTGAAAGCGGCCTTGGATAAAGCACCATCAGGTCGAGGCTGAAGCGTTCCTTCTCAGCAAGCGCATTCAACATCGTTTGTTCAACAAAGGCTTGCACGTCAGCGCCGGCTTCGGGAAGCGGGTCTCCTTCCCGGTACAGCTGCAAGGCCATCGGGTGACCTCCAAGAGCGCGGGCAATACGGAGCCGTTGTGAAGCCTCCAGATGTTCCCCAAGCAAATCGGAGGCGATGTTCGGGTCCAGCGTCCCGAGACGAAGCACCGGCCAAGTCAACCCCTCAAACAAGGGGAGACGTCCAGCGAGCAAAGCGGTGCATCCGGCTTCGAGCAGCGATTGAAGAAGTTCCAACACCCCTTCCTGATGACGGGGAGCCAACCGGTCCATGTCGTCGACGATGAACACGGTGCTGGCGTCCTCTTCGGCCATGCGCTCCGCCATTGAGGCCGTTACGCTTGGTGCGGGACCTTCGCCCTCGTACCACGAACCAAAGAGGGTCCGGGCATCCGTAAATTCGTCGACCTTCGCTCGCCGAACCCCCCGCTTGGCGGCGAGAAGGCCCTCGGCGTAGGCATCCAACAAAGCCGTCTTGCCAACACCGGATAAGCCGCCAACAACCAGTTTTCGTTCCTTTTCAAGCCTGTCATGAAGTTCCTTGAGGGTGGTGGATCGCCCCACCAAGAAAGGGGTCTCAGCCAAGGAATCCGATGGGAGGCCATCCTCGGCCTTGGTGAGTTCAGGGTTCGCTTCAAGCCAAGCTCGACCCGCCTTGGAGACGTGGTAGACCTGACGACGTCGACTGCCACCGCCGATGACATGGGCGACACGAACCGAAATGAACGCCATCTCGAGGAGGGCATTGAGCGGTTGGTTCAACCCTGACCGCACCACGCCCATCGCATCGGCCAAGCCGGGAAGCGAAAGGTCTCGAGGGACGTCCCACGCCTCCTCAAGGCCGATTGGAAAGGTCCCAAGATACCTCAGCAACTTTTCCTGCGAACGGCTGAGCATGAGGACCCGTGGAGAAGGTCGGGTGCCTCCTTCATCAATCATCCCCACGTCTGCTTCCTCGTTTGCACGTGGGTTGCCCTTTTGACCGACGGCCTTCGTCGGCTCTGCATGCCCGTTGACCTCGCTTCGGCCGATTTGCCGAGCGAACCGGGGGTCTACCTGTTCAAAACGGCACAAGGAAGGGTGTTGTACGTTGGAAAAGCCACCCGGCTGAATGAGCGGATACGCTCCTATTTCGCCGCCAATCCCGACCGCGTGATGATTCCTGAATTGGTGGAGCGGGCCGATGACATCGAATGCATCGTTACGCAAACGCCCCAAGCCGCTTTGGTCTTGGAACGCCAACTGATTCGCGAACACATGCCACGGTTCAACTCGATGTTGAAGGACGGCAAGTCCTTTCCGTATTTGGCGATGACCAACGAGGATTACCCGCGTATCATGTACACCCGTCACCCTCCAAAATCGAGCGAGCAATGGGGGCCGTTTCCAAACGCCGGCGCCGCCAAGCAGGTCATGCAATTGCTCCGCCGACAATTCGGCATTCGGGACTGCAAGGAACTGCTCCCCCAAGGGTGCCTTTCGATGCACATCGGTTTGTGTGCAGGCCCCTGCATCAACGGCGACGGCTACGACGACCGGGTGAAAGCGGTGCGACGCGTGCTCAACGGCGACGCCGCCCCGCTGCTTGAGGAACTGGTGGCGAGCATGGAGGCGGCCTCGGAGGCTGAGGCCTTCGAAACGGCTGCTCAGCATCGCGACATGATTCGCGCCGTTCGTGCCACGACAAGCCAACACGTCGTGTCGAGCAAGGTGTACCGAGATTGCGACGCCATCGGCTTTGAGGCCGAGGGAGACCTCGCCGCTCTGGTGGTTTTGCACGCCGATGACGGGATGGTGCAGGGCCAAGAAGCGTGGCCAGCGATTCACCGTGGGGACATCGGCGAAACCGTCTCAATGTTCATCGCCGAACACTATGCTCACCGTACGCCGCCTCGCTTGCTGCTCTCTCCCGTACCACTGTTTGATGGCCTGCAATCCTGGCTTGACGAGCGGAGGGGGTCGGCGGTCGAGGTGCGAACGCCGCAGCGTGGAGACCTTGAGAACCTCGCAACGCTGGCTCGCCAAAACGCCTCCATACAACTTCAGCGCATGGTCAACAAATCGAGCGGTTCGCTTGAACAACGAGCGGCCGACGACGGCGCCAAGGCTCTGGGCATGGCCTCACTGGACCACATCGTCTGCTTTGACATGGCCCAATTGTTGGGTGATGAACGGGTGGGCGCCAGCGTGGTGATGCGCAACGGACGGCCTGCAAAGGACGAATACAGGAAGTACGTCGTCAAAGGCGAGGCCATGGACGACCTCCGCATGATGAAAGAGGTCGTCGTGCGATGGGCGAAGCGGCAGGATGAATGGCCGGATTTGCTGCTCATCGACGGTGGCGAGACCCACCTGGCCACCATTCGGCAAGCACTCGAGGAGCACGGCTGGCAAGACCGATTTCCGTTGGCTGCCCTCGCCAAGCGGGAAGAGACGATTTTTCGAACCGAGATGGAGCCTCTCGTGCTCGACCGCACGGGACGGGTGCTGGTGCACGCTCGCGACGAAGCCCACCGTTTCGTCAACAGCTTTCACCGCCGTCGCCGCAGCCGCTCACGTCTGGCTGACCCCTTGGAAGAGGTGGATGGTTTGGGTGCGAAGAAATTGCAAACGCTGCTTCGCCACTTCGGAGGGCGAAAAGGCATCGAGCACGCATCGGAAAGCGAACTCACCACGGTTCCTGGTATTGGGCCGGCCCTCGCCAGCCGCATCCATGCAGCGCTCCACTAACGCGAGAGTTCATCGATGAACGCCATGTCCTCAATGCTCTCGCCGTGACGCAAGGCGGGGCTTGAGAAACCGGCCAAGTCGGCAAACTCGCTGTCACCAAGCTGCGCCTTGTTGATGCTGGATTCTCGGTTCGCCAAGGCAGCCTTCTTTTTCTTCTTCTTGCGGCGGCGGCGACGAATGAAGAGCACCAAGAGAATGAGAACGATGGTTGGGTAGACCCAGAACTGAATCAAGAAGTAAATCCAACCCACTTCAATGCGGTAGGAGATCTCGTCAGAAAACTCACCGGGCGGCACCACGTAGGTGATGACTTGGCGACCACCCTCCTCGCTCAAAATGAGGTTGCCCGAGGAGGAGGTGGCGTCCACGATTTGTATGCCGCGTGGAAGGGTGAACGAGACGGGACCGGTATACGCCAAGCCGTTGTCTTCGAGAATCGTCGTGTTGACGGTCCCGGTTTCGACGCGAATCGTCTCTTGTTCTTGAGGCGGGTACATCACGCCGCTCCCGCTCACAATGGAGGATTGCAAGCCGGTCGTGAAGGTGTCTGTTGCCATTTTTAGAGGCCGATTGAACACGGATTGGATGGTGCTCGTGATGACGCTTAGCCTGATGTCGTTCGGATCGGTTTCGGCCAATTCAAACCATCCAAGTCCCGTCCCGATGGTGAACGTGACCTCGGGGATGGACACCGAGAGGGTGATGGGCTCATCGTCGCTCACCGTCGCATCGGGGGCATCTATACCGGAAATAGACGTCCGGATTTCAAAGGCAGAGAGGTCCATGTCAGTGACTGAACCGTCTTCTTCTGCCAGCGTACCGGCCTGGTGCAGAAGGTCGGTGAGGGAGGTGCCGATGAGTTCGGTGAAGTCCTTCAAGCCCTGGCGGGTTGCCGTAAGTTCGACCGGTTCGTCGCAAATCTGCATGTCGAACTCTGTGGGGTCACAAAGTTCGATTTCACCGGAGGACAGCGGTTCTTCCATACGGCTGGAGAGGTCGATGATCAAGCGAATCAAATCGGAAGGAATCGCTTCCATCGAGACTTTGGTGTCGCCTTGGTCGGGGAGTTGTTCGGTGGGTATGCCGATGCGATAGACGCTGAATTCAGCGTCCAAAGCGAGGGTGAACGAGACCGAAGCGCTCCATTCGTTGAAGTTGATGGCAGAGAGGTCAAAGTCAACCTCGGACCGTACGCAGGAACTTTGGTTCGCAAAGCAAATGACGTTGCCTTCCTCGTCCAAGATTTCGTGTTCCCAGTCGTAGGGGTCGTTTCCAGTGAAGGAAATATCGGTGGCTTGGGTCCCCTCAACCGTTTTTTCGAGGACGATTTTTGAAGTTCCGTCAATCGTTGTGACCCAGTTGGGCAAGATGATTTCAACGGTGAGTTCAGAGGGTGGAAGGTTGTCGGGGATAATGGTGTCGAGGTAACTGGAATCCAGGACGGTTTCCAAAGAAATACCGGAGTTCATCAAGCGTTCTAAATCGCTGCTCTGCACGCCATCGAGGAAATCATCGATCATCGCATTGGTGTTGTAGGCTTGGAGAATATCGATGAGGTTCATCGAAAACGGTTCGCTGGAGGTCTGCAAGTAGATGGGGTAGGTCGCACCCATGGCTTCGCTCCCTTCAAGGCAGTAGTACAAGACCTGCCCTGCGCCGACCGGCTCAGCGCAGCCCGTGCTGTGCGTGTAATTCAGGCCGCCTGCCGTCTGGAAAATGCCTGTGCCGCTGGTGGAGCCAACCCATTCGAGGTCGCTCATCGTGATATCACCCACGCCCGCCACCGTGTCGCCCAATCCCGAAACGATGTCACCAACGGGGAACTGGTCGGTGAATTGCGTCAGATCAACGATGCCGTTGTGGTAGGCCAACCGAATCCCGTCAGAAGTGATGACCGGAATCGTCGCCATTGAAGCGACGTCAAACATGTTGATGCCCCACTCATCCAAGGTTTCAGCATCGAGGTAGTGCAAACCTGCTGCGAAGCTCACGGTGGCTGCGTATTCATCGCTCAAATCCAAAACAAGGTGCACGTCAAGCGCCTTCGTACCGTCCTCAATCCACACCGTGGGGGTTGCGGATGTGTTACGATGGCCCATTCGGAGGTCAACCGTTTGCTGTAGGTCGGTGGCGGACTCCGCGGCGTTGAGATGGTCCATGGACCATGAGGCTGACATGGAACCGGGCACGCCGGGCTGAGCCGAGAGGCTCCCGCTTGCATCGACGGCGAGGACCGTGGAATACGGGGACGGGTTGATGGTAAAACTGGCTTTGTGGCCGGGTTGGGCGGTCAACTCAAAGGAAGTGTTGATTTCTGCTCCCATCGTCAACAGGCCCCGATACGTGCGCTCGAGATCCAAATCACCGCCGGCAACGAGGTTGAAATTGCTCGCAGCCAACTGCACGGAAGCCGTGGCCGTGAAGCACAACGGCGGCTCAAACACGTTGTCGACGCTCGCTCCTTCAGCCAAGGCATCGGTCGTGTCATCGGTTGAGCAGTCCACCGGTGCTTCGTCACCGACCACGAAGGTGTTCGTGTAATCGGTGGAGAGGCTCGTGACGGTGCCGAATCCGGATTCGAGTGCAGACTCAATGGCATCGTTCACTTCGGATTTCAGTTTCTGCCCAACCGTTGGCGAACCAGGGCCAGCGGTTTCCTGGTTGAACGAATGACGGATCAAGTCCGCAGGGGCACCGTCGTTGGCGTCGAGTCCGTCGGTCTGTTCGAGTGCATCCCCGACGATGGTGCCTGATCCGAGGCCGAGCGAATCCCGATCAAACTCACGAACGGCCCACGTGAGTTGCAAATCGATGCTCGAGGTCGAGACGAAGTCAAACACGTAATTGCCTTCCACCCAATCTTGGCGTTCGGGTGTCATGTCATCGGCGTGGTCGTAGGTGTCGCAGGTGCCACCGGTGTTGCTGCAGGCCTGCATCCCCGTGGCGCTAACGATGGGCGCCAGCAACTGAAGGGTGAAGATCGCAACGAGGGTCAACGACATACGACGTGCGAGGGTGGAGGCCCGGGGAGGATTCGTCATTGTGTTGTGCTGGGGTCGGGAACTTGAAAGGAGTTCCCCTCGTCCCCTCCCCATGGAGACCCCTCCGGATACGGTGAGGTACGCCGTTGTCCGTCGGACAGACGGGGGTCGTGTTCATCGTTCGCTCAAGAAGGAAGCCTGGTTGGACCCTCGCATTGAACCCCTCACCTTCGAGGACGACGAGGTCGCCTTCCCGTTGACCGACGCGGCCGATGAGGACCGTCTGATCCACCTGCTTGGCGTACCGGTTCGGTTGCTCGTCCAAGCCGCCGCAGTACGTGACCCCGTCGACCCCCATGGGAAACTCCAGAAAGCGGTGAATGACTGGCTTTCAGCATACGGTTTAGCGCCACATTACCTCGCCGATGTCATTCCGAAAAAATGGGAACGCCTTGGGGAATTGGCCTTGCTCCCCGCTCACCTTTCCAGCAACGCTGCGTGGACTGAAGTGCGAAGCCATCCAAACATCCGAGCGCTTTGGACGGCGATGGCCTCGGCCCTCCAGGTCACCGCTCTGGGCATCCAGCATCCAATTGCAGACGATACGTTTCGTTCATCGCAGGTGGAGATGCTTGTTGGATCGCCCGAAGTTCGCTTTCTCGACCACGGCATCACCTATGCTTTTGATGCATCCAAGGTGATGTTCTCTTCGGGCAACGTGACCGAACGACGGCGCATCGGAACCCTCAACATGCAGGGAGAGACCGTGATTGATGCGTATGCTGGCGTGGGCTACTACACGCTGCCCATGCTCGTTCACAGCGGCGCAGCCATCGTTCATGCTTGCGAAATCAATCCCGCTTCCGTTGCAGGCTTGAAAGAAGCTGCTCAACTCAACGGTGTGGCCGACCGCCTCACGGTGCACGAAGGGGACAACGCGCTGACGCTACCGGCCCTGCAAGGGATGGCTGACCGCTGCCACCTTGGCCTGCTGCCGTCCTCTGAGCCTGCATGGGCGGCCTGCATGGCGGCCCTGAAACCAACGGGCGGGGTCCTTCACGTCCACATGAACGTGGAGGAAGAGCACATCGATGCATGGAAAGCACGCACCGTGGAGCGATTTCAGCAACTTGCCAAAAGCCAAGGCCGTCACGCCGCCGTGAGCGCTGAGCACCTTGAGAAGGTCAAATGGTTCGCTCCACGGGTGCGCCATGTCGTGTTGGACGTCAGGGTTCGTCCGTTGGCGCCTTGATGTCCTCGACCATTTCAGCGTCCATCACCAATTCCGCTTCAACCACCCCGGCGCTGCCGTCCGTTGGGTCCGGCTGGTCACCCTCATCTCGAGCCGTGTAGAGCACGTACACAACCCCGCCCCCGGCCAGCACGATCAACAACGGCAACCCCACGACGACCATCATGTCTTGAAGGAAGGTGGATTCGCTTTGTGTATCGACCACGGGGTTGCGAATGCTGCCGTCAGGGTCCGCCACCCCGATCATGCGCATCGACAGAATCTGGGCCTGATAGACGGGGCGGCCTGCGGAAGATGCGGGGTTCTGAATTTCCTCAAGCCCGGTCAAATCGTCGGTGGTTGGGGTCAGCGCAATGGCTCGAATGTGAGTCATCCCGTCGCGGACGATACCGAACGTGGCATAGCCCTCATCGTCGCGATTCTCGGGATCAAGCCCGTGCGCTTCGGTCTCGGCGATGTACCATTGCGAATCGGCTGAATCGGGGTCGGCGCTGCGAGCCATGCCGATAGCGCCGTCCACATGGGAGAGGTTGTCGTCATGCTCCAATGGGATGGTTTCACCGGTCCCGCCGCTGCCGCACTGCGGGCTGGTTGCGGGGTAAACACCGATTTCTCGACAGGTTGGATCACCGGATTGGGTGACGAAGTCATCGATGACTCGATGGAAGAAAATGCCGTCGTACAACCCCGATTCGACGTGTTGGATCATGTTCGTCGTCGTGATGGGCGCCCACTGCTCGAACAATTCAATGATGACCGTGCCTTCAGTCCGAGCGGAAAGGTGCCCCTCAACATAGGAGACATTCATTTCGATGACGGCGTTGCCCGAGTAGGACGCCATCATCGGCGAATCCTCGGCCTCTGGACGGTCCGTCCAGGCTTCGGGGTCAAGGCCTACCGAGCGCCAACCCGACGGTTCGTCTTCGGCCGTGACCGAAACAGCGGCAACGAGTGGAAGAAGCAAGACCGACACCAAGAGCAGCGCCCTTCGATGTTTGCGAGCCATGGCTTGGGCAGCCACCACACCCCCATGAAATCAACGGCGAGAAGGGCAGCGAAACATCAACACCAAAAGGGAGAATGAAAAGCGGTATCCATGGACGAAGAATCGACCTTCTTGCCCGACCTGACGCTTGGCTACGGACTCTTCCTCGTGGTGTGGGGAATCGTTGTCTCGCTCGCCTCCTCCTCGGAATCCGTGACCTCGTACTTCCCAAGTTTCCTCGGTGCGCCGCTCGCAATCTCGGGATGGATGGCGAAGTCAAAGCCTGAGAAACGGAAGTTGTGGATGCACATCGCCGTGACCTTCGGTCTGCTTTGTGCCCTCGGCGGCACGCGTTTCTTCATGGTCATGGGCGATGGTCTTGACTATGCGAGCGGTTCCATGCTGATGCTCTTCCTGACGGGTTCCGCCTACACCGCACTCTGCGTTCGTTCCTTCATCCAGGCTCGAAAAGCAACCCAATGAAGCGTCAGCCTCATGACGGAGAGAAGGATGCTTGAATTCATGGCCGAGGCAGCGTCCCCTTCCGAGGGTGAACTCACGACCTCCGAAGGCCATGCCCAGCGACAATTGAATTTCTCCGCCGGAGCCACCATCGCCGTCGCCATCGTGTTCCTGTTGCTGGCCATGACCGTGGGGCCATCAGCCACGAACGCCAGCGACGAAAAGGCCGCGTTCGCCGGCGATTGGTGGAACACGCCGCTGCAATTACGTCACACCATGGACCTGCCCATGGACACGATGCGAGCTCAACTTCCCGAGAACGGCACCTACGAAGTCCTGCCCTATGAGGAGCATTTCGTCGAGGTTGACCTCCCGCCCAGCGAGCAGGATGCGGGCTTCCCCGGACCGGCCCTGATGCACGTCGCTCTTTGGCTGCCCGATGTTCCCGAGGGCACGAAGGTCCCCGTCATCATGACCATCCACCCCTACTACGACTTTGGGGGTGAGGGGATCGCCGGAGCCGATTCCGCCCCCAACACCGTTCCCGACGGCGGCGTGGGCAAGTGGGTCTACGATACCTTCGTACCGCACGGCTACGCCCTGGCCCAAGCGTCCACCTTCGGCACCGGAGAATCAACCCACTGTCAAGACGTGAAGGGCTTGGGCGAGCAAACCGGTATCCAAGCCGTTGTCGACTGGTTGGGCGAGCAAGACTGGTCCAACGGCAACGTCGGCCTCATGGGCAAATCCTACGCCGGTACGACCAATTGGGAAGCCGCCCAACAACCGTCGCCTTACCTGAAGACCATCGTACCGATATCGGGGTCCATCGGGGTGCAAGAGATGTTCTATCGAAACGGCTCGTCGGAGAGCCGCGCCATGGTGTACGATGCGCTGTACGAAGGCTCCACCTTCGACCCGGGCACCGACGACATGCGCATGTGCAGCGACGATATCATCGGACCGCTCAACCCCCTCACGACCTGGGCGGGTGCTGAGGTCGGGGGAGCGGAATGGAACGACTACTGGGACGAGCGCCGCCACCTGCCCGACGTGCTCGCCAATTACCAAGGAAGCGTCTACCTCGTTTGGGGCCTTCAAGATTGGAACGTTGACCCCTACCACGCCTTCCCCACGTACCAGCTGATGCGGGATGCGGGCATCAACGCTCGCGCCATCGCCGGCCAGTGGGCGCACAATTACCCCGACCAGCCGGACCGTCACAGCGAGATGACGAGCGGGTACGGCGCTGAAGCCTACCCCAACATGAGCCGCATGGATTGGGCGGTGGAACTCTACGGCTGGTTCAACTACTACCTGAAGGACATCGGCGAAGAGCCCGAACCGATGGTGCAGATCCAAACCCACGATGGAAAATGGCACGTCGAGGAGACTTGGCCGCCCGAAGACATGACCTGGTGGCCCGTTCCGCTGGACAGCACCGAGGGTGCTGGTGGCACAGTGAACGCCAACAATCAGCGAACGTTCACGCTCCCAGCCCTCGAACAACCCGCCCACATCTCCGGATTGCCGACCTTGCATTTGTCGGTCAACACCCTGGCCTGTCAGGGTGGGCAAATCTTCGCAACGATGTACGCTGACGGTTTGCGAGTCGGCCACGCAACGATGGACGTCCGCTACAGGGACGGCGGTTACGAAGCGCAAACGGCCCTCCCCTTCTCCGCTTACACGATGCTGATGGAGTTCAACCCGATGGACGTCGACCTCCAGGCAGGGGCGGTCATCGAGGTCGTGCTGACCGAATCGGGTGAGGATTACTTGCCGAGCCCCTGTGCAGCCGTGGGCCTTAACGTGAATTTCGATGCGGAATCCACCCTCAGCTTGCCGCTGATCGACCGGCCCGCCGATGACGAGCGATGGTTCCTCGCCCCACCATGGTGGGAGCAACAACCGATTCCTTCGTGAGGCCGCAGCATGCGTGTCTTGGCGTTCGAGGATCACTACGACATCGAAGCCATGCTCGTTGCTGGCGGCGTGAACACCGAAGGGTGGGTCATCGAGCAGCGATGGAATTCAAGCGATGCTCTCCAGCACATCGAGGCCTTCACACCCGACGTGCTGCTGCTCGACCATTACATGCCGCCGGTCACTGGACGCGAAGTGCTCAAAGCGCTCTTGGCTTCTTCCGTGAGGCGGCCTACGACCATCGCAGCCATCTCCAGCGACCCGTCAAAAAACGAGGCCATGTGCACGCTTGGGGCCAACCTTGCCGTGGTGAAGTTCGAGGTGCACCGCTTGCCCTGTTGGACCTCGGTTGAGGAGGAGGCCCCCCGGAAGGACGCTCAGTCCTCGTCGTAGGGCTGCCACTCGGTTTGACCTTCTTCTCGGTACCACCAGTAGCCGTCTTCGTCTTCGAACCATTCGACGCCGTTCTCGTCGATGGAGTAACTGTCGTCGTCGTACTCTTCCTCTTCGACTTCTTCTTCAACGGCCGCATTCGGGTCAGCGATACCGCTCTCTTCGGCGATGCGGCGCTTGGCGTCGTCCACATCGGACTCGGCGCCACCGAAAACGCGGTTTGAGGTGCGAATTTCGGCTTGGTGGTCGCCCTGTCGGATGGCGTTATCGGATTCTTCGTAGAATTCCTCGGTCATGCGCTCCCTGAACTCGTCAAACTCATCTCGGCCAAAACTACCGGTGAATTCGTCGCCTTTGGCCCGCATCAAGTCGTCCAAGTTGGTTCGTTTTCCAAGGTTCAATTCAGGTGCATCGGGAAGGTCGCCAGCGTAGAAACCGTCTTCCTCGGTGCCCACCTTGCCGAAAACCCGTCCTTCGGGGTCGGCTTCTTCAATGGCTTCGATAATCAAATCGTGCTCCTCTTGATCGATGGTCTCTTCCTCGTACGCATCACCCACAGTGTCGACCAGTGCGTCGAGTTGGGATGCGAGTTGGTCTTCATCGTCCTCGAATTGTTCCGAGAGTTTCTCAACCTGCTTCAGCAAGCGCTCGTAGGGGGTTCCCGTGATGGCCCCGAGGAATCGACCGAAGCCGCCTTTTTTCTTCGCCATGAAGGTGCGTTCCGCTGACACTTCTTCAAAGATTGTCCTGCGTGGGACTTTTGACGGGCGAATGCATGGAGCGGTCATGGTGGAGGCGTGGCTGGTCGAGTTGATGACCGCCTACAACCGGGACTCCCGAAGCCAACGCAACGGCTACCTCGCTCAATTGCACCTGCCCGGCGAGGTGTTCCAATCCTTGGTGTGGTGGGCGTTGCAATCCTTACCCGATGAAATCCTGGTCGGCATGGACGTGGACCCCGACCAACCTCACCGCAAGGAGGTGGAGGCTTATTTTGAGGGCGACGAGGTGCACGAACGCCTGTTCCAAGGACAGGGCTATGTCGTGAAAGAGGCACGCATCGTCAATCGGGGCGATTCCTACTCCGTCCATCACCTCCCGGAGGATTGGACAGACGACATGTTCTCTGCCGACCGAGGCTCACGAGCCGGACGCTTCACGCACTGGCTTCACACCCACCCGAACGCCCCCGCCATCCCCAGCGGAGCGGACGCCGATGCTGCTCAGGAAACCCCCGGCATCGACATGATTCTCGGCTTGCGCTTCACGCCCGAGGGGCCGCTGCCGTGGTTTGACGACGTCGAAGGCACGCGGCGAAAACTTTCGGCAGAGGTTGAACCTCAGCCGCGCAAGCGGTCGTTTTTCGCTCGTCACGCCCTTCCCATTTTAGGTCGAGCACCCACCGGTCACGCCATTCATGAAATCCAACTCATCGGGTTTCACAAATCGGGGGTGGCCGTAAACGTCGTCTTCGTGGATGGGGAAGGCTATCCGTTTGGATGGGACCGCTCGACCGCTCAGCTGCTGGTTTGAGCCCCCAAGAGGGCGGTATGCAGGTCGCTCAAGCGGTCGGGATTGACCCCCAAATCGCTTTGGCCGAGCCTTGAGGAGGAGTAGAGGGAGATTTGCGTCCCGTCCCCTTGGGAGGCAAAACCAACGACGACATCATCGGGGAAGCGCCAGAACGGCGTGATGGCCACGCGATGGGCAAAGTACGCACCCTCGACCTCTTCGGACACGTAGACCTCGTGCAAACCTTGAGCCTCCGACCACGCCTCCCAAGCCGTTCGTACCTCGCTCAGGTTGGCCTCGATGAGGACCGAGAGGTCGTTCTCCATCCGGACGTTCGTTTCAGCGGACAGCGAAGCGCAATTCATCGTTCCTTCCGGGCACTCGGGCATCGCCGTGTGGTCGGGCGTGGGTGCACCGAGGAAAATCCAACCTTGAACAACGAGCCACGGTGAACACAGAACCAGCACGATGAGCACGGGCTTTCGCCATGCAGGCGCAGGGCCGGATTCGGTCATCCATCATGCCTCCACGGGCCGACCGTCGCTGCTCCATCCACGAAGCGCATAATACGCCTTCATGCACGCTTCCTCATCGGCGTCATCGACAAAAGACACCATGCCTGAGGCGATGCCACTCGGAATGGGTTCCTTGCGCAAGCGCCACGAAAGCAGGTCTTCTTCGGTGGCGATTTTGCCCTGCCGAGCCCAGTGTTCCACGTTCCACCGACGAGCTTGGTCCCATTGCACCCTCGCTCGTTCCATCAAGTCCTCCCACGTGCACGCCTCGCCGGTCGTGGCCGTCCAGGCCTGCACCATGACCTCGTTGGTCGTGGCCCCTTTGGCGAAAGCGCAGAGGATCATCGAATCACGAATGACGATGCTGTGCTGGCTCTCAACGAGTTCTTCCATCAAATCCACCGCCGAGCGGTCGGGCAAGCCGGTCGGTTCTTTGTAGCCAGCTCGCATGTGGGAAGCGCCGACGTTGGCGGTCATGTAGGCCATGGCGTTTCCGCGTTTCCCCCGCGGGTCCCAGGCTGGCAAGTCCAGGCCTTTGCAGTGCGCCGTCAGGCGTGTCGTCGGATGTCCCGTCAGGGCCTCGATGTGCTCGCTCGCCGCCACGGCGCCGGCGGCCAGCGTCCCGAACAGAGAACCGTCGCCCGGCGTGGCATGGGCCAAGAGATGCAAGGCCAGAGGCGGCAGTTCGGGAACGCCAAAGGCCCACGGCACGACGTCGCCTTCTGCGAAGGAGCCGAAGGCAAAAGGGGCATGGAAGTGGTCCGCCCACGCTTCGGGCAACCAACCTCGTTGCGCAACCTCGCACATCAAAGAGAGGGCCGCACCGCCGGAAATCGTGTCGATACCGAGGCGGTTGCACGCATCGTTGCCGTCCATCACGTCCAGGCTCGAGCCGATGCCGAGGTTGGAGCCCAACATGGCGAGCGTCTCGTATTCGGGCCGGTCAACGCGGTTCATGTGGACGGGGCGGCCCCGGATTTTGACGCCGTCCACCGTGGGCCGGTCAGCCGCCTCGCACGCAATGGGGCAGGGTGCGCAGCATCCCGATTGTTTGGCGTCGGGCAGCGATGCGTGCCAGTGTTCTCCCGACAATTCATGAGTGGACATGCTCGACACGACCTCGACCGCCGTCGCTCCCTCGGCCACGGCTTGCGGCGTTTGGCCGCCCGCTCCACCGCTAACTTTGAGTTGGGACAGGTTGGGGATTTGAGCGTCTGTGGAGGCGTAATTGGCTGTGGGCATGCGACCGTTTTCCGCTGCATAGAGGGGCCCACGGCTGGTCCCGAAGGCGTAGAACGGGTCACCGAACTTCCGGCGTGTGCCCATTTCCTGCCGTTGTTCCTGGATGGCGTCGGCAAGTGAGAACGCCTCGGCGTAGCGGACGCCGGCAGCTGCTTCCTTGCTCACCTTGACCGTCACCGCTTTGAGGCGTTTGAAGCCAAAGGAGGCACCGGTGCCGCCGCGCCCGGCTGAGCGACGCCCCGCTGTAATGGGGGAAGCAAAACGAATGCCGTTCTCGCCTGCCGGACCTATAGAGAGGCACTCACCAAGCCCATCAAGGGCTTGTTCAACCGCCCAAGTGGTCTTGCCCACGAGGTCGTCGGCGGGATGAAGGGTGGCGAGGTCGTCGTGGATCTCAAGGCGAACCCATGCATCGCTCGCTCCGGTGATGAAAAGACCGTCCCAACCCGCTTTTCGCAGGTCATGGCCGATGTTCCCGCCGATGTAGGTGTCGATGTAGCACTCGGTGAGCGGGGACCGCGTGACGACCACGGCGCGCCCGGACGAGCCGACCTTAGTGCCCTGGTAAGGACCGGTCATGAACAGGAGCGGGGTGGTTGGGTGCGATGCAGCGTCCATACGGCCGGTCACCGGATGCTGGTTGGTCGTTGCGGTTTCGTAGTCCGTGGTGTCCCACTCGACGAGGAGTTTGGTGGCGAGAGCTTTGCCCCCCATGTGTTCGATGCACCACTCGTGGGGGATGTCCCGCGCCTCGCAGGTTCCGGCGGTCAAATCCACCCACAGCACCCTTCCGGGGAAGCCGTCAAAGCGCCACGGGTGGGTCATGGTGGTGGGTTTGCGAGGACCACGAAAAAGCCACCGCAACTTCAGGGGGCGGCGTACATGTCGTCTTGGGTGGCCGCATAGAGTCCGGCAGCCACCACCACCGCCAGCACGACCGAGGCCTGAACCATCCACAGGTTCTGGGCGGTGAACTCGTCAAGCATGAGCGACGTCGCCATGGCCGCTGCTTCAAGCGCAGCGGTGGCGAACTGAACCTTACCCAGATCGATGGAGGGTGATTTGAGCCACAACCACGAACCCACGACGTTGGTTCCGATGAGGGCAGCGCCGATGGTGCGCAACCACGCCGTGTTGACCGCTTCGGCCTTCAAGAGGTCGCAAAACATGTCCGGGACGAGCAACAACATGAGGCCGTAACCCAGCGAAGCCCAGAGGTTGACCTGCATGGCGAGGGTGCCGATTCGTGCCTTGTCCATGGCGGGTGTTCGGTCGGTCTGGTTATGGGTTTGGCGGCAAAGTTGCCCTCAGAGGTCTTGTTTTCGCTGCCAGCCACCGTGGGTGCGCTCGTAGACGATGGGCACGCCCGTGGGCACTTCCAAGGCGAGCACGTCCTCTTCCGAAAGGTCGTCCAGATGCATGATGATGCTGCGAAGCGAGTTGCCGTGGGCGGCGACGAAGACGTTCTTGCCACCGTCAATGGCGGGAATGAGCGTCGACTCGAGGTAAGGAATGGTGCGAGCGGCGGTCAGTTCGAGGGATTCGCCGTTCGGTGGTGGCACGTCGTAGGAGCGTCGCCAGATGTGCACTTGCTCTTCGCCGTACTGCTCCCGGGTGGCTTGCTTGTTGAGCCCCTGCAAATCCCCGTACATGCGTTCGTTCAGCTGCCAGGCCACGTACACCGGCAACAGACCATCTTGGCCGGCCTCGCCGCGAATCTGCGACCATTCCCGCATGCGGGCTTCGTTCTCCGACATGCCGGCCTCCACTTCGGTGGGGTACCGGACCACCGGTGTCTTTCCGCTGGTGTGTTCAGATAGGGCGATCATCGCGGTCATTTGCGCTCGAATCAAGGTCGAGACGTGGACTTCGTCAATCGGAAGCTGGGCAATCGCCCGACCGCCCGCACGAGCCTCGTCAATGCCCGTGGGCGAGAGGGGGACGTCAACCCAACCGGTGAACAGGCCCGCAGCGTTCCACATCGATTGGCCGTGGCGCATCAGGATGAGCAGGGACATGAGGGGGCCTCATGCAGGCCACCAGGCGGGGCGGCATGAAGGTGGCGCTT
The DNA here is from genome assembly GCA_030827475.1 of Candidatus Poseidonia sp. Classification (GTDB taxonomy): domain Archaea; phylum Thermoplasmatota; class Poseidoniia; order Poseidoniales; family Poseidoniaceae; genus Poseidonia. Next base: position 59,678 of record JAUREJ010000008.1, read on the forward strand.
AGCCAAGTAGCCACGGAACGAAGGCAAGGACGACCAGCGGGAAGATGCCCATCGCCATGTCGCGGATGAACAGCAAGACCAACGTCTTGGATTGGGTGTTGGTTCGCTCTTCGAACTCCTTCTGGAGTTTCTTGTCGACCACATCGGAGAACTTCCCCGCCCCAATCTTGCCCACTTCAATGGCCGCCCCCAACGCCACGCTGCTCACCAAACCAGCAGGTGTCAATTTGCGCGTCATCAAGGCTCGGCCTGCCCAGACCTTGAGCGAGCTCTTCACGACCTCCTTGCCCGTATCGTTGACTTCTTTCTTGGTCACTGGCTTGTCCTTTTCACGCCCCGAAACCTTGCGCAACCAGGCCCGTGCGCGCAATCCAGCGTCGGCGACCTTGCGCAATTTCGTGACGTCCTGCTTGAGCACGGCGTTGAGCATACGGCGAACCCGGGCCACGCGGTAGAAGTCAACGACCACCCAGAACACGAGGGCGAGCATCAGCAAGAAAGCGCCGAGCAGGTTGACCTCCGACCAGGTCTGCCATCCGATGGGGTCGATGAACATCCGTAAGCCGAAAACGAGGAGGGGGGGAATGAGGAAGGCGAAGATTTCGTTGAACACGAGCAAGCCCATGCCTTTGACGGGCAGGGTGCGCAACTGCTTGACGGCCCAACCGGCATGTGGAGACAGTTTGTTGATGACTTGACGCATCGGTTTGGCGAGGATCACGGCGCGGATGATGAAGGGCAGCCAGAGGATGAACAGCACGTACGCGTCCCAAGGTCCCGCAGGGGGAAACGCGGGGAGGGCGAGGGGGCTGGCGGCCATGCTGCTTCACACCGACATCAGCAACTCACACTTCAACCAAACGCAAAAAATGACACTCAGCACGGTGTGTCTCCGCAAAAGCACGGCTTCAAGTGGAAGCGCTAACAGGGGTTGCCATGGACGTCTTCTCCCACTGGCTCTGGGGCGTCCTCGTCACCCGCAAAGACGTCAACTGGAAGGTCGCCGGACCGATGAGCGTCCTGCCCGACCTGCTCGCCTTCATCCCCTCCTTCATCTACTCCTTCGCCTACGGCCTCGAGCGCACGAGCGTGGACGAGAACACCTTGACCTCGGACTTTCCCGCCATCGCCTGGGACATCTACCGTTTCAGCCACAGCGCCGTCGTGGTCACCCTGTGCTTGCTGCTCTCGTGGTGGTTGTTCACCCGTTTCCACGGCTCGCGCCTTGAAGACCAATTTGCCGTTCAGCATCGCGGCAACCCACTGAAACTCGCGTTCCTGCTCTGGGCACCCTGGTACGTCCACATCGCCCTTGACATTCCCACCCACACCCTCCAGTTCTTCCCCACGCCGGTGTTCCACCCTATCTCCAATGCCATGTTCGACGGCGTGCGCTGGTCCACCCCCATCGTGTGGTTCTCCAACGTGGGAGCGCTCGCCGTCCTCTGGTTCTACGTCTTGCGCAAGGACCGCTTGCAGGCACAGTCCGAAGCCGAGTGATGAACCTGACCGTCTCACCGAAGGGATGATGATTCACCGCCCGCTGGGCGTGGCATGGTCTTCACCCACGACATGTCCAACTGGCTCGGGTTCAACATCGACGAAGCATGGCTCGCTGAGAACGTCTCCTGGAAGGATTTCGGCACCGGTGTGCGCCTGGGCAAGCTCAAGCGCGAAGATGCAACCTCGCTCGTGCTCTACGAAGCCCAGTCCGAGGTGGAAGTGGACGCCTTCATGCCCCACAGCCATCCCGGTGGCGAGTGCTACGTCGTGCTGCAGGGTGAAGTTTGGGACCAAGACGGCACCTACCCCACCGGATCCATCGTGTGGATGGACCGAGAGACGACCCACACGCCGAAAACGCGGGGCAAGACGCTGATTCTCGTGCTCTGGCCTGAGGGAGTCAAAGCCGCTTGAAGCGAATTGTTTCGACTCAGGCTTCGGCTGCAGGTGCTTCTTCGGCTTCCTCATCGTTGAGATGAAGGAAACCGGAAACACCCATCGTAGCGATTAAGGCGAGAACTACACCAAGGACAGCCGGATCGTTGTAGCCATAATCAACGGCTTCCCCTGCCATGTAATGCAGGGACATCATCACAATCATCGCGCCCGAGGAGGTCATTGCGAGGATGGACAATGGTCGGCCCTTGACGACCAACGCGGTGGTCAGCGCCATGACGGCCATAGCCACCGTGAACAGGCCAAAGGTCTGCTCGTAGAACACGTCCCGGTCGGTCGGGTCTGGATAGGCCGTCTCAGAGGCGGTTTCTGCCGTAAGGTAGTTGCCGGTTCCCATCAAGATGAAGAGGAGACCGAAGGCCATGAGCCAACCTTTGGGATTCAGAACTTTGTTCTTCCAATCCATGTTCAGGCCTCCGCAGCGGGTGCAGCTTCATCCATGTTCCAGCCCATGACGCCCGATAGGGCCGTCATGCCCCAGAAGAGGAGCGGTGGAATGAGCTCAGGCGAAAATTCCCAAACGATGTTCTCCGTGGCGAAAGTGACTTCCAACCCCATGCTAGCACAGATGAGGAACCAAACCACGATGGGCCCGGCGAACACAGCGGCTAAACGTGCTTGTGCTTGGCCTTCGGTCATGAACGCCGCATAGAGCATGTAGACCGGAATGATCAACATGATTCCGAGGATCATGGTTTCGTTGTCGTTTGATGGGTCGTAGGTTGACAGCACACCCACAAAAGTGTGGATGGCGGCGGTCAAAATCAACCAGATTTTCGGCTTCAAGATATTATTTATTTCCATTTAATAACCCCTTAGGGCCCGATCACACGCCGGTGTTATAATGCTTCCACAACATCTTCCGAAACATCAGTTGTTTCACAGGTCGTATTCGCCACCCGAGAGCATTCCTTCAAACAAAAACGGCCCTGCGGGCACCACCGCTGCGATGAAGCCGTGCATCAGCGCCGTGCGGTTCCAGTGCTTGCCCACGCCCATCAGCAACAGGCCGACATAGGTCACGAACAGGCCGCCGTGGATGGAGCCGAACACGGAAACCATTTCGGGCTCGCCGGCGAAGTACTTCATCGGCATGGCGTAGAACATCAAGACGAGGAAGGAAAAGCCCTCCAAATAGCCGACAAAGGTCACCCATTGCTTCACGCTTTGACCTCAATCATCGGCCTACTTGAACCGCACGAGGGGCATAACTGGTCGTCACCCGTACCGTAATCGTGCTTGCACGCAGGGCAGGCCGAGGCGAGTTCCATCCTGCCCATCGCCTCCACGGCTTCGCCCTGAAGAGAGATGTAACCGCTCGCAACGTTGCCCACGGTGTAGCGTCCGGCACCGCCGAGCCTGACCAAGAGGTCGGGAGGCAGCGTGACGGTGCCCGTCTCGTCGATGATGAGTTCACGGTCTTGACTCAAGTCCTCGACGTTGACGCCTTCCCCGTGTTCAGCCACGAAGCGGCCGTCTCGCAATTCCAGCGACCGGTTGGCGAAAGCAGCGACCTCCTTCGAGTGGGTCACGATGAGGAAGGACACCCCGTCGTTTTTGTGCAGGTCCTTGAACAGCGCCAAGACCTCCCGACTGGTCACGGGATCCAGCGCCCCGGTGGGCTCGTCGGCAAGGATGAGGCGAGGTTGGGTGATGAGCGCCCGAGCGATGGCGACGCGCTGCTGCTCACCACCGCTGAGCATGGCGGGCAGGGCTTGAATCCGGTGGGCCATGCCGAGACGTTTGAGCATGGCATCGGCGAGCGCAAGCGCCTTCTTTGAGGCGACCCCTTGGTGGCGAAGCGGTTGGGCAACGTTGTCCCGAGCGTTCAAGTCGGGCAACAGGTTCCCTTCTTGGAAGATGAACGAGACCGTCTTTTGGCGCAGTTCAACCAGTTCTTGACCGGTGAGCCGAGTCATGTTCTTGCCGGCCAAACTGACCGAACCTGCGCTCGGTTTCATCAAACCGCCAAGGCACTTCATGAGGGTGGATTTTCCGGAACCGGAGGGACCGACCACGGCGATGGCTTCGCCGGCTTTCATGTTGATGTGAAGGCCGCGGAGCGCCACGACGTTGCCGTCCTCGGCCTTCGATTCATAGACGTGATAGAGGCCATCGGCTTGCAGAATCGTTTCGCTCATCTTCACTCCCCCTTCAGCACGCTGGCCAAATCCGCCTTCAAGGCCCGTCGAGTCGTCACCAACAGCGCCACGACCACGGCTGCGAACACGGCGAGGGACACCAGAATGATCTGGGTCCACGGGTACACCAGTGTTCGTTGGATGGTGGTGGTTGAACCGCCGAAGATTTGGAAGATGAAGCCGAAGACGTCGAAGAACCCGTTGAACGACAACGCCAGGCCAACACCGAGCACGATGCCCAGCGCCATGGAGACCATCACGATGGAGAGGATCTCAAACAACACGAGACGGATGATTTGGTTGGGCGAAGCCCCAATCGCCTGCAAGACCGCCAATTCCTTTTGTCGCTGGCTGAGCACGAGCGAGAGGAACACAAAGCTGGAAGCGACAGCAGCGACGCTGGCCACGACGAACTGCAACGAAAGCAGGCCGGGCGTTCCGAAGATGAGCCCGCCGTTGCGCTCGACCACCTTGTGGGTGCTCGACCAGTCCTCGGCTCCCGATACACGGGCATCGGCCGAGAGTTTGGAGGCCAAGGCCTCAAGTGCATCGCCCTCAACACCGTCCACCTCAACCACCCATGTGGTTGACGTGTAGTTGTCGGC
>JAUREJ010000089.1 GCA_030827475.1 Candidatus Poseidonia sp.
GCGGTGCGTCCGAGCGTTGCGAGGAAGACCACGAAGGGCAGGACCGCCGCGGCGGTGCAGTCGATGCTGGCCGCGGCGTAACCAAAGCCGTAGAGGTACATGTTGCGGCGCGGCGTGAAGGTCTCGTCGGCTTCGGTGGTGGACCACTTGTCCACCCACTTCTGAACGAAGCCCATCAGGTGGCTCGTGACGCCCACGAGCATCATGCTCCCAAGGACGATGAGCAGGATGGCCACCCCGATGGCGATGTAGTGGATGATCCCGGAGCGCGCGAAGGCCTCGCCCATGACCGCGGCAAGGATCCCGATGAAGGCGAAGAAGGTCAGCATGCCAAGCCCGGCAAGCAGGCCGATGAGCGACGAGCGCGGCATGCGCGTCTTCAGTTTCCCGGCCTCGATCAGTTCGTCTTCGCGGGCGCCGAGCGAGAGGTAGTAGGAAATGAAGCCGGGAAGCACGGGGAAGGCGCACGGCGAGAAATAGACGAGGATGGAGAGCAGCGCGCCCAAGGCGAACACCGCCGTAAGCGAGGTCTTCGGCGGAGCCCAGGCGATGCGGTCCGCCTCGGAGGCGACGCCGCTGCCGT
>JAUREJ010000090.1 GCA_030827475.1 Candidatus Poseidonia sp.
ACCAAGACTCCCACGGTCGTATTTGGAGGTGAGGAATACGGCACGGGATCATCTCGAGACTGGGCAGCAAAAGGAACGCAACTCCTTGGCGTGCGTGCAGTGGTCGCGAAAAGTTTTGAACGCATTCACCGCTCCAACCTCGTTGGAATGGGCGTTCTTCCTTTGCAGTTCAAAGGAAATGATTCCGCGGAAAAACTTGGCATAACTGGAAACGAGACATTCGATATCGTGGGCTTAGACAGATTAAAACCTCAACAAGATATTGAACTCGTGATTACGCGAAAAGATGGAAGCAAGAAGCGAGTCACCCTCCTCTCACGCATTGACACCGCGATAGAGGTCGATTACTTCCTACACGGTGGAATTTTGCCGTATGTCTTGCGAGAACTACTAGACGCCGCGTAATCATCTTTATAGCTCAACTGCATCGTAAGCTAGGCGTTGAGAGCAATAACCTCAACGCCTAGTTTTTTGAGTAAATCAAAGCAACTAAATTAGTTATTTAGTTGCCCACTACAATTATTGAAGGCGCAGAATTTTCAAAACAACATTTCGTAGCAAACGATAAAGAAAATCA
>JAUREJ010000091.1 GCA_030827475.1 Candidatus Poseidonia sp.
GACCCAATTAGCACCGACGGCTATCAAGTCAGAGGAACGGGTAACTTAGCAGGAAAAAACCTCGGGAAATTAGAACTGATGTCGATGGATCGAAGAGATGAGAGCAATGTCGATGAATTCTACAAACTTGGTTCATTGCGTGATTTGCGTGAAATGAATCTTGAACCTTCATTTGTTGTGACTGGTAACCAACCAGTTGTCATCCGAGAATCTTTGCTCCCTAGAGCCTTTGAAATGGCAGAGGGAACTGTTGCAGCTTCTTTCAACCTCGAAGATGATGGCAAAGGTATGTTGGGTCCTTTTTGCTTGGAGACGATTGTCACGGACAAACTTGAGTTCAAAGTGTTTGAAATCAGCGCAAGAATTGTCGCTGGCTCAAATCCCTTTATTGGTGGCTCACCTTATTCTGATAGCAACGAAGAATTCATGTCAACAGGACGACGAATTGCGCGCTCAATCAAGCATGCAATTGCCCAAAATCGATTAAACGATTTACTCTCTTGAGGCTTCGTCAAGGTCTGGAGCCGATGGGATACCATCGTGTTCATCCATTCCGAAATCAT
>JAUREJ010000092.1 GCA_030827475.1 Candidatus Poseidonia sp.
CCAGTCAGCGGGTTGCCGTCGTTCTGCTCGAACCAGTCCGACAGGCCGTCGTTGTCGTCGTCCGTGTCGGTGAGGTCCCAGATGCCGTCGTTGTCGTGGTCGTAGCGGTAGTTACCGGTGGCGCCGTCAACCTCGTCGACGTCCAGGATGTCGTCGTTGTCGTCGTCGTCGTCGACAGCGTCGTTCATGCCGTCGTTGTCGTGGTCACGGGACAGGTCCTCGCCCGTCTCCGACAGGTCGTTGCGGTTGTCGATGCCGTCGTTGTCGCGGTCGAGGTCGACTGCGTCGTTGATGCCATCGTTGTCGTGGTCGTAGATGTCGGTGTTGGGGTCGCCGTCGTTGACTTCGGTCTCGTCATCGATACCGTCGCCGTCGTCGTCGTTGTCCTCAGAGTCGACAATGCCGTCGTTGTCGTGGTCCATGGGGCTGGGGTCGAGCGCGTCGACGATGCCGTCGTTGTCGTCATCGTTGTCGAGGTCGTCGGGGATGCCGTCGCCGTCGTTGTCGTTCTCGCTCTGCTGGTCCAGCTGCTGGCCCTGCTGCTGATCGGATTG
>JAUREJ010000093.1 GCA_030827475.1 Candidatus Poseidonia sp.
TGACGTCCCCGCTTGCTTGGCGACGATTTTACGTCTACGAACCACGGCTTTTTGCTTGGGTGCGGTCGGGAGTTCTCCAGGCACGGTCGCACCGGGCACTTGCGCGCCTCCACTTGTCGTCTTTGTCGTCGTCGTCGTGGTCGTCGTCGTCGAGGTTGACGCTGAGATCGTCGTATCCACCGAGCGCTCGTCGTCTTCTTCGTCGTCTTCTTCGCGAATGGAAGCAAGTTGCTCTTCAATGCCTTCCATGATGTAAGCCTTTGCCATTGCTACGGCTTCAAAAACAAGAAACTTGGCTGGCTCAAACTGCGAATCAGGGATGTCATAAACACTCACCACATATTCGTGTGTTTCTTCAAGGCGTCCATTCTTGAACACCTGCTTCTCCACCAATTCCCAGCGGGACGTGTTGCGATGGGCATTCCGGGAAAGAATTTGCAGCGCCTGCATCACGCTGATGCCGTCCTCTTCTTCGCGCACGATTCTGATCCCTTCCATCGCTACTTTGAACGGTTTTCCAACATCTTAAGCGTGCGATTTGCCCACG
>JAUREJ010000094.1:0-280 GCA_030827475.1 Candidatus Poseidonia sp.
TGCGATACGTATGGAGCCGAGTTTGAGGCGCTCTACCTCAAATATGAGTCCGAAGGGAAGGGAAGAAAGACCATCGCCGCACGCGAATTGTGGACCAAAATCATGGAGGCCCAAATCGAAACGGGAACCCCCTACATGCTCTACAAGGATGCCTGTAACTCAAAATCGAATCAAAAGAACTTGGGGGTCATACGCTCGTCCAACCTGTGTACCGAAATCATTGAGTACACCGCGCCGGACGAAGTCGCCGTATGCAATTTGGCCTCTATCGCCCTTCCTA
>JAUREJ010000094.1:289-535 GCA_030827475.1 Candidatus Poseidonia sp.
CTTCCCAAATACGTGGAGGATGGAGCGTTTGATCATGAGATGCTCTTTGACGTCACATACAAGGTCACAAAGAACTTGAATTGCGTTATTGATGTGAATTATTATCCCGTTCCTGAGGCGCGAAACTCAAATATGCGGCACCGCCCCATTGGATTGGGGGTTCAGGGATTGGCGGATACCTTCATCAAATTGCGCTTGCCATTCACCAGTCCGGAAGCGCGTCAATTGAACAAGGACATTTTTGAG
>JAUREJ010000095.1 GCA_030827475.1 Candidatus Poseidonia sp.
GTGTCAAGGAACTCTCGACATAGTGCTGCATGGTCAAACTGCTGATGCCCTTGTCGAGCATGGCATAGCGCTGAAATTCTTTACCTAGATCCATGACGGAAGTTATTTGTTGCTATTGGCCAATTTAAGGAAATCTGCATAGGTGCTCTTGCTGGTCTTGAGCGTAAAAGCTCCCTTGAAGAACGCCATCATCTTGTCCTGCAAAAGCTGTTCCGAAAGCTGTTCAGACTGCTCCCGATTTTGCAAGACGCTCATCGCCAACTGCTCGGCTTGCGCGTCGTCCATCATTTGGCCAAACTGTGCCATACGGCTCTTCACCATGGCCACCGCGTGGGCTACCAACTCTTCCTTGTGGACGTGCAAGTGGTGCTCGCGGACCAGTTTGCCTTCAATCAACTGCCAGCGCATCGCTTTTTCGGTGTTGGGCCATTGCTCCTCCACTTCTTCCATGCTTGGGGCTTTCTCGCCCTGCTGGGTGATCCACTTCTTCATGAAGGCCTCGGGCATGTTCATCTTGGTCTTCA
>JAUREJ010000096.1 GCA_030827475.1 Candidatus Poseidonia sp.
AAAGGCACCGAAAGCACGGCCAATGGGCCTTGCTGATGATTATGAACTCGCCTCAAACATGAATCGGCGAATTTCATGGCTTGTTAACTTCGCCATCAATTTCGGTGTTCTTTTTGCAGCCCTCTTCATTGCGGCCTCCGATACGGGTATCATCACCACGATTCTCTTTGGCGTGAGTTTCGCCATCATCATCCTCAACGCGATTTTCATCCCGATGAAATTCAGCCGAAACCTCGGGCAATTTGTTTCACGTACCAAATTTATTCGAGGAGACGGTACCAACCCTCTTTTCTTACACGGGATTATGGCCAATACCGCAGGATTGCTTGCTCTCATCGGTTTGATCTTCGTTGGAACGGAATTCCAAAACTTGTCAGACAAACAAACTTCGTCAATCGTTTTCTTTGCCTTTGGGACCGTTTTCATCATCGTTTGGTTTGTTGACCGGTTTCTACGAAACGGAAGCGAAATGGGACAAGGGTTGTACGATTTGATGTTCCGGGCCTACCTCGTC
>JAUREJ010000097.1 GCA_030827475.1 Candidatus Poseidonia sp.
CAAGTCGGCAATCGAGAAGCCTGTTTCTGCACTTAGAGCCTCGTAAACCTTGAGAGCCTTCGCCAATTCAGTTGGGTCGTTTGCTTCCCAATTTTTCTGAGGTGCCAAACGAACACGTGAGCCGTTTGCACCGCCACGCTTGTCTGTGCCTCTGAATGTTGAAGCTGATGCCCATGCTGTGAAGACCAAATCTGAAACTGAAAGTCCGCTTGCGAGAATTTTCTTCTTCAGGTTTGCAACATCTGCTGCAGTCGGCACTTTGCTTGGCTTTGGAATTGGATCTTGCCAAATCAAATCTTCCTTTGGCACCAAGTTGCCCAAGTAACGAGCCTTCGGACCCATGTCGCGATGGTTCAGTTTGAACCAGGCACGAGCGAAAGCGTCGGCAAACTTGTCTGGGTTTGCATAGAAGTCTTTCGAGATCTTGAGGTAAGCAGGATCAAACTTCAGCGCAAGATCTGCTGTCGTCATGATCGGTGCATGCTTTCGCGAAGCATCGTGCGCGTCT
>JAUREJ010000009.1:0-60086 GCA_030827475.1 Candidatus Poseidonia sp.
GGGATGAAATCGATGTGCGCCGTCCAAGGGTTGGCTGCCTTGAAGGCAACGCCCTGTTCGGTGGTCAGGTCGAGGCCGAACACATCGACGGGAACGTCGGCCGACCATTCAGCCAACGCAGCGTACCATGCCGTGCAGTCATCGCACGTCGGCCGTCCCAAAACGAGCACGGCAGGCCGTTCAAACCCGAGCATCTCTCCCGGGTCGGTCAATGGTTGCACCAACACAGAGTTCACCTAAGCGTAGGATTGGCTGTTGATGACGTCTTGGAGTTCGATGACTTTGGTGCCTCGGCCTTTGGCGTGGTCCGCCGCACGGGTCAAGCGAGAACGCATCCAACCCAAGGTCATCATGCCCTTCATGGCGTTGATGGATTCAATGAAGTGCACGGGGTTGCTGCCCAATTGTGCGTGGTTTCGGATGTCTTCCTCAAGGTCCTCGAGGACCTCAGCGTAGAGGTCCAACAATTCGTCCAAAGCCTCTCGCGTCACCGCCATGCCAGCGATGCTTTTGGCCATCGCAAGCAGCGCCGTAGGTGTCACCAAACCACCGGCTTGACTGGCAACAAATTCTTCCGCCGCACTCAAATCGTCGTCCCCGTCATCGCCGTCATGCTCATCGCTGGGGGAGGTGTTCAGGACCGCACGGTCCAGATGACGGGGTTTAATGGTCGCCACGCGGTCACGTTCGGCCGCTTCGGAGGCATGACGAAGCAGTTGGGCAAGGTGCTGTTCGAGATGATCGATACCAGCTTGGACGGCAGCAGAACCCACGGAATCGACGTGCTCAATGCGGTCGATCATCAACTCTCGGGTCCGGTTGTAGTTCAAGCGGCTGCGTAGAGGGTCGTCAAGCGTCTTTCGCTCGGGGTCTTGGGAGAGAGTTTGGGATTCCATTTGGGGCACGAGCCGGTCAAGCTCCTCGCACAGCAAGGTCACCAACCGGTCCTTGACCTCCCCCGAGAGTCGCATGGTCGTGTAGTGGGCGGAAACGGCGGCAATGTGGCTGGAGGAGTACGGTTTCGCGACCATGGGCCGGGTTGGTGGTGTGCCGCCCTTGAATGATGTGGTGCGGCGTGATGACTTACTCGGTGAGACCGTCGTCCCTTCCCATCACCTGGTTGAATTCCCAAGCGTGGAGGCATTCGTGGCCACCGAGGAAGCCACCGGCCTCTCGGGAGGGGCCGATGAATTCTGCACCGCACATCGAACAGAAGACGTTGACCACGAGTTCGTTGTAGTATGTGCCGTTGGGGGTTTCCCGTTGAGGAATGCGCTTACCGACATCCTCGCGGGTCCATCCCGATGTTTTATTGCAGATCTCTTCTCCGTGCGCGTCTTGTGTCATGCATCCCACTCCATCAGCCAAGGCAAACCACCGTCGGCGGTGAGCGGGCGCATGCCGTCTTCGTCACGAACCCACGTGTCCTCGGTGCCGACGGTCCCCTCGCCGTAGACCACTTTCGGCTCAATCGCCATCGTCCCGCCCACCGGCAGTGGACGGTCAAATCCAGCGGCCACGACCGGGGATTCATCGAGTTGGAGGCCGATGGAATGGCCCAAAAAGCGGCTTTGGTCGGGCGCTGCCCCCATCAGATGGTCGGCGTACCCCAATTCGGTCGCCAGCGCAAGACCGGCTTGCCATGCATCGCTGCAGTTCAAGCCCTGGTCAAGCACGTCAACGACTTCTTCCTTCACCAGCATCATGTCGTCAAGACGGGTTTGCCAGACCTCGTTCAGGCCGCCAACCGCAAACATGCGGGTGGCATCCACCATGTAGCCGCGGTGAGCGTGAACGAGGTCAACGAGCACCGGCTCGCCCCGCTTGACACGGGTGAATCCTGAACCCATTCCTCCAAGCGGATGTGGGCCTGTCCCGCCAACGGCGGAATCAAAGAAGGACGGAATGCCGCCGGCTCGTCCCGCGACGATCACGCCACGGTCGCATTGCAGCGGATAGCGACGCATCTGCACGCTGCCCCCAAAGCCTTCGCTGCGGCTCACGGCTTCTGCGGCGGCCACCATGTCCAGTTCACTCACACCCTCACCGCCGATGGCCTGGACCGCCTCAAACATGCGAAACTGCACGGCGGCTCCGGTTTCCATCTGCTCCAGTTCCCATGCGGATTTGATTTCCCGCTGACGGTGAACCGTAGCGGTAACATCGCCGGCCTCGCCCAAGGAGGCCAAGGCGGAAGCAAAGCGAGCCGTAAACGAGCCCGGCGCCTCACCAAACTGCAGCCCAGGGGAAGCGGTGACGCCCATCTCGCCGAGCGTTTGGGCCAGTGTAGAAAGCCTTGGGAAGGCCGTCACTACATGCGGTGAATCGTCGCCGCCCGCTTCCCAAACCGCCCGCTTCAGCGAACGACGAACAAAGGCCACGGGCCCGTCGCCGCCGGCTTCCTCGCTGCCTCCAGCGCCCTTGGCGGGAACGAACAACGAGCCGTCCTGACGTCCCCCTGCATAATAGTACAGGTCGACGGGGTGTTGGATGAGCGCCCCTGGCAACCCAGCCTCGGCCAACATGGCACCCAAGCGACGTTGGCGAGCCTCGAGTTCGGCCGCAGGGACCCGCCAGTCCTCCCCATCGGGGCCAACGATATCGGCGGGGGACCAAGTGGTCATGGTCGTGGGTGGCGGGCAACCGTTCAAAACCCGTTCGGCCGGCTTGCCCGCATCATATGCGTATCGTCTCTAGCGAGACTTCGGCCACGGTCGCCAACCGCTCCTCGGCAATGCTGCAATACGCGGGAGAAAGGTCGACCCCGATGTAGGTGCGCCCGTGCATCTTTGCAGCCACGCAGGTGGTGCCCGAACCGTTGAACGGGTCGAGGACGACGTCGCCGGCAAAGGTGTACATTTCGATGCATCGCTTGGGCAACTCAACGGGGAACGGTGCAGGATGGTTCACCCTTGAAGCCCGCTCGGTAGCAAACGACCAGATCGACTTCGTGTGTTGAATAAAATCGTCGCGTGGAATCGTGTCCAAGCGACCCTCAGTTCGTTGAGCTTTGGTACGGGGCAATTTGTAGTCGCCTTTGGAAAACACGAGCAAGTATTCGTGCACGTCGCGAAGACAGGGGTTGGACGCCGATTGGAACGAACCCCACGCACAGGAGGACCCTGCGCTGGCGGATTTGTCCCAGATGATTTCACCTCTCATCAAGAAACCGATTTCACCCATCATGACGTTGATGTGCGAAGACAGCGGAATGTAGGGTTTCCGTCCAAGATTGGCCACGTTCACGACCATGCGACCGCCCGGCGCAAGCACGCGGTAACATTCGGCAAACACATCGTGGAGCAGGGCCAAGTATTCGGGCAACGAGAGGTTTTCATCATACTCTTTGGAAGCGTTGTAGGGCGGCGAGGTGACGACGAGGTGAACGCAGTTGTCAGGAAGCGGCAGGGTTCGCGCATCACCGCAAAGGACGCTGTTCGCATAGGCGGTCGGCAAGGCCTGCTCCGAGCCAACTTCGCGCGAACTCACGAGGTCTTCGTTAAGCCGACTGGTGTAGTACACGCTGGCGTCGTGGCCTTCACGACGGGACACCCCAAAAGCCGACGTTGCGGTTGAAGCCCGGCGACGAGCACCTTCCAAAGGTGCAGGCTCTTGGGGCGGTTCATCGGCCATGGAGGCCAAGGGGTTCGCTGGCCTTATCACCTTTCGCGCCCGGACCGGGGGCGAGACGCGCGTCTACGCACCCCATGAGAACCGCCAATGCTTGACGTTAGGACTTCGACGACCTGTCCACGGAACAATAAGCGCTTTGACGTGCCATCAAGGCGACGCCATCGCCCCCGTCGGGCCGATTGACGCTCGACCCTGCTGAGGTCCAGGGGGCGTAAGGCAGAGCGAGGGATGAAAAACCGACAGCCTCTCGGAGAGCCAATGGCAAAGGTCCTGTCCTTGGACGATGTCAAGGTTGACGGGAAAACCGTCTTGCTCCGCGTTGACATCAACAGCCCCCTCGACCCTGCCACGAAGACCTTCTTGGACGTCACACGAATACGGGCCATTCTGCCCACGCTCCAAAAGTTGTCCAAAGCGAAGGTCATCCTGCTCGCCCACCAATCCCGGCCGGGTCTCGACGACTTCACGAGCACCTTGGGCCACGCCCGTGAACTGGGTCGGCTTCTCGGCCGTCAAGTCAAATGGGTGGAGGACATTCACGGGGAAAAGGCCATGAAAGCCATTGAAGCGCTTGAAACTGGTCAATTGTTGATGGTGAACAACGTCCGAATGGACGAAGAAGAAGTGACGGTCAAAGGTGATTTGACGGCGATGGCCGACACCCAACTGGTTCAACGTCTGGCGAGCGTCGCCGATATGTACGTCAACGATGCGTTCGCCTGTGCCCACCGCTCAACGCCTTCCATCGTCGGCTTCACGAGCCTGCTGCCCTGCGTGGCAGGCGAGTTGATGAACAACGAATTGAGCAAACTCGATCAGGCCTTGGAATCCCCAAAACGCCCGTGCCTTGCCGTGTTGGGCGGTGTCAAAGTTGACGACTCCATCGAGGTCGCCGAGAACATGTTGCGTAACGGTATCGCCGATGCGCTGTGGCCCACCGGCGGCGTGGCCAACTTGCTGCTCGACCTGGCCGGTTATGACATCGGTGAAGGCAACCGGAATTTTCTCAAATCCCAAATCGGCAAAAAGTGGCCCGAAACCGTCCGAAGAGCCCGAGAACTCATCGAAGACCACGGCAACAAAATTCACCTTCCCGTGGACGTTGCCGCCAACATCGAGGGGAACCGAGTGGACCTTTCCATCGATGATTTTCCACTCGATGCCCCCTTCCACGACCTTGGTCTGAAGTCCGTTGTCCACCTCTCCACCGCCATCAAACAGGCCGGCACCGTCATCCTCAACGGCCCTGCCGGTGTCTTTGAGAACAACGATTTCGCGCTCGGCACTGTCGAGATGTTGAATGCATGCGCGGAATCCTCGGCCTTCACCGTCATGGGCGGCGGCCACACCGCCACGCTGGTCACCAAGCGGGGGCTGGCGGGCAAGATGGGTCACGTGTCCACCGGCGGTGGTGCTTGTTTGGATTACATCGCCGGGCGACCGCTTCCCGGTGTCGTGAGCCTTGAACAAAGCGCCGTAGCGTTCGGCATTGACATCAAGGCCGGACCTCGCAAAGCGTGAGGAGCCACTGGGGAGACTCGAACTCCCGACCTTCTGATTACGAATCAGATGCTCTACCAACTAAGCCACAGTGGCGGCAACCTGCCGCTGTCCCAATCAAAGATAAGGCAGTCGGTGCAAACCTCTGCATTCTTGAAGCATGGAGCGCAGGACCCAACATGAGCGAGCCTGCTCCGGTGCGCTACCGAAACACGGTCCTCTACGACCGGGGCGGGCAACGCGTCGCCGGTGATGTGCTGCTTCACGCCGACGGGTCATGGACGCCATCAAACGGCGATGAGGACGTGTTGGAGGAGATTGACGGTTCCAAGCGCCTCATCACTCGCAGCTTCCAAAACTGGCACACGCATTTGGCCATGCAACTCAATGCGCGGGATTTCAGCGACGGGTTTCCGCTTCACCGGTGGTTGAACGAAGCCATCTTTCCCACCGAATCCCGCATCACACCCGAATACGTACGGATGGGTTCACGGTGCGCAGCAGCGGAGATGATCCGCACCGGCAGCACCTTCGCTGCAGACATGTACTTCTTTCCACATGTCACGGGCGAGGTGCTCAATCATGCTGGCTTGCGTGGCTTGGTCGGCGGACCGGTGAGCGACGCCGCGCTTCCAAGCCATCCAGATGCGTCCTCGGCCCTCAGTGAGCTCGACGGTTTGCTTGCCGCTAACCGGCCCGACGATCCGGTCCAGTACGCCATCGCGACCCATTCGGTGTATTTGTGTGAGGAAGACACCCTTTGCAGAGCCTCGGAACTGGCAGAGAAACGGAACGGGCGCTTGCACATCCACGTCAGCGAAACTCGGAAGGAAGTCGCCGACTGCCACGCAAAAACCGGGAAGTACCCCGTTGAATACCTCGACAGCATCGATTTCTTTCAGCCCGGTACCGTCTGCGCCCACGCATCGTGGGTGAAGAAAAACGAAATTCGCTTGCTTAAGCAGCACGAGGCTACGGCGGTCCACTGCCCCTCGTCAAACATGAAGCTGGCTTGCGGTGGAACCCTTTCGCTTCCCGCCTACATGGAAGAGGGCGTTGATGTGCGTCTGGGAACCGACGGTGCGGCCTCCTCGGGCAACGGGCTCAACATGCAGGGCGAGGCACGACTCGCCTCGCTGGTGCAGCGCCACGACCACTGGGACCCCACGTTGCTTCCAGCCGTCGAGACCATGGATTTGGCGACGAAAGGGAGTCGAGATTGGGCCGTTTGGGACCTTGAGGATGTTCGGATGCGACCCCGAGGTCGCTCGGACAACCGCCACCTCGCGAACCTCATTTTTAACGGCGCAACCTGCCTTGACCTCTGGGTCAACGGACAGGCCTTGCGACGAGACGGGACGACCCTGACGCTGGACGAGCGGGCGATTTTGGACGAAGTCGACGAAGCGGTCGCCACCTATTACGAAGGTGTGGAGTGATTTACTCCACCCGGGTGTATGCAAGGCCCGCAACGCCGATGAGGGCGAACACGAAATAGAGGGCAAAACCCGCGCTCAAGTCCACGGAATACGCCAAGTCCACTTGCGTTCCATCGGGAAGACCGTCTCGGTTGAGGGTGCCGATGCCGGCAAAGTACGTGCCCTCCTGAACCTCCCACCTCAACCCGTTCTCTCCGTCGCTTCCCGAAGCCACCAAATCGGTATCAAAAGGGCCGCAGGTGGTGCTGGGGCCTTGGTTGAACAAACCGGGAGGTTGGGACTCGCAGGTGTTTTTCTCGTCTTCATCAGCGATGACGACATAGATGTCTTCGCGGTCCCACGTCAAGGTGAGGGTGGCGGAAACGAACACGGCAAGCGATTGCTCGGGAAGCGCTTCATCGGCGAAAAACGTCCGTTCGGGAAGATTCGGGGTGGTGATGTCGGTGATGGTGCCCTCGAGAGTGATACCAACCGCCCCTGCGAGCATCAGAAGAACTGCAACGACCACAAGACCGTACCCCACCTTCTCTTGCTTCCTCATGAGATCACCTCACGATGTGCATGCCTTGCAAGGTTCAAACCGTCGTGCAAGGTCATGTCAAGCCGCTCTCCTCGTGGCGTTGGGCGATGATGTTCAATCATCGTCCGAATTCCGCTTGACCGCGCGTCGCTTGACGGGGGCCTTCCGAGGGGCTGGACGTCGGCCAACAGCCCGGCGAACGGGTTTCTTGCGGGGCGCATCGTCATCATCGTCATCGTCATCGTCATCATCATCGTCATCGTCATCGTCATCGTCGTCCTCATCCTCCTCTTCGGGTTCCGGTTCGGACTTCTTCTGGCGACGGCGCTCTTTGCGCTGCACGATGTTGATGGCGAAGGGATCGTCATCATCATTGACAGGAGCGGCTTTTGCCTCATCTTCCTTCTTTTCTTCCTCAGCAAAAGGATCGGACTTGGTCCCGGTGCCGGTGACGGCATCCATATCGAGGTCTTGGCTGGTGCCGATGAACTCCGCCATCCACGATTCGTCGTCGTCGTCGTCGTCGCCACGCTTTTTCTTCTTGGGTCCGGACATGCCAACCCGGATGATCATGAGGGAGACCACAATCGCCAACAGGTTGACCAAGGCGATAATCCACACCATCACATAGGGTGGGTCGGTATAGCCCGGTGTGATGGTTTCAGGTTCAACCGGTGGCTTGAGATCTTCAACATAGTTGCAATACGTGGTGCCGTCCAGGTTGTTTCGGCAGAAATCCACCACGAACTCAACGCGCTTTTGAACCTCGTTTCCTGCACCGTCCGTTGCTCGGACGGTCAAGGCGTGTTTGCCGGTTTCGAAGTTGCCCGACGAGATTTCCATATCGGCCGAGAGTGCCCGGCTGTTGCCGTCCACGTCGGTGATGCCCGTCAAATCCGACCAAGGTGTGGACACGGGCGAGCCGGTTTCACCACCAAAATGGTACGTAAATCGGTACTGGAACGTGGTGATGATGACGTCGTCTTCAGCGCCTGCGAGAATGTTGATTCGGTTTCCATAGAGGTATTTTGAGCCGTCAGAGGCGGGGGTTGGCGAGAAGATGCTGACCTGCGGAAGTTGAGCATCGATGGAGAGGTGCGTCCAAGTTTGGATGACCTCGTTGTTGGATTCGTCCTCCATCGTGACCCGTATCACCATGTCCCCGGCGTCGGTGTTCGAGAGGATGCTAAAGTCGTAGGTGTAAAGTGGACCAACCTCGGGGTTGTTCCGATTGTCGTTGAGAACGGAAAGGGGTTCCTCGTCGTTGGTCAGTACCGCACCGTCGAGGGTGGTGATGTTGATGGTTGGTGTGGTGCCGAGGTCTTCGTTGACCTGGAGGCGGAAGCTGTACTGACCGGCCACCATGGTGGTGCTTTCGTACGGAGCCCCTTCCCCGTCAACGACGGTTAACGTGGCGTTGGGCAGCAAGGTGTCCTCTGGAACCTTGAAGGCGTTTCCACCGATGCCACCGAAGATCTCACCGTTGAAATTGCCCCACTCATCGGTGATGGAAACGGCGTACCACACCTCACGGTCAACGTTGGGCGGGATGTCGAATTCTCTCGTGATGGTATCCCCGGTCTCGAGGCCGGTGGAAATGTCGTCGAGAACGAGTTCCCATCCGTCGGAGTCGGTGTCGGAGATGTCGTTCTCGTCTTCACCGAACGGCGCACCGTAATGGCGCCAGATGGCGTACGACTCGTTGGCTTCATCCTCGTTGAACCATTCAAGGCTCACGAGGTTCATCGAACCGATGGAATACGCATTCTTGATTCGGGGTGGGTTGGGTGCAAGGGTGTCCTCAAAGGGCACTTGGAAGAAATTTTGGATCAAGCCCGTGAAATGGTAGGTCCCGTTGACGTTGCCGTACAGGGCTTCGGAGGTCACCCAGTAAAACGAGTTCGTCCGATACACGCCGTCGGGAACGGGCGCATCAAACGTTCCGATGCTGTCGGAAACGGTGCCCAAGTATTCAAGGGTCTCATTCTCTACGAATTGGCCGGTGTTCACTCGGTACGTTGAGTACCAGATGTGATAGACTTCACCCTCGATGCCCAGTTGGTCGTCCCAAGTGACGCGCGTCGTCCGGTCGCCGATGAACTCAGCATGAACGTTGGTGGGTTCCGCCACCCAATTGTAGAAGGCATCTTCCTCGATGGCGTTGGTGCAGGAATCGCCGGTTGTTTCGGTGTTGATGACGCCCGTTGAATCCACGGTCACGACGCAATAGTAGGAATAACCGAGGAAACCTTGCGGGACTTGGACTTTGAAAGAATTGATGCCTTCAAGAATGCCCGAAACGAGGAGTTCAACATCGTTGCGAAGGATGGTCGTGAAGGGCTGGTCGGACCGATAAACGCTGTACGTTTCACCCGATTCGGACGCCACGTCCCCCCAGCTGAGGTTGGTATGTCCCGTGCCCGTCTGAGGTACCGGCACAAACTGGGCCCCCAAGAGAATGGGTTGCGGGGGTGGACGGTTGTCCTCAACCACGGGGTCAGTGAGCGTGTTTTTCCCCACGAAGCGGAGGTCTTCGTAATCCTCGTACAACCCCGATGTTGCGTTGTATGTATGGTTGGCCAAGAAATAGGTGATTGAGTAGTAACTTTCCCGTTGGGTGTTGGGCGGAACGGTCACCACGTAGGAGGTGTTGGTTGCATCAACAACGGCGATCGGCGTTGTGGTTCCGGGCAAGTAAATGCCGTTACCACGGTTGATTTCATACGGAGTTTGCCAGATGCGAATCTGCAAGGCGTTCGGGCCGGTCGTCGGGTGAACGGGGAGGATATCGTTGTAATTCAACCACGTCAGGGTGGTTTCACTGGCCGTGGCATCAAACTGAGCCGAGATGATGAACGGGGTCTGAACGGGTTGCGCTATTTCGGTCACTGGGGTCGTTAGGTTCGATTCGTCGGGCAACAAATCCGCCATTTCGCTCCCGTTGGCGAGCGTCGTGGTGATGGCGTAGTAGAACAGGCCGTCGGTCCCCGGGGCGACCGGATAGGCTACGGCATGCCCTGGATGAGTGGTGCCCGAACAATACCCCGGATTTCCCCCTGCGGCCGTATTACTGCAAACGTCCACCGTGGCGAACGGGGTTAAACTGGCGAGATTGGAGGTGTTGATCGGTGCAGTGTGGCGATAAACATTGTACGTTGATGAGAACATGTTGTTCAGGACGGTGATGTCGGTGGAAACTTGATTCTCCCAAGTGACGGTCGTGGTTTCCGTCGCCGTGACGAAGGTAGCGCTGATGTTGTGCGCCTGATGATTGTCGGCGGGGCTCTGCCCTGAAACAGGCGTAAGGGGGGCGAGGGCGAGAAGCATCACCGCAGCAAGAAGGACGGCGCGCAAAGTTCCGTTTTGTTCAGCCGTTGGACTACCCATCAACGCATATGTAGCCTTCGTCCGTTATCACTATGTCGCTTGAAAGGCGTCAAAACAGCCCTTCCTCAGCCCGAAACAGAGGCGCCATCACGATGTTGAATCGGCGCCCTCGTTTTGGTTGGGTTGAGGCAAGGGTTCCCGTTCGTCCAAGGCCTTGATTTCGCCTTTTGCTTGCAGAAACCGAACCAAGAATGTCCAAACCCCGCCCAAGGCCGAAATGAACACGATGAGGCTCATCGGATTGACGCTGATGTGGTCGTAAGGTGCGGGGTAGGTTGCGCTCACATCCGCACCAACGATGAGCATGATGCCCATCACGACCAACGAGAGCAAGGTCAACACCGTGCGATCGGCGCGCGAAAAGCCGCGGTAATTTCGGGCCCCAGCCACCGCTTGCGCCTGCGTCCCCATGTACGAGCCGAGCAGGGTCAAGAAAGCGGCGGCAAAACCGAGCGCCAGGTCACCAACGAACACGGAGGCGCTGATGCAAACGACCCAGGTCGCGTCGAGCAAGCGGTCGATGGTGTGGTCGAGGTAATCGCCCCAGCGGGTGACCTCGCCCTTGGCCCGAGCCAGTGAACCGTCCAACCCGTCAAACAGCATGGCGAGGGCGATCATCAAGGCGCCACCCAGCAACCAGCCGCCACCCGAGGTGCTGTCGGGGGCGTACATGGCCAGCACACCTCCGGCCACCCCAAGCGGGAGGGCCATCCACGTCACGGCTTCGGGCGAAAAACGGTGAAACGTCCGCAACACAGGCTGAAGCGCGGCTTCCCAGCGACGGCGCATCTTCTCTAGGGCCATGGGCCAACGACCTCCGAACGGGTGTTATGGTTTGTGGAGGCCACCGCGCCGAATCGTTGGATTAACCAAGCCAATCGATGGCGCTGGAGACGTGAGCATCCAACGCTTCCGAGGGCATGCCCTCCTCCACCCAGGCTTCGATGCGGTGACCAAGCGTTTCGGTTTCGTTCGCACCGGCGTCCAATTCCAACAAGGGGAGGTCGACCTCAAACTCCGACAACTCCGCCCAGTGGCCTGCCGTCATTTCCCATTCCACGTTGGCGCGAACCTTGGCCTCACCGTAGCCTCGTTGGGTCAAACGTTGGGAGAGTACCGAGGGCGAACACCGCAAGACGACGATGGCATCAACATCCAGAAAGTGGCTCAAATGCCCGTCGACCACCCATCGCCCCGACCGAGGAGGTTCCCACGCTTCGTCCAAACGTTGGATATCGATGGGAGCAGCGCCGTCCTTCGGGTCCACTTCCTCAAGACATCCGTGTGAAGCCGCCAGCTCAGCTACCGAGAGCACCCCCCATCCGCGCGCTTGAAGCCATGACGCAACGGTCGATTTCCCCACACCGGGCGTCCCGGTCAAAGCCACCACGCAAGGTTCGTCCATGACCGGCCTTCGGTGCTGCACGTATCTAAAGGGACACGCCGATGGACGGGCCCGCCTCAACAAAGGCATCATAGCCGGCGGCGTTCTCACCTCACCTGTTCCCATGTTCGGCATGCAAGACCCGTCCCAAACGCTGCTCCAAATTGAGCGGTACATGGCGGAGGGTCGACTCGAGCTCTCCGAGGTGATGGCCACCCAATTTTGCGACTTGATGCTTTCAACGAAAAAAAGGGACCCGCAACAACAAATCTTCCTGCTCAAAGGACTCCGATTGATGTGCGATGTCTACTTGCTGCGCAACAAGGCCGAACAGAGCATGAAAGCCATCAAACGCATGCATAACGAACGCAAAAACCTCGTCAATGTCCTGCAAAAGCATGCCCCACAGATGCTGGAGGCGATGCAACCCGAGCACGAAGACCACCTTCGGGCCGGTCGGTTGTACGCCGCAGCAGGCAAAACAAAGGCGGCATCAAAGGCGTTTGCTCGATGTGAAAAACTCGCACCGGGCCACCTCGCAGCCTCCCTTGCCGCAACCCGTGCAATGCCCTCAAAAGCCCACATCGCCCGCTTCCTCGGGGCGATCGACGCCGCTGGGAGCGTGGTGCTGGCCAACGGTGCATTTGTGCTTCAGCCGACGGGGTCGCCTGCGGTACCGTTGGATGAAGTGCTGGACGCTTTGCGGCACGCTGCTTCAGCAAGTCCAGCGCACGCCGATGCCTGCACAAAAGCCCAGGCCGACTTGAGCGTGCAACAGGCAGCCATTCTCGCCGGTGAGCAAGCCGCTAACGCACGCTTGCAATCAGCGCTGGACAGCCTGCAACCAAAGCACGACTACTACCAGTACGGATGAGTAGCGAGGGATGGATTTGAACCATCGATCTCCGGGTTATGAGCCCGACGGGATATCCAGACTACCCCACCTCGCTAAACCAACCGCCACGGTTCACCGTCTTCAAACCACCGTTTGCTTCAGGTTCCCGAAAAAGGGTGCTTTCTTGAGGTGTAAACCCCTCCCCCTGACCATGCGAACAACCGGCCATCTCACGGCGCTGATGCTCGCACTCCTGTTCTGCATGCCTTTCTCGGGGTGCCTCGCTGGTGAAGTTCAGGACGACAGCAATCCCATCACGATGGCCGTGCATTACGATTCGACGTCGGGAACAATCACCGAACGCATCCAAAACAACGCCATTTTAACGCAAACAGGCGTGGAATTGAGTTTTGATTTCGCACGCGTAACCTCCAAGGCTGGGGCGATGAAGAGCTTCACGCTCGACCCGGGCGACGATGACGAAGGGGGAAACGTCGTGACCGTGAACGCCAACGAGCGGGCGGAACTCTCCTACACCTACCTCACGCACGGCTTATTTACGGTCACCCTAAGCGCCACCGATGAAGCGAACAACAACGCCGAAATCAGCCTCACCGTTCGCATTGACAAAACCATCGACTGGACGCAAAGCAACACCGACGACCCCCCCACCATGACCGTGTCAACCACGCCCGATTGCGATTGCCCAATCGCGGAAAAAATCACCGTCGATTCCACGATTTCAAATCCAGAGGATTTGGTGCCCGCTACGCAGGTCACGACCACCTGGCACCTCAATGATCCCGACGGGGACCAACAAGCCTTCCACACCGAACAGATTGGCGACGGGCAGGAAGCCACGTGGACGCACAGCCAATACAACCTTGCCAGCGGAGACTGGACATTGGAGGTCACCATTGATTCGGGTAACGATTCCATCTCTATCCATCACATCGTCACCGTGCTTTACGAAGCGCTTGAATCCACACCAAATCCGTTGATGATTGAAATGCCCGATGAAGCGAGTGATTCACTTTCCGTTTTGCAAAATAAGAAGTGAAAGTGAAAAAACAGCGAACTGCGAGCAACCACAGGGAGAACTTGGCCGGCCGTAGAAGCGAAGTCACGTCGCGCCCTCCTTCGTCCGTTCATATAGGGACGCCAGCACAGCCGGAGTTGAAGGGATGAAGAATGCCGACGAAAACAGAGAAGAACGTGAACATCGAAATTGAAAAGAATGAAGCACCGAAGGAAGAGGTGGTCGCTCCAATGACGGAGGAAGAGGAGGTCCAATTGACCATCGAAGACCTGCCTGGTGTGGGACCGGCAACCGCTGAGAAACTCCGTGAAGCTGGTTTTGAAGAACTCCTCGCCTTGGCCGTGATGTCGCCCGGCGACCTCGCTGAAGAAGCTGAACTGGGCGAAGCAGTCTCCGCCAAGATCATCGCTTCTGCCAAGAAAATGGCCAACATCGGCGGCTTCGTTTCCGGCGATGCCCTGCTCGAGCGCCGTCGTGAAGTGCGGAAGCTCTGCTCCAAGGTCCAATCCATTGACGACCTCCTCGGCGGCGGTTTTGAAACCCAAGCCCTGGTTGAGGTGTACGGGGAATTTGGGAGCGGTAAGACGCAGATCGGCCACCAGTTGGCCGTGAACTGCACCCTGCCCGTTGACCAAGGAGGCCTTGACGGGGACGTGTTTTACATCGATACCGAAGACACCTTCCGCCCGGAGCGCATCACGCAAATGGCGCGGGGCCATGGCCTCGACCCCGAGTACGTCCTCTCTCGTATCCACGTCGCTCGTGCTTACAACTCCGCTCACCAAATGTTGCTCGCCGACGAGATCAAACGGATGAGCAAGGGCTTGAACGTCAAGATGATCATCGTTGATTCACTCACCAGCCACTTCCGAGCCGAGTTCATTGGCCGAGGCATGTTGGCTCGCCGCCAGCAGAAGCTCAACAGCCACCTCAAAGATTTGAAGCAGTTGGCGGACATCAACAACGCCCTCGTTCTTGTGACCAACCAAGTTCACTCCAAGCCCGATGCGATGTGGGGCGACCCTACCAAGCCCATCGGCGGCCACATTCTCGCCCACGCCAGCACCTTCCGCCTCTACCTCAGAAAGGCCAAGGGCGGTCGCCGAATTGCTCGCTTGGTCGACTCTCCAAACCTGCCGGACGGCGAGTGCGTCTACCAGGTGACTGAAGAAGGCCTTCGTGACTGATTCGGCGTTTCGGTGTCGGGAGTGAAAACGACCTGAGAACACTTGGCCGGTGCGGCAAGTTGAAAATGTCGTCAAGTGAACTTCGCTCATGCGCCATCTGATCGAACGTGTGCTCGAACTCACCGATGAAGAGGAACGGATCCCCATTCGCGAACAGGCGCCCGACCAAGGCAGCGATGAAGAATTGCGAGCCTTGCTTGAATCGCTCCAACCCCGAATCCGTGTTTACGGTGTGGGCGGTGCGGGATGCAACGCTGTGAACCGTCTCTTTGACGAATCACTCTTCGAATCGTCCTACGTGACTGGGTACGCCATCAACACGGATGCTCAGGCGCTCCTTCAATCGCCAATTCAAGAAAAAGTCCTGATTGGCAGAACAGCGCGAGGAAGGGGTGCCGGCGGCGATCCGACCAAAGGCGAGGCTGCTGCCCTTGAATCGGAGATGGTGCTGCGACGCATCACCAACGACACCCAACTCGCCATCATCACCGCAGGGATGGGGGGCGGTTCGGGAACCGGCGCAGCGGGCCACATCGCACGACTCGCAAAGGCCCAGGGTGCGCTAACCATCGCCGTGGTGACCTATCCGTTCAACTCCGAGGGTTCGCTGAGAAAACAGAACGCTGAATGGGGTCTTGAACGTTTGAGGGAATACTGCGACACCATTCTCGTCATTCCAAACGAGCGGCTTTTGGAGATCGAAGGCGTCAAGGATTTGCCCATCGCCAGTGCGTTCCGTGTAGGCGACGAACTTCTCGTGCGTTCCATCACGGGCGTGACCGAGATGCTCAACAGCGACGGGATGGTGAACCTGGATTTCGAGGACCTCAAGGCCATCATCACGTCTGGAGGTGGCGTGGCCATGATCGGCTTGGGTTCAGCCAAAGGTCCAGGAAGAGCCGAGGCGGCCGTGATGGAAGCCCTGCATTCACCCTTGCTGGAAATGGACATGAGCGATGCTCGGGGTGCGCTCATCAACGTTATCGGCGGCCCAAGCCTTACCCTAGGCGAAGCTGAACGCTGCAATCAACTGGTCAGCGAACAAATCTCACCCAACGCCAAAATCATCTGGGGTGCCGATTCAAAACCTGAACACGGTGATGAACTGCGCGTCATGGTGGTCATCACGGGGGTGAAGAGTCCCCAAATTCACGGCTCCATGGAAAACCGACAGCTTCGTGCATTGCGAAACCGGCAAATCGAATTCGTGAACTGATCACTTCCGGGCGCTGACCCACAACAAGCCAACAAGCACCGCAAGGCCGACGGCCAGCAACACCTTGTCTCCACCATTCAAGCCGTCAATTCCGACATGCGGTTCAAGAGGGCCTTCAAAAGCCACGCCTCCCACCGCAATTTCGAGGCTTGACCAGCCATCTTCAGTCGGTGCGTTGTTGCCGTTGACGGCATTGCCGTGAACCGTGAAATCCGTCCGGCTGTCGTTGTTGAGCGGTGAGATCCACACGAGGTCCCACGAGCGTTGCCCCGCTCCGGCTTCCGTGTGCGTCCAACCTCCCCCGAGTTGTTGACCCAAACTTGCATTCATCTCAATGGTCCCGTTGCTGGCCAAGATTCGAAAGCCACCTGCGTAAGCGCCACCAACCGGCACGCTTGGGTTCTCAATCGACAGGGTGAGCAGGTAGGACGTGTTGCTTTCGTAAACATCGGGAAGGCCGTCCAGCCTCACGGTCGTTTGGTCCAACGGAGCATGGCACAAACACCCCTCATTCGCTTCATCCCCAACACCGTTTGGAGAAGAGACCGCCGTGCTCGGGAAAAGCAGCGCAAAGAGGAGAACGCCGAACAACGCCCAGCGACCGCCTCCCATGCATCGGACCTTAGTTCCGGTTTCGTATGAGCCTTGCTTTGCTCGCATGGTCGTGATACAAGGGGTCCCACGAGAAACCATCCATTAAGTAGGAAGAGCGAGAGGAATTAATCCATGATGGACGCGTTTGAAGCGCCGGAGGATGACGATGAAGACATCGACATCTACGCTGCGCTTGGCTTGAACACCCCCGTTGACAACGGCATCGAAACAGGTGCCACAACAGATGCCTACGATCCCCTGGCGGCCTTTATGGACGACGACGATGAAGAAGACGAGGTCCCTGTTGCTGACCTCTTCACGGGACGTGCAGACGATGCAAACATCGACGCTGCCCACCAAAACGTGGAAACCCTTCTCGCCACGCTCGCTCGAGATTTGCTGGATGAAGAACGCTTGGTTTCCTCTCTACCCGGCGGCGAAGCCGACCTGATGAGCCTCAAGGTTGAGCGGGACCGAGAGGCCTACCACCTCTCGCTCATCGTTGATATGGGCGGTCATCGCATCAAGCCCTTTGCAACCGTCGTCGCCGACAACAACACGTGGAGACCGATGAACCCGCCCAAAGGACTTCACGCCAAATGGAAACCCCTCTATGACGCCTTGTGCAAGGCGCTTTCCGACGCCCTCATGGAGCAATCCCGTTCCACCTCGGCTTGAGAAAACGAGTTCGAGGTTAAACCGCACCGTCTTCATGAAGCACAACCCGCCAGTTGATGGTGATGCTGGGGTCGAGAGAATTTGAAACGCTACAGTACTTTTCATGGCTCTTTTCAACCACGCGTTCAACCAATTTCTGAGGAACGTTGCCCACCACGTGATAGACCATCGTCATCGATGTAAACCGACGTGGGGTGGTCTCGGCACGCTCGGAATCCAGTTCAACCCAGACCTTTGAAAACGGCCGTTCTTTCAAACCGACCACGACATCCACGAGCGAGCAAGCACCGACCATTTGGAGGGTCAGTTGCATCGGTGAGGGGCCCGTCTCCCAATCCATCTCAATGCGTTGTCCTGAGGCGTTGATGCCCACCATTCCCGTGCCTGCTGTCCACTCCACCCGTCCCTGCATACATGGAGGAGGGGCGGTTGATTCTTGAAGGAGATGCCTGTGGGTGATGATGAGAGCCATGACAGGTACACCGATCACCATGGAAAACGGTACGCTAAAGGTCCCCAACAACCCCGTCATTCATTACATCGAGGGCGACGGTATTGGGGTTGACATCACGCCCGTCATGATTCGAGTCGTCAACGCTGCGGTCGAGAAAGCCTACGGGAGCGAACGGAGCATCGTGTGGTCCGAGGTTCTCGCTGGCGAGAAAGCCTTCAACGCCACCGGCGAATGGCTACCTCAAGCCACGCTTGACGCTATGCAATCGGGTCTGGTTTCCATCAAAGGTCCGCTCACCACCCCGGTCGGCGGTGGGATTCGCTCGTTGAACGTCGCCCTCCGACAAAAACTGGACTTGTATGCTTGCGTCCGCCCCGTGCGCTGGTACGACGGCACCCCCTCCCCCGTGAAGGCGCCCGAAGATGTCGACATGATCATTTTCCGTGAAAACAGCGAAGACGTCTATGCAGGCATTGAATGGGAGGCCGAAAGCGACGAGGTGAAGCGGGTCATTGATTTCCTCCAAAACGAGATGGGCGTCGACAAAATCCGATTCCCCGCTACTTCAGGTATCGGCATCAAGCCGGTCTCAAAAGAAGGAACGGCCCGAATCGTTCGAGCCGCCATCCAATACGCCATCGATAACGACAAGCCCAGCGTGACCCTGGTCCACAAAGGCAACATCATGAAGTTCACCGAGGGCGGTTTCCGAGATTGGGGATACAACCTCGCCAAGGAGGAATTCGGCGCCACGGAACTCGACGGAGGCCCGTGGTGTACGCTCACCAACCCCGTCACGGGCAACCCTATCGTCATCAAGGATGTCATCGCCGACGCCATGCTCCAACAGATCATCACTCGGCCAGCGGAATACAGCGTCCTGACCACAATGAACCTGAACGGTGATTACATCTCCGATGCGCTGGCTGCTCAAGTTGGAGGCATCGGCATTGCACCCGGTGCAAACATCAACTACGACACCGGCATTTCCATCTTTGAAGCCACCCACGGGACCGCTCCAAAATACGCTGGACAAGACAAAGTCAACCCCGGCTCCCTGATTCTTTCCGCTGAAATGATGTTGCGCCACATGGGTTGGAAACAAGCCGCCGACCTCATCGTGAAGGGCATGGAAGGTGCCATTTCCAACAAGACCGTGACCTACGACTTTGAACGCTTGATGGACAACGCAGAACTGCTGTCCTGCAGCGCCTTTGGCGAGGCCATGATTCGCCACATGTGAGGGGATTGGCTCATGGCTCGCTCTTACGATGCCCGTTGGGTGAGCATCAAAGGCGGGGCAGACCGTAAATGGTGGATTCGGGCAAAGGCCAAAATTGACACCGGCGCAAAGCGATGCTCCATCGATGCCGGTCTGGCCGACGCTCTCGAATTGCCGGTGGTGGGCGAAGTCAATGTTCGCAACGCCATGGGCAGTCAAACGCGAAAACTGGTGACCGGCAACGTTCGCGTTGGCCGCACCACTTACGAAATTGAGATGACCGTTGCTGACCGAAGCGACATGAAATGCCCGATGCTGCTCGGCAAAGCCTTCCTGGATGAACTCGCAAAAGCGCCGTTAAAACCCACCAACAAGCGCGACGTGCCTCAATTTGTTTGACGGCCCAACCACGGCTTGAGCGTGCGGTTGTTTTTCGTTACACCAAAGCCAAACCGTTCCTCGATAGCCCGATCGAGCAACGTGAAGTCGCCGTCCATCGTCGCAACCAAAACCGCTCCGATGTCGGGCAGCGGCATGGAGGAGAGATGCATCGCCAATCGATAGATGTCGAGGTCGGTGGATTCTGGATAAATCGCCTCCCCGTCAAGTTCGGTGCGAACGGTGACGCTGCGCAAGGCTTTGAGCGCTGTAAGCTCTTCAAAGACCTCGGCATGGTGCCGCAAAAAGTCGTCCAAGGCCTCGGAGGTCTCGGGCACACCGGCCAACATTTCGGTTGTGGGCGACCAGGTCGTGAACTCCGTGAGGATTTCATCCACCAACGCCTTCATCGTGGCCGAGTCCAGAGTTTGTTCAAGCGTTGAGGCGTTGATCATCGAACCCCTGAAGCGGCTCAACAAGCGTTGGTCCTTAGCGATGAGGCGCAATTCCCCACGTACATCTTCGGGAATCATCAGCAAGAGGCGCTTTTCGGAAGCATGGTGACGCAGAAGGTGGTGGAAACGGTTGCCACCCAGAACATCGAGGTTGGTCTCAAAGGCCAAGTCCATGCGCTGGAACATTTTTTCGACCAGTGCATCCACCAGCACGTTCGTGTCGACGATAACGAGCGGTTTCAGGGAAAGGTTGTGGAGGAAACGACGCTTTGACGTGGGAATTTCCTCTTTGTACATCGAGAACAAAGACTGTTCCACCATGGCGAGTCGTTTGAGGGCCGAGACGGAAAACTTCGAGGAGTTTTGAGCGCGTTCCAAGTACATGAGTCCCTCGAACGCCCCTTCTTCAGCAGCGTTTTTGGCAATTTCATAGATTTCATCCATCGAGGGGGACATGCCCATCATGGCTTGGCGGAACTGTTGCTCAAATTGCGTTCTCGAGCGACGCAGGTCCCGACTGATTTGGGTCGTTGCAGCAGTGACCCGCCCGAGGAAGGGTTCAGGAGGCAACAGGTGGGCTTGTTCGTAGGGGTAATTGCGAAGCAAATCCAACTCCTCTTCGTTGTACACCGTCTTCGTACGTTCAACCATGTTGCCTTCGACGTCCTCCTCGGTGTACTTGATGCGCTGTTGGACGTGCCTCCGAACGAGGCGAGCTGCTTCGCTGGTGTCGGTCCCGGCTCGGTGGCAAACCCGAAGATAGAGTTTGAACCGTTCGGTGATGGCGGTTTTGAGCGACGGTACCTTGTCGAGCAGTTCGACGGCCTCGGCCCAAGACATGGCGTGGGCGTAGTGGATGAGCGACTTTCGATAGAGCGCAAGGGGGAGCGCCAATGCTGAGTCGTCATCGTCGGATTCAGAAGCATGGCCTGCAAGTTCACCGCTCTTCTCCCGTTGTTTGGTGAACAACTCGGCGGCTCTGGAATATTCCCGAGCCGAGTTCAACTCGTCCCCTTTTGAGGCGAACAAGGCCGCTCGGCTCAAGGAAGCCCAGGGGGACAGCGGGTGGTGTTGCTGGTACCAAGCGACGAGGTTGGGCAGACCCAAATCGTGCTCCATGACAACGTGGGACAGGGATTGCACCAAACGCAAGGGGAATACGGGGTTGGCGAGCATCGCATTGAGTTCCTCGGCTTGGCCTTCCTTGGCCATCCCGATGCCGTAGGCTTGCATGTGGCCGTTGAGCGAAAGCGTGAGGATCATCACCTCAAACAAACGCCGTTCAATCATTGTTAACTCCAAATCATCGAGCGAATTGCTGAGGTTGTTGAGGTGCGTTTCGCTTACAACGCCGCCTTCAACAATGGCTCGGCTGATGGGAGAGAAGGCCTTCAAGGCGTTCTTGTTAAGAACTTGAACGACGGCGTCAGGGGACTCGAGCCGAGTCCCTTCCATCAACAGCAGCAGGTGCTCGGCGACGGGGGTCATGACCTCGGGGAGTTCTGCCCCGTGAATGGCTTGAAGAGCCAAGGTTCTGCACTCAAAAACACCGGCCCGCAACGATGCATCCACCGTGGCTGGAGCCAAGTGATAAAGCAACAAAGCGACGTACGGGTGCTCCAAGGAAAGCATCTCGTCTTGAACGAACACGGTAGCGAGGCGGTTGATATCGAGCGTGCTCAACAAAAGCATCAACGCACTCGATTTTGAGGTTTCCCAAGCTTCTCCGGGCTCATCGCACATGCGTTGAGCGGCGGCCAAACGAAGTGCATGGCTCAACGCCTCCGCCCCGATGATGTGCTGAAGAGCCTGTTCGTCGAGTTCGCCGATGAAACGCAACAGCCATCCATTCGCCCGTTCATCGTTCAACGAAACCACGAGCGGCAAGAGTTCGGTCACATCGGAGGAACCGTCCAGACGCAGGCTTTCAAGCACCTCCACGGCGGCGTCCCGTTGGTCCTCGCGAAGCAGGGCTTTGAGGCGCCACCATGTCAAGCGATCTTTTCCTTCGTGGAGGTTGGCGGTTTCCAAAAGGCCGAGCCCGTCTTGAAGTTGAGTCGAAGTGCACCCCTCGGCTTCATCAGGTGCGTGCTGCCAAGCCAAGGTTCGGCGGGCGAGCGTGAGCGGGTCGTCCTTGTCGAGTTGAAGCAAGGACGCCCAGTCCGATACCTTCCCCTCTTGTAGGTTTGCAAAGTCTTGAAGGGCGTAGGCCAAGGATTCGTCAGTGGTCTCGCAGCGCTTGAAGACCGCATTGTCAACCGTTTCACCGTTGTGAAGAGCGAGCAAATAGGGGACGAAGGCCAGCGTGTTCTCCAGTCCAAGCAAGGTGCTGTCAAGTTTCGCGGCACGGGCTCCTGATAGTTGGCTCCCGGCCTTTTGCAACGCCACCTTGACATCGGGGTCGTCAACACCGGCTGCTGCCAGTTGAAGCACCGTTGCCAGAGCGTTTCGGTCGCGAGGGTCAACCCAAAAGAATTCGGAGGACAGGTTGGTTTTCTTGCTTGCAGCCTTGGCCTTGGCTTTCGGAAAAGCCAAAAATTGACCCAACAAAGGCGTTTTTTCACCGATGAGGTGCCAGACCGGGTGAACGCCTTTTTCCATGCATGTTGTTCGCAAAGCGGTCTCGTGTGCGTTCCACGCTTCGTCCCAATCGTCACTGTTCAGTTGTTTGTGGATGAGCAACACGGCGAGGCGGTAGGCTTCGTTGTACGGCGCCTCGTCGATGATGGCTTGCGGTTCGTGCAGCCACGACATGTAGGAAGGTCCTGCGTTCCGGCCGCTTCGGCGAGTGCGGCCGCGGGGGCGAGCCATGGCCGGACGACGTTGGGTAGATTCGTCCTCGTCATCGGCGGGAGGAGGTTCGGTTTCGTGAGCGGCAACGCACAGCACCGCCATCAACGGGCGGTCAACCATTTTCGAAGCGTTTTCACGGTTCATGGTTGCGATGCGTACGTTGCCCGACATGGGCTTTGAAAACGCTGCCTTGAGGCAGGTCTCCATGTACGTTTCCTCCAACCCTTCATCCCCTCGGTTCCCCCCACGACGAGAGCCCTTTCAATCCACCGCCAACCGCGAATGGGAAATCCAACGCCAACACATACCTCCTTGAACCGATGCGGCTTCGGGCACAACGAGTCTCCATGGACACGCTGCCGTTCCTCGTCCTGTTGCTCCACCCGTTGCTGGCCAGCGGGCTGGTGTTCTGGGTGTGGTGGCAATACGCTTGGCGAAAGAAGTCCTACGAACTCAAGGGCGAGGAGCGCGCCGCCTACTTGGCAAGGCACGAAACCAACGGCGAACGCCTCCTTTGGGCCACCGGGGCGGTCATCCTCGTGGCCTTCCTCGCACGGGGCTTCGCCGGATGGTACGCCGGTGACGGTGTCATCGCCTCGCTCGTTCCGCAATCCCTTCACGGTTTCATGGGACCCGTCGGCTTCGGCTTGATGGTGTTCACGACTCGGTTGGGCAAGCAGGCTCGGTCCCAACGCAACGCAGGAGAATCCTTCGCTGTGGCCAAACTCAAGCACGGACGAGCCGCCGACCTGATCGTCTACCTCGTGTTCATTCACGCCTTCCTCGGATTCATCTACACCTTTGACGTGTTGATGTGAGCCAGCCCTTGGCCAGCCAAATCAAGCGCCATCAGCTTCAGGCCTTTTACCGGCGCTCAGAAGATGTTGTTGAACAACCAGCCGAAGGTGGATTGGTCACCGGGACCGAGATAGAACATCAGCATGAAGATGGCCACACCCCACATGATGGGGCTGACATCGTTGAGTTTCTCTCGGTCGGTGATTCCGCCCATGAGCTTGATGACGACGAAGGAGATCACACCCCAAGCGATACCGTCAGCAATGGAATAGGTGAACGGCATCATCACCATCGTCAGGAACGCTGGCAAGACCATGTCTTGGTCCTCCCAGTCGATTTGCGTGGCTTGCTTCATCATCATGGCGCCGATCATCACCAAAGCACAAGCGGCGGCGAAGGTCGGGATGGCTTGGAACAAACCGGACAAGAAGAGTCCAGAAAGCATGAGCACACCAACGGTGACGGCGGTCAGGCCGGTCTTGCCGCCTTCTTCTACACCCGCAGCGGATTCGATGTAGGTGGTGGTGGTGCTGGTGCCGCAGGCAGCGCCAATCACCGTAGCGACGGCGTCGGACATGAAGGCCTCGTCGGAGTTCTGCAACTCGTCGTCCTCGTTGACGTAACCGGCTTGGCGACCCACTGAGTACAATGTACCGGCGGTGTCGAAGATGTCCACGAACAGGAAGGCGATCATGACCAACATGAAGTCAGCAAGGTTGTCGCTGATGTCACCAAAGGCGCCGAACGCAGCACCGAGGGATTCCTCAGGCAAACCCACGAAGCCAAAGATTTCGGTCGGCCACTCGGCAGTCTTCGAACCCCACCCTGCTCCGCCTGCAGCGAAGTCGTTGTAGGGGTCGTAGGCGCCTACGGCCCATCCGTAGACCGAAGCCCCAAGGATACCGTAAATGATGGCCCCTTTCACGCCCTTGGCCATCATCACGGCGATGGCGAGCAGCGCCACCATGCTGATGAGTGCGCCGTGGTCATACCCAAAACCTTCCGTGGTGGCGAGGTTGACAAGGGTGGCGCCGTCGTCTTGAATCCAACCCATCTCGCGCAGACCAATGATGGCCAGGAACATCCCGATACCGGCGCCGGTTGCAATTTTGAGGTCCTTGGGGATAGCATTGATCATCTTGGTCCGCCAACCGATTTGAGGAAGGGAAATGATGAGGAAGATGATACCTTCAACGAAGACGGCGGCAAGGGCGATGCGCCAATCGATGCCCATGCCGAGAACGACGGCGAAGGTGAAGTAGGCGTTCAAACCCATTCCCGGAGCAAGAGCAAAGGGAAGATTCGCCCACAAACCCATCACCACACAGCCAACAAAGGCAGCGATGGCGGTGGCGAAGAGTGCATCGTCAAAGGGAATACCGGACACACTCAACATGGCCGGATTGACCAGCAAGATGTACGCCATCGTCAGGAAGGTCGTCAATCCAGCTCGCAATTCTCCATTCAACGTCGCTCCTCGTTCTTCAAATTTGAAGAATTTTCCGATATCTTGCTCAAATCCCATGTTCATTTCTCCTTGAGGGTTGAGGCTGCTTAGCCATGGAGGGGTTATATACTTCGGGTGCAAAATCAAGGCCTAGAGGCTCAAAACCAATCTTTTCAGCACAAACCGTCATTCGTCGTAGGCCACCAGGGCATGGACAGGTGCATCGACAGCACTACGACCGTTGAGGAAGGGCAAATCGATCACCACACCGCAACCTGCGACCTCGGCTCCGGCTTGCCGGCACAAGGTAACCGAGGCGGCCAACGTACCCCCCGTCGCCAGCAGATCGTCAAGAATCACCACGCGCTGTCCGGGGTCTAAGGCATCAGCCTGAATCTCAATCGTATCGCTTCCGTACTCCAAATCGTAGGTGAGGGACACGGTCTCACCGGGCAACTTCCCGGCTTTTCGAATCATCATCATGGGAAGACCAAGTCGCTGAGCCAGCGGCGTTGCGAAGAGAAAGCCGCGACTCTCAATCCCTGCGATCACATCGGGTTTCCAAGTGCGCACCACCGATTCGAAGGCTTCCAAGCAATGCGCCATCGCGTGCGGTTCCCTCAACAACGTCGCGATGTCGTAGAACAAAATCCCCTCAACGGGAAAGTTAGGAATGCTGCGAATGTGTTCTTTGAGATTCATGGACGAAGAGACCGCCATCCGGTTCATCAAGATGCCTCACTCCAATCCGTAGGCATTCACGGCTTTGGGCAAATGAAACGCTGATTGAAATACACCTTTTTTGCCGAGCAACTCATGGAAGGTGCGACAGACCCCGCCGTTTTGAAAGACCGCGCTTTCTACAAAATGGGCTTGTTCATCCACGACCACCAAAAGACCGTCATGGTTCTGGGTTTGATTTCCTGTGTCTTGATGGCAGGTTTGTGGACCATCGGAGCGGATTGGGCCGAAGGGTTCGGCGAAGACGATGTTGAATCCGTGAACGCCGGGCGTTTGATTTCCGAACGCTTTGCGAGCGACGGCGATGACAGCGGCCAAAGCTTCCGCTACGTCGTTCATCACCCCTCATTGAACGACAGCAGTGAGACGTGGCAAGCGGCGGTCATTGAAGCGCTTTCTTCCTTTGCCGAACACCCCGAAGTGACCGTTGAGTATTCATGGGAGGTCAACGATGTTGACCGGGACGATGTCGTAGCGAGCGACGAGGAAGGAAATTATGCCATCAACACCGTTCGGATGTCGACCGACCGCAAAGAGGCCAAAGCCATCATGGACGAACTCCACGAGACGGTCAGCATCGGTGGCGACTTTGAAGGGTGGATGACGGACGGTATTTTCATCGATTGGACCTTTGACGATCGCATCAAAAACGACCTCATCAAGGCCGAACTGATTTCCGGACCCCTCTCCCTGCTCATTCTCGGCATGGTCTTCGGCTCAATCGTCGCAGCTTTGCTCCCTGTTGGCGTTGGCGTTGGAACGGTGCTCGCAGCCATCGGCATGACCGTGTGGCTTTCGAACGTGACCGATGTTACGGTTTACGCAACCAACATCATCTCCCTCATCGGCATCGGTGTTTCCATCGATTACTCTCTCTTCTTGGTGAACCGGTTCAGGGAGGAGCTTGATCGGGGGCACGACGTCCGAACGGCTACGGCGATGAGTTGCGCCACCGCAGGCAAGGCCGTCTTTTACTCCGGCATCACCGTCGCCATCGGTTTGATGGGGATGCTGTTTTTCAAGAACACCTCCTTGCCCTCACTCGGGATCGGAGGGACGATGGCCGTGTCCATCGCCATGGTCTACTCCACCGTGGTTTTGCCCGCCGTAATGGCATGGCTGGGTCCCCGCGTCAACAGCGGCCGCATTCCCTTTGCTCTGGACATGCGGGCGAAAGACGACGGGATTTGGGCCAGCATCGCCAAGCGCGTGATGGACCGACCTTGGGCGGTTCTCATCCCGACGCTCATTCTCTTGATCGGCGCAGGACTGCCCTTTGCCTATGCTGAGTTTTCCCTCTCATCGTGGAAGGCTTTGCCGCCCGATGATGAATCTCGGCTCGGCATGGAACTCATCGACGAGCAGTGGCCCGACCAAGCGGCGAACTCGATCTTCCTCGTCATTGATATGGACGGTGAAGACCCGCTGTCGGAGGCCAACTTGCGCGCCCAGCATGCGTATCTTACCGGCCTGCTCAACGACAACCGTGTCTCTGGGGGCATTGGCGTGGGCCTCCCAATGGCGGCCATGACAGCTGACGAAGTCGTTGGATACTGGTCAGCGAGTGCCGAAGCGCTGGGCGAACAAGCGGCGATGCGGGAGAGCCTGCGAGCCGCCTTCGTCGGCGAAGGTGCAACCCTCATATCGATTCAACTGGTCGGAGCGCAAACCAGCGTTAATTCCCGCGAAACGGTGGAGGACATCAGGGATGAACGGGACACGTTCTTGGGCGAGTTAACCGGAGAAAACGACAGGTTGCTCGTCGCCGGTTTCGCTGCTTACAACGCCGACAACTTGGACGCCATCGCCGATAACCTCCCCAGAGCCTTAGCCTTCATCCTCATCGCCACGATGATGTTGATTTTTGTTCAGGTCAAATCGGTCGTTATTCCGATCAAAGCCATCGCCATGAACATCCTCTCGATTTCGGCCTCCTTCGGCATGTTGGTTTGGGTGTTCCAGTGGGGCTACGGCGAATCCCTGCTCAATTTCACGGCCCAACCCATCGACTCGGGAAATCCCGTCATCATGTTCTGCATCGTCTTTGGACTCTCGATGGATTACGAAGTGCTGATGCTTTCCCGCATCCATGAGGAATGGGAACGTACCGGCGACAACACCCTTGCCGTCGCCAACGGCCTGCAAAAAACCGGTGGCCTCATCACCGGTGCAGCCGCCATCATGGTCGTCGTGTTCAGTGCGTTTGGCCTCTCTTCGGTGATCATTTTGAAACAGATCGGCCTTGGACTCGCCCTTGCGATTCTCGTTGATGCAACCCTGGTCCGCGCCCTGGTGGTGCCCTCAACGATGCGCCTCATGGGCAAATGGAATTGGTGGGCACCATCGTTTTTGAGCGGAAAGCAAGCCCATACTCAGCCGGGGCTGCAGGCTTCAAACGAGGGGGCCAACGAGCAGGAATAACGGCTCAACCGCTGACAGAACGTTCAAAGCATCACCGGCCGCCTGATCACCATAGGACGAGACCGTACCGTTCGAAAAGTCGAGAAGGTCATGAAGCGTGTTGAAAAGCACATTGACGCCACACGAGACGCTCTTGAGGACCTGGAAATTGAGTTTGAGGTCCTCAAAGCCTCCGTGAAACGCCTTCGGGATGCCACTCCCGAAGAGGTCCCCGTTGAAGAGGTCGAAGAAGAGGCCGACATCGAGAATTCAACCAACACCACCGCCTTGCGGAAGTTTTGACCCTTCACCGGCGAAGGACAGTCTCACGATTCGCCCACATCGCTATCCAATGTGCAAGGTTGGCATCCAAACCGGGCGGTTGAATTCGGCATCCACAGGCGTTGGCGTGGCCGCCGCCCGTCGGGTCAAGCGCCGTTGCAAGCCGCGAGAGGTCGTAGCGCCCCTGGCCGTTTGGGAGGAAGGAATTGGCGTAGAAGCTCGCCGAAAGAGGAGGGTGATGCGGGTCCTCAAGCCGTCCGTCGGCGTACCCGTGAACGATGCAACACGCATCCGCATCGCTGCCGGCCCACGCCGTGACGAGATAACCGTTTGACCGCAACGGGGTCTCATCAAAACGGCAAACGGCCAAGCGGTCGACGATGGTGGTGTTCGTGTTGACATGTTCGAGCGCAACGCTTCGTTCCTCAACCACTGCTCGACGACGCTCCAGAACGATGGGGTCGTTGATCAGCACCTCGTGCGTGGCTCCCGATGTGAGTAAACCAACGAGATGACGCATGTATTCCGGGTCCCTTGATGTGCATGTTCGGGCGACTTGGAGCAAAGGGCCGTCTTCAAGGAACGCTTCCTTGGAGATACCCCCCGAATCAAGGGCGTCAACCACCGGCATCATGTCGGCCAAATGGCCCATCTCGGTGATGTCGACCAACAGGTCGTAGGCCAACCGCGCTGCGGACGGGGTCGCTTCCCAATGTTGCGTCCCTCCGGATGCAGCAAAGGCCGTCGCCTGCTCGTCGTCGGGACGGTTGGTCGTGTGATGGTCGACGTACCATCCGCACTCGGGGTGAAACGGGAGGTCAACCAACGCCGTTTCCCGGTCAACGAGTTCGTCCACGATGCCCGAACGCATGGCGGCAGCGTGGGTGAAGTGGACCTCGGCTTCAGGCCGGTAGGCCTTGAGCACGGCAGCCCCAAACAAGCCGTCCATGTCCGAATCGGCCAAAATGCGGGTGTAAAAGGGAACTTCACCCTCGCTTAACGGCCGCACAGGCATGGTTCTCCTCCACGAACGGCCATCCATGAAGGTTCGGTGAAGGCTCGCCGTTACGACCATGAACGAGAACCGATGGGCTCACCATCATGGAGACCTCGTGCGGCGTGGTGTTGGTGAACTACGGGACCGTCTTGTTGCTCCAATACCCGCAAGGTCACTGGGACCTTCCGAAAGGGCATGTGGAGGGCGACGATGCGAATCGGCACGAAACGATGCTGCGCGAACTGGCCGAGGAAACCGGCATACGCGACGTGACCATCATCGATGGATTTGAGGAGCGTACCGAGTACACGTTCCGCCACAAAGGCAAGCGTCAGACGAAGGAAGTTTACTGGTACTATGCCGAAACCGAAGAACTCAGCGTGACGCTCTCCCACGAACACCGAGGTTACCTCTGGTTGGACTGGGAACAAGCGCTGGATACCATCACCCACGACGAGACCCGAGCGGTTGTTGAACAAGCCCATCGCTTTGCGCAACTCCACGGTCGACAATGATCAGAGCGTGGAAAAGTCATCGTCGTTGGAGCGAATCTGGGCTACACGATGAGCCACACCTCGTTCGGAAGGGCGTTTTCCGAGGGGCACCCAAAGCGTCTCGTCTTCGTTCAGCATGTGCCCGACCCAGCGACCGAGGACAAAGAGCCAGTCAGAAAGCCGGTTGAGGTAGACGAGCACGACAGAGCGCACCGCCCCATCACCTTCGTGTTCACCGAGTTGGACAGCGGCCCGCTCCAAACGCCGTGTCACCGTTCGCGCAAGGTGAAGAAAGGCGACCGGGGGTGACCCGGTTGGAAGAATGAAACTCGTTAGTTCGGGAAGGTCTTCCAGCCAAGCGTCCATCTCGGCCACCAAGACATCGGTTTGGGCTTCGGAGAGAAGCACCATGTATTCGGGAAGGGTTGCCGGAGGACAGGCCAACTCTGCTCCAAGGTCAAACAATTCGTTTTGAACCCTTGAAAGGGCTT
Organism: Candidatus Poseidonia sp.; assembly: GCA_030827475.1. Lineage (GTDB taxonomy): Archaea > Thermoplasmatota > Poseidoniia > Poseidoniales > Poseidoniaceae > Poseidonia. The sequence goes on from JAUREJ010000009.1 coordinate 30,365, forward strand.
CACAAGCGACGTTTTGAACACGCTTCGCTCCCGTTCGATCGCCCCCGTCTTCATGCTCGGGCAATCGCTCCAATTCCATCAAGACCGTTCCAATCCAACTGTTCACTTCGTCGCAAACCCCAACAACGTCAAACCTTGGGTCACCTTTTGACCGACGAGAGCCGTCAACCAAGGAAGATTCACCTCCATCACCACCGCCGGTGTATACGCGATTGATTCGAACCATGCGCTCCCCTCAAGGCCTGCGAGGTCAAGCTTCTATGAGGGGTTTGCGGGAAGGAAAGCCTTCCTCCATTCGGTAATACCACTCGATATCTTCTTCGCCAACCGCCCACGAAAACAAGGCCATTCGTCGGTCGACCACCCCGTACCATTCCAAACGCCCGGGTTCCATGGAGACGATCCGAGCACCCACCGATTCGAGCCGTGCGACGTTCGCTTGCCACTGCGCAACGAGTTGACCGAGGTGTTCAGCCACCTCCATCACGTGCGGGTGGGTCATGGGGAACCGGTCAAGCAACATCTCCAATTCATCGGTGACGTCATGTGCTTCATCGCTCATCGCTTGAAGCACCATCAACACGCTGCTCGCCTCACTCAGCGATGCTCGGGCGGATTCGATGGTCACGACCACGGCACCGTCAGGAAGCGGATACGGGATGGGTTCGTCGGGCGAAAGTTCGTCGAGTTCCATGGGGAGTCCCGAATAGGACGGTTGGTCTTTGGGGAAACTCACGGAGAACCCTTGACTTGACACCCTTTCAACTCATCGGAAGAGAAACATGAAAAAACCGGCTTTTTGGGCGAAAATCAAACATCCGACCAGACCAATCACACAGAGAGTGCGGATGGAGCAGAGGATTGCGTGCGCAGGCGGCGAAGTTTGAGCCACCCCACCGCCACCAAGCCAACCCACATCCCGAGTTCGAGCACGACGACAAGGTAGTACACCGGGCCAAGCGATTTCAGCATCGAAACCGCATCGTAAGGCAAACCATGGACGGCCATGTAGGCGGACTGAGACAGCAGGCTTGATGAGAACCAGACGAGGACGGCGAACCAAAGGATGTTACCGAGGGGCCAATCTTTAGCGGGCATTCGTGTGTTTTCCACGTTCCTATATCAGCATGAAAGGATATAAGACCTCGTTTTGGTTGTGCATGACTTCCCCGAATTCCGACAGTCTCACTCGCTCTCCGACACCGATTCCTCATCAAGAGAGGGGGAAAATGGACGGTTCATGTCTTCCAGGGCCCGTTCCACGGCGCCGATCCATGCCGGTGCAACTGCCGCCTCGCCCCCCGCATCCTCAAAGGCTTCGAGCCACGTCTGAGCCATCCGCTCATCACCAAGGAAGGTGTGAATGCGATGAAGTGCCACATACGCCATCGGGTTAAGGTGTTCCTCGTCGGCATCCCAGCCACGTTCAAAGCAAGAGATGGCTCCGTGGTCCCCTTCCAGTTGCCCGCGCTGCAACGCCACCATGCCCGCTTGGCTCCAGGCCAAGGGCAAGCGTCCGATGAGCAAACCCCGGAACACCAACCACGTCTGACCGCCGCCGAGCAGCACCAACATCGCAAAACCTGCCCATTGTTCGAACATGGTCAATTCGGGCCATGTTTGGACCATCAAGCCCCCAGCACCAACACAAAACAGGAACCCTGACATGGGGGCGATGAACACGTCGCGTCGCGTTCGAACCATGTGGTGCACACCGGCGAGGACACCGAAAGAACCGATGCCGAGCACAACCATCAGCAAGAAGGAAAGCGCCATTGGACGAGGAGCTTGCTCACCGACGGCGAGCAGCGAGGTGAGGGAGAAAAGCACCCAACCAAATCGCCTGGAAATTTCCGGGAAGGGTTGGTGGCGACTGCCGACCAGCAGAGCAACGGACACCGTCACCATCCCGATGAGAACAAGCCATTTGCCGGTCGTTTCGTCCAAAATTTGCCCTCCTCATCCCTCAACGCCCAAAGGTGTCCTTTCATCCTTTGTGATATCCCGAGCCCCGTTGAATTTCGCTTGCGCGGTAGACCTGCTCCACCAACACGACCGCCGCCAATTCATGCGGGAAGGTCATCGGCGAAAGCGATAACCGCTGAACTGGGTCGAGGATACGCAGGTCAGGCCAGCCTTCGGCCGGTCCGATGGCGAGGTGAACCGCTTCGCTTCCAAGTTGCCAAGTGTCAAAGCGCTCTGCGAAGGCCAACGAATCACCGATTTCGCCACCCTCATCCAGCAACACCAGAGCTCCACCGGCACCGAGCAATCGGTTGACGTAGGCTTCGGGCGTCAGCTTGGACGGGTGATGTTCGATGCGCACACCTCTTGTCTTCAAACGGTCGCCGTACATGGACACCAACTGTTTGAACGCCGCTTCTTTCGGCACGCCGTGGGTGTGCAGAACGAGACGACCCATGCCCCACCGAGAAACGACGCCGATTTCAAACCTCGGCGAATAAACAACTCCTTGAACCCCAAGGCCGGCAGCACACCATGGGATGGTGGCCCTTTGGGAAGAAACGCCCCTCTTCCGGCCCCAACAACGATCCGATTCTCAAGGACACACGGACCTGGTTGTCCGAACTGCGGGACGCTTGCGAGTTGAACTTTGACAACCCTGAAGAGGCTCGTCGTCAAATCCGCCACATGCAGGTGGAATGGAAGGACGCCATGGACCTTGGCGAGATGGCCCCCCCTCTGCGGGAAGGTTTGGAGAGTCGAGCGTTTCGTCTGTTGACGTGCACCGACAAGGAATGGTTGGTGTGGCTTGACGACTTGGCGTTTTGGAAAGCAGGTTGGAAACCATCACAAGGCGACGAGAACGAGGCTTGAAGAAGGAAGGTCCCCACCAAGCATCATGCCTCAATCGTCGCAATTACACATCCTCTATTCCTGTCCGTTCTGCTGGAAGGTTCGTGGCCTCATCGAGCACCTTGACCTCGATGTGGAGTATGTCGGCGTCAACGGCATGAAAATTCGCAAAGAAGTGGCCTTTGCCGGCGATTGGGGAAAAGTCCCCGTGTTCACCGATGAAAACGGAGAACACCACGTGGATTCCACCCCGCTTTTGCGCCACATTGACGCCACCTACAACGGTGGAAAACTCGCCGCCATCGGTGATGCGGAAAGGCAGGATACATGGATGGAATGGGTTGACACCCACCTCTCCAAAGCCACCGTTCCCATCCTCTACGGGTCGCTGGGATCAGCGTTGAAAACGACCACCCGGATTTCCAAAATCGAGACCTTTGGATTCTTCTCAAAGCGCCTCTATGCCTGGGCAGGTTTTCCAATCATGTGGGGCATCATCGCCCGAAAACGGGTCAAGCGCGACGGGCGGCGTCCCAAGCAACTCTGGCACGATTTGCTCGGCGAATTCACCGACGCGCACAACGGCAAACCCTTCTTTGGTGGCGAGCAACCGGATTTGGTCGACTTTGCAGCCTTTGGCTACATGCGTTCGGTCTCGCCTTTCCCCCAATTTGCTTTGCTAAGCGACCATGCAGCCGGCATGGCGTGGTACCGACGGATGGAAGGGACCCTTGCGTGAGGTGGGACCGTGTCGGTCACCCTTAACGGCCTGACCTTCGCTCGAGTTGATCCCGCTACCACCGTTTTGGGAACGACAAAGGGGGGATGGGTTTACGCCAGCCAACGGCCCTGCTACGAGGCAAAACTTCCGCAATTTTTCGTCATGAACAACCCGCTCACGGAGCGCGACGTGGCCGTCGCCCTCGGATTGCCCTCGGCGAATGAAAAACCCGATGAGATCATGGAAGCCTTGACCTCGGACGACCTCAACGAACTCGCAAGCCATGTGATGGCCGGAGAGGATTTTCGAGCGTTTACGGCCCAGCAGGATGGCCTTTGGGAGGTGCGAGCCTTGAGCGAGAGCGAATGGAAAACCGCAACCTCGCAAAACCTGCTCAACCTCAGCCCCGGCCTTACCGAACGCTTGTGCGACGCTCCCGCATCCAACAACCGAGGCGCCATGATGGACGGTCGCCCCCGACCCAACGAAGTCTTGGGCCCGGCTTCCCATCAGGTCGCCGCCATGGCCGTCCATCCAAAAAACACCGAAATCACCGCCCTCACCAGCGTACCACGAGAACGACCGTTGCCCAACGTCGTGACCCGACTTGCATTAACACCCCTGCGTCAAGGCTCCCCAAAGCGGGTGCCCGAAGCGACCGACCGCTGGTCAAACGTGCGCTCTGAACTGCTGTGGACAACCGTACTCGGTATCGTGCCGTCCTTCCTGATTCCGGTCCTCCGAGGGATGAGCGGTTATGCGGTTGACGGATGGGCTAACCTGCTCTTTGGAGGCTTGTGCGCTGGGTTCCTCACCGGAGCGATTTGGCGACCAAAACGGCCGTTGCTTCGCTACGATGACGTGTCCTGACCTTGGGTCAGCGTGGCCCAAACCTTGTCCTTACGAAGCGAATCGGCCGTGCAAATGGTGGCCATATTCACGATGTGGCGAACACCGTCTTGGCGTGCGACGAGTTGCACGGGTTGAGCCATGCCCTCCAAGATAGGGCCCGTCATCTCCGCATCGCCGAGCTCCTCGAGCAATTTGTAGGCAATGTTTGCCGAGGCGAGGTTGGGTAAAATCAACACGTTGGCGGGACCGACGAGTTCCATGAACGGGTATTCTTCCTGAACCGCTGGATTGAGGGCCGTGTCGCCTTGCATCGGTCCGTCGATCATCAAGGTAGGGTCGAGCGTCCGGGCGATTTGGACCGCCTCTTCGATGCGTTGGCTTCGCTGAGCGCGAGTGGACCCGAAGTTGGAAAACGAAAGCATCGCCACCCGAGGAGCCACACCAAATCGGCGTGCAACCTTCGCGGTCTGGACGGCAATTTCAGCCAACGTTCGACTGTCAGGGTAGACGTTCACGGTCGCATCCGCGAGGAAGATGGTGCGGCCCTTGACGTTCATCATGTAGCAGCCGATGACGCAATGTGCGTCGTCCGCTTTGCCGATGAGTTCCAGCGTAGGTCGAAGCACATCAGCGTAATTCCGACTCACGCCTCCGACAAAACCGTCGGCATCCCCTGAATGAACCATTTGCGCCGCAAAATAAGGTCGGCTCTTCAGCAGGCGAGCAGCATCGAGCCAGGTGGTCCCCTTACGTTGTCGTCGCTTGAAGAAGGCGTTGGCGTAGACGGTTTTTCGCCGCTCGTCGTAGCGGGGGTCGCAGGCTTCGTAGGCGAAGTTCAAACCGAGTTCCTCAACCATGCGGTTGATGCGGTCAACCGGCCCGAGCAAGATGGGAGAGCAGATGTTTTGATCAACCAATTGAGCCGCTGCCCGAAGCACGGATTCTTTGTCGCCTTCAGGGAAAACGATGCGCTTGCCTTTGCCTTTGACCTGGTTGATAACTTGACGCATGACGGAGTAGGATTCACCAAGGCGTGCTTCCAACTCCTCGCGATAGCGAACCAGGCTGAATTCTTCGGACGTTACCCCCGCAACGCCTTCCTCGATCGCGGCTTCTGCGACGGCAGCGGCTTCCCAGATCAAAACACGCCGGTCAAAGGGTTTGGGAATGATGTATTCCGGCCCGTATTGCATGACGACGCCGTCATAAGCTGCTGAAATGTAGTCGGGTACCGGTTCTTTGGCCAAGGCTGCGAGCGCCCGAGTAGCGGCCATTTTCATGTTTTGCGTGATGTCCCTCGCCCGCACGTCAAGAGCGCCACGGAAGATGTAAGGGAAGCCAAGCACGTTGTTGACTTGATTCGGATAATCCGACCGCCCTGTGGCGATGATGGCGTCGTTGCGAACCTTCAGCACCTCTTCAGGCGTGATTTCCGGCGTGGGGTTGGCCAAAGCGAAGATAATGGGATTCTCGGCCATGCTGGCGACCATCTTTCCTGTGACAAGACCACCGCGTGAAAGCCCAAGCATCACGTCAGCACCTTTCAGTGCATCCGCAAGTTCGCCTGCGGGCCGATCGTGGGCGAACGGCGCTTTGTATTCGTTCAGTTCACCGGCATCCAACCGAGCCTTGGTCACGATGCCTTGGCTGTCGACCAGGGTGATGTTGGCCATCGAAACCCCAACGGCAACGTAGTGATTTGCACAGGCGATGGCCGATGCTCCAGCCCCGATGACCACGACCTTCAGGTCACTCAAGGCCTTTCCTTGGAGTTCGGCAGCGTTCAAGAGGGCTGCAGCAGAGATGATGGCGGTGCCGTGTTGGTCGTCGTGCATCACCGGGATATCGGTCGCTTCGGCAATCCGTCGCTCGATTTCAAAACATTCAGGCGCCTTGATGTCCTCAAGATTGATGCCTCCAAAGGTTTTCGAGATGTTGACCACGGTGTTGATGAATTCCTCCGAGTCTTCAGTATCAACTTCGATGTCAAACACATCGATGCCGGCGAAGGTCTTCAGCAAGAGACCCTTGCCCTCCATCACGGGCTTGCTCGCCAGCGCCCCAATGTTGCCGAGCCCGAGCACAGCGGTCCCGTTTGAAATCACGGCGACAAGGTTGCCTTTGGAGGTGTACCGGTAAGCATCTTCCGGACGCTTTTCAATCTCAAGGCAGGGGTAAGCCACGCCCGGGGAATACGCAAGGCTCAGTTCGTGGGCCGTCGAATGCGGTTTGGTGGGGACGACCTTGATCTTCCCCTTTGGCTCCGCTTCGTGGTACTCAAGCGCTTCCTTACGGAGAAGGCGATCCTTTTTGTTGAGCGACATACGAAGTCCCAGCACAATCGGGGAGGAAGAGGTGTTTGAGTCTTGTGCGGAAACGAACCGTCCGAGCACCAATCCAAGGACCAACAGCGACGGCGGAACCGAAACGAATCCGTTTTGTTCCAAAATCACTGAAGCGTTGTTCCAGCAATCAAGGGCCTGTTTCAAATACGGGGAAAGACCCGTTTCGTTCATGAACAAGGCGAATTCGGCTTATCGCCGCTCGCAACAGCGCCAAAAAGCCGTTTCGATGGTGGCCCTCATGCTCCTCATGTCCATGAGTCCATTGTTGACCTTACCTACGGTTTCGGCCCATGCCGAACCCAGTGGAGTCTCATGGCCGCTGGAGGGAAGCAACGACACGGGGTGGATTCGCCTCGATGCAACAGGTGCCAACCCGCTTACTGGCCAACAAGCCACGGCCGATTGGAACCTTTCCTTTGCTCCAGGTGCCGCCCTCTCCAACGTGACCCTTGAAATCCGAGCAAGTGGTGAAAACGGGTTGACCATCAGCGAGCCGCATCTCACCGTCAACGGCATGGGAACATCACTCTTTGATTGGCGGGGCCTGGGTACGCTTGGGCAGGCCAACGACTTTGCAAGCGGCTCAATCTACACCGGTCGATTGAACCCCAACAGCAACTCAGGTGCTGGATGGGATCTGCCATCGGACGCCGAAATCACCGAGATGATCATCGAGGTTTTGTCGCCTTCCGATCCCCTTGTTTCCCTCGGGCCCGTCTCGTTTGAAATCAACGACGCGGAGGTAGACGACGCCTCGGGCTTACTCTACTTGGCCACGACGACAAAACTCCTCCTGCTCAACGCCAACAACGACCCTGTCATCGTTGACGCTTACGACTTTGAGTCCGAAGGAGGTGTCTTGGACATCGTGATTGACGACACCAACGCTGTGCTCCATTTGCTGCTTGGCGACGGGACCTTCCGCGCCATGTCGCTTCTTGACAGCACTTCCCTCGCAGCGTTGGGCGACGGCGACGTCGACCGCTTCCTCATGACCAGCGCCGGTGATGTGTTTGCGGCCAGCGGCACTGGCCTGTACGAGTGGGACGGCGGCGCATGGAAGCAGCGCATGGTATCCACTTCCAGCGACACCCCCACGCGGGCTTTGGCCATGGTCGAAGTCAACGGCATCGTGTATGCCTCCATCGAAGGCGCGGGCGTGTTGCGCTACAACACCGCTAACGCTCAGGCGCTTTCCACTTGGTCCACCGCCAATTCCCTCCACTCCGACAATGTGGTTCAAATCGTACCCTCCGGAAACCAATTGCTCCTTGGTTCCACCGACTCTGGCGTGGGGCGCTTTGATTACGCCGCTGGGTTTTGGCTATCCACCTGGACCTCCGCCAATTGGCTGGCAAGCGACGACATCGCCGGTATCCAGCGAGTTGGGAGCGTTCTGTACATCCTCAACGGGGATTCGCTTCACACCTACAACGTCTCCAACGGGGTGTTTTCCACGAACTACGACCTCGCCAACCTCAACCTCGCCGGAACCGGTGCATCCCTCCTTCTCTGGGATGGGGCAGGGGTTGGGTCGCCATCTACACCTGCACTTCTGGTCGACGATGCAAGCGGAACCTTGGCCCACCTCAGCCCCGAGCAAGTCCCGTTCTTCGAGGGCAACATCGTCCTCGCAAGCGGACCCATAACCACGGACATGGTTGACATCGTTGAACTCGACAACATCCTCTACATCTCGGCGGGTGACGGCTCTGGCATCTTGCGCTACGACATCGAAAATGCCGTTTGGATGACGCCATGGACCGGCTTGAACGACGATGCCGTGGCCTTGGTGGCCGCACCTTCGTCCACAGGGGTCACCTCCTTGTTCGCAGCCACGTCTGCCCAACCAACGGTCAAGGAGTTGGGCCAAGCCGGCCAAGTGCTCACCACCTACGATGGAACCTCGGGATGCTACCCCTCAACCTCGGATATCGTGGGTTTGGCCGTTGATGCGAACAACGTCGTGATGAGTCTTGACAGCGGAGTGTTCGTTCACTTCCAACGCACGGGTCAACAGGCAGGTGCGTGTACAGCGTACGACACCACAAACGGCTTGCCCTCTTCGTTCCTTGGCGATGTGGCTCTTTACGGCGGAAACGCTTATCTGGCCACCGAAGACAAAGGCGTGTTACGCTACAACATCGCCAACGACACCTGGCTCGAGCCTTGGGGGTCGACCGGCATCAACGGCGTCAACGAAGCCCCCGTGGCCATGGTCGGCGATATCCTGCACCTTGGCCTGCAAGGGTTCGGTGTGGTTCGCAAGGACATGAGCACCGGAGAAATCCTGTCGCCGCTTTTGGCGTCGAACCAAGGGGGTGTTTTGCCCTCGAACCAAATCTACGCATTGGAGTCCGACGGTTCCAACTTGTACATCGGCACGCAGCAGGGCGCCCGGAAATGGGACGGCAACCAAGCCACAAATTTCGGCCAAGGAAGCACGTGGCAAACCCGCCCCTTCCAGTTCTTTGATTTCGTCATCGACGGAGGGGATTTGTATGCGGGAACCAACATCGGCGTTTGCAAATACACCCTCTCCACCATGGCCGTCAACGATTGTCAAAACGTCTACGACGGCATGCCCAACTGGGCGACCTACAGCGTGGGTGTGGATGCATCCTACGTCTATGGGGGCACCAACGACGGCGTTGGACTCATCACCAAATCCAATTTCCAACACGACACGAACTGGGGCGAAGGAACCCAAACAGGAAACGCCGTGGTGGAGATCATGGGCGACATCGCCTACATCGGCACGGAAGGCTTGGGCGTGCTGCGCTACAACATCACCTCCAACCATTGGTTGACGCCGTTCAACGAAGACAACGGTGTTCTCGACGGTGGAAACGACGACGTGACGGGTTTGGTCGCCGATATCCGCCCCAATCTGCTTTGGGTTGGCGGCGACGACGGTTTCCAATTGATCAACGTCACGACCGGTTCCGAAGCCTACGACATCGAACGCAACAGCAACCTGTACACCGCTTCTGGACCGCCCCATGAAATGGTGATTCACAACAACATCCTCTACTACCACGCCAGCACAGCCAGCGATGAAGTCAGTCGCCTTGACGTCGCCAACCTCACGGCGCTCAGCAACCTCGACATCGGGGCACAAGTCGGCGAAAACGGAGGCGACATCACCTCAATGGAAATCATCGGCGACGAGTTGTTGGTGAGCGTGGTCTCGGGCCAGTGGTGGAACGCAGACGGGTCGGGTGGCATCGCTCGCTGGGACACGGTGAACGCCTCGTTCGCTCCAAACGTGCTTCCAACGGGCTCCATCGACCGCGTCACCGCCTACGAATCGTCCGCTGGCAACACCTGGGTGGCATGGGGCGAATTGAAGCTGGACCTCTACGATGCTAACCGTTCCCTCGTGAACTCGTGGACCTCGTTCGACCTCCCGATTCGAGGCATCGTTGAATACGACGGTGAAACCTTGTTTGCTACCGAAGACGGTGTGCTTCGCTACAACGAATCCACCAACCAGTGGAACTCGAAATGGGAAGCGGGCAACGGCCTGCCGAACAACGCTGGTGAACGATTCTACGAGCTTTGGACCAACGGAAACGACCTCGTGATCGGCGGAGCCCGGTTCAGCAACTTCGGAGGCTTCCAAGAGGGGATCATCTCCCACCTCAGTTCATCCGGGGCATGGACAACCTATCCGGCAGACTCCCTCACCAACGTCCCTGACGGCTACCCAATTTCGATGGAAATGTGCGGGGGTGTACTCAACGTTGCCATGTACAACGGAAACGGTGGCATCGCGCGCATCGACCTGCAGAACGGAACCCTCTCCCCCCTCGACAGAACCCAACTTGACGGAACCGGACCTGCATCGGTCACCTGCGACGCCCAAGACACCCTTTACATCGGCTACTACAACGACAACCAACCCGTTTCCCGGTACAGCTATGTTACAGCTGCCTTCCTTTCCAGCCTCACCACCTCAAGCCACAACCTGCCCAGCGACCGTGTCTGGTACGACGGCCTCGCCCATTCCGGCACCCAACTCCTCGTGGGGCACGGTATCGGGTTCACCGGAACCAACGTCATCGGCGGGGGGTACTCCACCTTGGTCGCCAACGGTGCCACGGCGCTTCAGGCTCAAGTGTATAGCGGTGGGTCCTCCGTGACCTCCTTCCAGTGGCAGAGCGGTTCATCGCAATGGCTCATCGGTCAAGCCGGTGGCGCCTCTGGGTACAGCCATGTTTCGAGCCTGTCGTCAAACGGCATGCAGAAGATCGTCGACCTCCCCGGATTGGTCAGCGGCCAAGTTTCCGCCATGACCGCCAACAGCACCCACATCTGGGCCGCAACCGGAGGCGGACAAACGGGCGGCGCTGGAAATTTCGGTGGAAGCGGCACCGGACTGCTCCAAGGCATCTTCCTTCCCAACGGCAGCGTCGAATGGACCTACGGCTGGACCCTTCCGGGCAACACCGTCGCCAACGACCTCATGCTCAACGGTGGCGATTTGTACATCGCCTCAAACCCTGACGGCTTGTACAAACTCAACCTCCGGACCAAGGCCATCACAGCAATTTCTGGCTCACTCCACGGAAAGTTCGACACGATGCACCTCTACAACGGCGAATTCGTGTTCGGTTTAGCAGGTGACGGCGGAAGCCCGCCGGGCGTGCAAATGTTTGATCCGTCCACGGGCCAATTCGGGAACGGTCGCCTCATAGCAGGTCTCCCTTCCAACATCATCAACGGGTTCACCTCCACGACCGATGTTCTGTACATCGCCACCAACGGCGGCATCGGCCGATGGAATTACAGCACCAACGACTGGATGGATTCCATCACAGCGGGCAACGGATTGCCCAACGACATCGTCGAAGACGTGGTTTCGGTCGGTGATGACATCTACATGGCCACACCTTCCGGAGTGTTCGTTTGGGACGCCTCCACCGGGAACGGCACCACCATGACGACCGCCGACGGTCTGATGGGACAATCCGCTTGGGGCTTGGTCAAACATACGAGCAGTTCAGGTGCGGTCTCCATCCTCGTCAGCCACGACGGTCGGGGTCCAGAGCGACCCGGCGTGAGCATCATTGACGCAGCCACACAGCAGGTCACCTCCACTCACCGGTTCGACCAACTTCCGTCCAACACCGTCACCGCACTCACCAGCGATTGGTGGGGCCTTCACATCGCTACGGAAGGTTGGCCGCTGACCCATTGGAACGCTTCCAGCGGTGATTTTGAAGACGGTGCAATCTTCACTCAAGTGCAGTATCCCGTTCACAGCATGTTTAGTAACGGTGACCAACTTTTGGCATTGGGCGGACAAAACGACGGCATGTTGGTCGAAGCGCGAACCGTCGCACACGCTTCTCTGCAAACCTTCCGCCCCGGAAGCGTGACCGGGGGAACGTTGGGTGCGAACACGATTTGGATCATCACCGAGGACGGCCTCCAAGGTTGGGCCAACAACCGACAATACACACCGGTGGAAGAAGTCAGCATGCGCCGGGCCCTGCCTTTGACGCTGCGAGCCATGAACAACGGCGGGGGCGTGGACGTGAGCAACATGACCCACCCAGGCATGCCCGTCCAACTCGTTGACTCCACCATGCCTTACCAACTGGACGGTTCGCAAGGTACGCCAGGCGTTCACAACCTCCTCTTCCAAAACGTCCCCGTGGTCATGACCTCACCCGTGGAAGGCGCTGCCATCTGGGCCAGGGCTGTCTCGCTCGAGTACGACGTTACCTTGAACATCAGCGGAGACCCTGCGCTCGCGTTGAACCTGCAGGACGCCGTGGACAACGGACAACTTTTCAACAACACGCGGCACGTTTCTCTTCGCCTGTATTCGCCCGCCAACGGGTCCTTGGAAGCGCGCATCACCTACGATTATGTTCGCTCGGACACCCCCGTTACAATGGAGGGATTGGTGGACCGGCCCGACGACGGCGGGGGCATGCTCACGGCCTCTTGGTCGCTGGTTCATGACGAAGACTTTGCTCGCTACCTCATCTTCGTCAACGAAGGGCCTTGGAGCGCTTCACCGAGCGAATTGATGCTGTTGGGACAAACCCCCGACAAAGCCATCTCCCTCCACAGCCGACTGTCTGCTGATGTTGAGACCGCAAACGGTCAACCGCTTCAAGACGGCGTGGAATACTACGCCACCGTCGTGGTTGAGTACAGCGATGGACGATGGGGTGAAGTGGCCGATGCACTCGGTCCAGCGAGTCCCAGCGACGAAATTCCCGGCGCACCCTTGTGGGCATCCGCACAGGCGCTTGGCAATTCAGGCGATGACGGCGATGTGGAGCTTGAGTGGGCTCGCTGCACGGCGCTTGACCTGGCGAGGACGAACATCTACGTGGCCACCACCCCGATGACGGACGCTTATGGACGAACCCCCTACACTTCCATGGCACCAAACGAAGGCAACCTCTCGGTTGTCTCGCTCACGCCCGCAGTACCGGTTTGGATTGGCTTCACCTGCGTTGATAAAGCAGGTCAAGAGAACCTCGCAAACATCACGGTCGTCGGACCCATCGTCCCAACCGGTGAACTCAACGACAACGAGGCACCTGAACCGGTTGAAGGAACCGCTGCAAGCGACATCCCGAACGACGAAGGTGGTCGTTTGCGGGTCACATGGAACCAGAGCGGTGCCGAAGACTGCGCCTTTTACACCGTCCTCATCAAGCAGGGTGACCACGTGCCGGAAAACGGTGAACGTGCCGGTGTTGACGGCTTTTCGCAGGCTGCCGTCGTCAACCCTTGCGATGCAACCGAGGCGGTCATCAGTTCAATGGACGGCGTCCCACTCATCGATGGGCAAGTCTACACGTTCGGTGTCGTCGCCTACGACGTCTGGATCAACGGCAACACGGACGAAGTGACGCTCGTCACGGCAACACCGTTCCAAAACATCGTCGGCCAAGGCAGCACGCCGCCGCGAATCATGTCCCTGATGGCTTTTGACCACCCCGATGATGACGGAACCGCCGTCGACGTGGTTTGGGAACCTTCAACGGTTGAAGACTTTGCATCCTACACCGTATGGGTCTCCAATCGTCCGGTTTCGAACCTTGCATCGGCTTACGCAACCTTCGGCACCGACCCGGATGCTTGCGGTTGCTTCTCGTTCAACAAGCAGTGGATTGACGAGCGAACAAACCCCATCGAGCTAACCCTTTCCACCGCCCTCTACGTTCCTGAAGGAGGCGAGTTGACGGACGGCACCCTCGGTCTCATCCAGCCCGATGTGAAACTGTACGTTGCCGTCACGGTTCACGATCTCAAAGGCAACGTCCATCTGACGAACCTGACGCAGGCAACCGTGACGCCCATTGACAACCAAAACGACATCACGGCGCCAGACCGCATCACGGACCTTGACCTGCGAGACCGACCCAACGACGACGGTACGGCGCTCCTGCTGGACTTTGAGCCTTCAACCTCCAGCGACGTGGCCTTCTACGAGGTCCATGCAGCAACCTACGATTTCGGAGGCGCTGTCAACGCCCAACTTCCTTCCGTCGCCACCTTGGGCAGAAATCCCGCCTTCCCCGTCGTCATCGACCTTGTTGCAGGTGACGCCCCCGTCGTGCCCGGACAGAAAATCTGGGTGGCCGTTGTGGCGGTCGACACCTCGGGCAACGCTCACACCACCCAACTCACCGTGGTTTCAGCAGAATCGACGGATGAGGGGATCACTGATGCGGGCATTTACCTGCCGGATATTGAAAGCGTTCAGGCTGAGTGGTTTGACAACACCAGCATCCTTGTCGAATGGCGGCACTCGATCGACGCCAATGTACGTGGTTACCATGTTTACATCAGCGACGAGAGGTTTGTTTCGACCGAAGATGCAACGATGGTCGGCCAAACCGTGTCGGACAACACCTTCCTCATCACGACCGAAAACTACGCCGAACTTGACGCCGCCTCGACGTGGTTCGTTGGTGTCGTTCCGTACGACGATTCGGTTGCAAAATCAACCGTGGAATCGGTCAAGGTCGACCCGCTCCAAACCGGTGAACAGGATGGTGAAACCTCAGACGAGACCGGACAACTCTCGCTTGACTCGCTCCTAACGGGTCCAAACATCATCGCAGCAGGGATGATCATCATCATCCTCTTGCTCCTCATTTTGGTCGTCCGCTCTCGAGGCGCTTCTTCCCAGAAAGCGAAGGGATGGGAACTCCAAGAGGCGACGTGGGGTATCCAAGACAAGGACTGGAGCGATGTTCCACCTGCACCTCCCTCGATGGCTGCACCGGCTCCACCCCAAGGCGTATCGACGCAGCAGGCCAACGACATCTATGCCGCCGCCGATCAAATCCTAGCCACGTCGACCGGACGCGAGGTCTACCAGCAACAACAACCCGTTTTGCGCCCACAGGCTGACCCGTCGTTGCTCGATGGTTTGCTTGATGAGGCACCTGCGACGTCGAAAATGCCGCAAATTGACACGTCCTTCCTCGACGACCTGTTGTGAGGCGACCTCATGGGCGTCCAAGGTCCCCGCAGCGAGGTGTTCACCACCGTGCGAGCCGATGCGAAGGGCAACGTTGCAGATTGGCCGGCTCACCTGAACCGCCTCCAAGCGCATGCCGTGCGCCTTCGCATCCCTTTGCCCGAAGTCCCTTCTTTTGAGGTTCAAGGTGACGGGAAGGGAGAGACATTGGTCCGAATCGGTTTTCGCCCTGAAACGGAAGCGTGGACCATAACACGACGACCTCTTGGCGTCCACAACGAGGACATCGACGCCATCAGTTATCCTGCCCCACGATGGAACGAGCGCACAAACGGATGCAAACATGGGCAATGGGAGGCGTACAACGATGCCAGAGATGCAGCCGAGCAAGCTGGTTGCGATGTGGCCTTGCTCGTCCACGATCACGCCATCGTTGACGCTGACCGAGCAACGCCGATGGTGTTGGATGAAGACGGAACGGTGTGGATGGCGCCGGTGGGCGACGGCGGTGTCGAAGGCATTGCAGCCGCCGTGGTCGAGGCCGCCTTGCCCTCGTTGGGCTTCCCTGTGGTCCGTGGCCGACTCAACGAACGAACGGTAGCCCGATGTGCGGAATTGGTCGTGGTCGGCACCGGCATGGGAGCCTGCAGAATCAACACCATCGACGGCGAAACTTTGGGAGATTCAAGAGCGCTCTCACGAACGTGTCAAGCCGTGTTGCGGGAACATTTTACCAACGAGGCCACGTGGTCCACAACGGGGCAGCAACGTGGCGCATGACATCATCGCCATCGCTCAGCGCTTAACCGAGGAAGGGTTGTTGGGGGCTCCTGCCCTTCGTTACGGTTCACCCGACCGCACAATGCTGGTCTCGGCAGGCCCTCCTTCGCATTTGGCCCGTTGGTCCTTGCTGAGCGGCCCGACAACCCAGCGTGTGACGGTTCGTCAACCATCTCGTGAAACGATGCCTTCGGCTCCATCCCACTCCCCGCTCGCCGGTGAAATCCGCCTGGTCGAAGCGAAGCCGCTGCTGCAAGCCGAAGTCGAAGAATGGAAGCACGGATCGTGGTACCACAGCGTCACGCTTCGTGCGACTGATCTGGGAGATTTGATGAAGAAATTGGGGGCTCAAACGCCAACAGACCCCTTTCTCAATCCCCACGCCTCCTCGTTCCCTATGGCACCGTTCTGGTGCGGTGGATTGGCGTACGATTTGGTGCAGTGGACCCAGCCGTTGCTCTTGCAACATCCACCCGCCGAGGGGGCTCTCCTCGCCGTGCTTTGGTGCGTCACCAATGGCGTGGTGGTAGAAAACAGGACGGGAGAGACGACGGTGTTCGGAAACGACAGGACGTGGTGTGCAAAAGCCGAGGAGGCCATCGCCACGCCGGGGCATGTGGAAACGCCTCCGGAAGCCACGCACTTTCGAGAAGCGGTCACGCACACCGACGAAACGCATCAAGCCAACATCGAAGCCGTTCGCGCAGGCATCGTCAACGGCCAGGTGTATCAGGTGAACATCGGGAAACACTGGCAGGGCGAAATCGACCATCCGTATGCCGTGTTTCAGCGCCTGCTCGTTACCAACCCTGCGCCGTATTCCGCGTACATTGAAGCCGAAGATCTCGGATTTGCCTTAGCAAGTTCCTCGCCGGAATCCTTGCTTACATGTCAAGAGGGGCGCTTGTCGACTTCACCGATCAAAGGCACGTGCCCCCAAGGGGAAAGCGATGCGGAGCGAGAAGCATTGCGAAACACCATGTTGCAGGACCAAAAAGAACGGGCGGAACACCGCATGCTCGTGGACTTGATGCGCAACGACCTCACCCGAATTTCTCAACCTGGAAGCGTTGTCGTGAGTCGGTTTGATGTGGAAGCGTACGCCAATGTTCAGCATCTGGTCAGTCACATCACCTCCCAATTGAGAGAGGATGTTTGGTCGGGCGAAGCCTTGCAAGCCGTGTTTCCCGGTGGCTCCATCACGGGTTGCCCTCGCACGATGGTGTGTGCTGTCATCGACGAGCTCGAACAAATGCCGAGGTCCTATTGGACGGGTTCAGTGGGTTACATCGATGTTCACTCGGGAGCGTGTGCGTGGAACATTTTGATCCGAACACTCGAGGCTCACCGAAAAGGGAACCAATGGATGGCTTCGGTTGGAGCAGGTGGGGGCATCACCATCGCCTCTGACCCCATCAAAGAGGTGGAAGAGGCGGCGTGGAAAGGTTCAGCCCTTCGCGTGGCTGCAGGTTGGATGCGAAACGAACACGCCCGCTTACCCCAAGCATCGCTGAGCATCCATCCAATCCACGCAGAGGCTTCCTCCACCGTGCCCGAGGCAACAGGAACCATCCAGTCGTTGAAACAAGCGCTACGTCAAGAGCGCTCCACGGGGGTTTTGTTCGTCGACAACCTTGACTCGTTTTCGCTGAACATCGCCGATGCCTTTGCCCAACTTGGGCACAACGTGACGGTGCTCGAGGGGCGCTCACCCAGCATGGAGTCGTACGTTGACCCGGTCGCCCTCAACGACCTGCTCGACCGTCTCCAACCGACCCACATCGTGCTCGGTCCGGGCCCGGGTCGACCAAACGACGGAGCGCTCACCCTCGCCTTGGCGCATCACGCCTTGGCCGGTCAACTCAATGTGCCCGTTCTCGGCGTTTGTTTGGGCCATCAGGCCTTGGCTCAAGCCGATGGCTGGAACATCCTTGCTGCACCCGAGGGGCCGGTGCACGGCGTTCCTGTCCTCGTTGAACACGACGGGTCCGGACTTTTCGGCGGACTCGGGGCAGAGGGGATGGTTTTGACGCGGTACAATTCCCTGGTGGCTGAACGCACCGCAAAGGCCGCGTTGTTCACGAACGCCACGGAAAAGGAAACGGGGTATGTCATGGGATTGCACCATCCGTCCCTGCCGATTCACGGGCTGCAAGTTCATCCAGAATCAATCGGATCGCCAAGAGGAAAGATGCTGTTGAAGACCTTTCTTGAAATTCAATCGGATGGTTGAAGAATCCCTTGCCGTTGGGCAACATGAGGGAACGTCATGCCAGCCTGTCGTCACTGCGGAAGCACGTATCCACGGGAGTTCTTCATCCACGGCAACGGACCCAACGCCCAAGTTTGCGTCCAATGCGGCGTCGACAAAGGATTGGTCACCAAAGAAGAAGTCCCTGTGCTCTTCGAAAAAGGGACTGCAGGTGCCCGATTCTCAGCCGTAGCACGACGTTACAGCATGTTCCTCTACTTGCCGTTCCTTTGGGTCTTGTGGGGAGCCACGCTGTCCGATGTTGAGCCCTGGGGCCTCTTCTTCCTCGGATTGCTCTTGCTGCTCACGCTCGCAGCGCCGGTCCTGTTCATCTACCGAGGTGGCCGGTACTCCGGTGACATGGCTCGCCTTTCTCCGGCTTACGAACGCCCAAAAGGTCACTGAGCGGTTCATGTCTTGGCGTGAATTTTCAGGACATCGCCGTCGGCAAGTTCGTGATCAGCACCCACGACGCGACGGGTTCGTCCGTCAACACCACGGATGAAGCCTGCACCCAAATCGGTGTGGACGTGGTTGGCAAGCGCCTTGGCGTGCATGCCTTGAGGGACGACAAAGGCGTCTGGCAACACGCGCCCCTCTCCGTCAACCCAATGGGTTTCATCTTGGACAGGATAAACGACGATACGATTGAGGTGGTCAAACAGCACCGTATCGAGAAGACGAGCAAGCCCGGTGCCCCCCATCGTTTGCAATTTTGCGTGCATGTGATTCAATGCCTTTTGTTGGGCATCGCTCAGCGATGAAGCGGACGTCACCTCAAACGTATCCGCCCCCAGACGGTAGTGAATCAAGCCGGATTCAGTCGCCCTGCGAAGCGCCAATTCCATGTCCGCCATGCACGGCACGATGGTTCGGTTGACAAACCGGTCGAACACGCCTAAAGGCGCAAGGTCGGCTTTGTTCGCCGCGTAGACGATGGGGAAGAGGTGGAGGCGCAAACTTTGGCCAAGTTGCTGGAGAACGTCAGCCCCCCAATCCCAGGGTTGGCCCTCAACCGAACGGTGCTCTCGGAAATGCATCATCGCCTGCATCACCAGTGAATGGGTTGCGCCCAACCCGCTCAAGCGTTCATGAATAAACGAGACGAGGCCTTTCTCGCCCTCGGCCTGTACCCGCCGTACGCCTCGGTTCCATCCATCGTTGAGCAGCCCGCCAATCCAAGCATCCAGCTCGTTTTCAAGGAAGGTGATTTCCGCTTCCATGCGATTGGAGGCGTCCTCGAGGGACGCTGCACCGCCGAGGTATTGGCCTTCTTCGTCGGTGGTGCCTGCAGCATCAAGCACCTGAATCAGCACGTCGCAATTGGCCAAGTCCGCGAGGAAAGCGTTGCCACGGCCCCGACCTTCGCTCGCACCAGGGACGAGGCCGGCAACGTCAACCAGCGCTACGGGGACAGACCGTCGGTGACCGATGCACGTTCCCGTCCGAGGTTCGCAAAGACTTCCTTGACGAGGATCGTCAGGCGTCATGGGCGCCAACCGGCCTTCGTCTTCCAACTTTTCCCGCAAACTCTTGCACGCACAAGGAAGCCGTGCTTCAACAAAAGCAACACCGACATTGGGGTCAATGGTGCAGAAAGGGTAGTTCGCAATATCAACCTGCGCAAGCGTGGCCGCACTAAAGAAAGTGGATTTGCCGACATTCGGTTTTCCGACCAGCCCGATGCGCACAAGCATCACCGAGCGTTCTTCACTCCTCTTCTACCGAGGCGGTGATGTTGTGGTCCCGCTTGACTTGAGCGATGGCGATGTCAAGTTCGGGGAGGTTCAATTCGCCGTCTCCGTCGAGGTCCATGCTCTCAACGAGGTCAGCAGCCTCAATACTGGACAAGGCCGTGATGTTGGAGTCCTCGAGGGCAGCCAAAAATTCCCGGCTGTCAATCTTCCCGGATTCGTCAAGGTCCATGCTTCGGAAGAGGTCGAACACCGATTGGTCCGTGTCAACGAGGTATTGGACGAAGTCCACCATGGCTTGGGCCGTCGTGGCCGGGAACTCGGTGATCTCGTCGTTGTGGAGAGCCGCAGCAACGCCGATGACGGTAGAACCGCCTTCGGCTTCCGATGCTTCACCCACGAGAAGTTCGGTATCAACGCCGACTCCGCGCCCGATCAGCGCTCGAATGGTGGTGGAAGAACCGGCGACCAGCGTGTAGGTGGAGACGTCCGAGGCCACAATTGCGTCCACGGTTCGACCGGAGGAGGAAATGCCTGTTCGAATGGTGACCAAGGTCGCAAAGATGGTTCCGATGCCAAGCAAGTAGAACAGGGCAGCACCCGTCAAGTAGAAGCCGCCGTTGTTCGCCACAACATCTTCGATTTCAGAGGATGCAACTGCATTGGCGGTGAACTCGCCCGTCAGATAGATCAGCGTTGATGCAACGCCCCCCACCAACACCAACCACGAGGCCAGATGGGCGCTTGAAGGGGTGGCCAGCGGCTTTCCAATCGCCAGCGGGTAGTTGGTGAAGACACCGGCAAGAACGAGCAAGCCCCCGACCGTGAAGAGCATGCCGAGGTCGACGGCGTGAGCCATAGTGCCCAATTCACCGGTTCCAACGAAGGTGTCCATGGCGGTGAAGTACCCGCCGATGGCAAAGAATGGAAGCACCATGAACGCCATGACGCCCGCCATGGCTCCGGGGTGCTTGACCGCCGCACTCAAACCGCTGGCTGCGGTCATGACGAGGTTGATGGAGACCGCAAAGAGAGGCAGCATACCGAGGGTCAGGAGGATGGCCCCTAGGTTGGTTACGAAATTGCTTCCTGAAGCCTCGGTCATGAAGAACGGAGGGACGGTCACGAAGAGCAGGAACATGCTGGCTGTCCGCATCGAGCCCGACCAAATGGGTTGCTTGGAGGCCATGGGAATCACGTGATAACCGACGGCGAACATGAAGGCCAGCGGAGCCCAGCCCAGCGCAACACGCTCACCGAACCAAACCACCTGGGTCGCATCGGCAAGCTCGCCGAAGAAGATGAAGAACATCGAGAGGATGTAGGCTGCAAGCCCCATGATGAGGAACCAAGCGCTCGTTTGGAGATCTTGTTCACCGCGCTGTGCAACCGTGATGAGGACGTTGATGAAAACCGGAAGCAACAACATGCCGACGACCACCGTTTCAAGGCTGAACAAGAACGTGCGGTAGGGATTTTCTGAGGTGTCGAGGTCCAAGAACCCGAAGATGAACGGGAGGATGTACGTGGCCAGAAGAACCGCAGACAGCAGAACGGCCACCATCGAAGCGTTGGCCTCGCTGGCGAGGCGTCCGTTGCCGTTGCGTGCAGCGGCGACCATGGCGCTTCCGATCAGTCCGTAGAGCAAAGCGATGCTGAGGAAGTTCACCGTGGCGTCTTTCAGTGACGACCCATCATCGTAGGACCAACCGACGCTAGCGAGCGAATCCAGTGCGGTGGGGTCGTAATTGTGCCAGCCCCAGAGGAAGCCAAGGACGCTGGAAAAAACCAACCAGAGCATGCCGAAATTCATCCAGGTGCGGGAACCGCTACCGTCTTTGTCGTCAAAGATGTCAACGAGACCGGGCGGGTTCTTTCGGAGCACAAACAGGCCGATGTGTTGGAGCGCACCGCCCACCGAGCCAACGCCCTTTGCGAGGGATTGGGAGAGCAAAAACAGGGCACCAATCATGAAGGCGCCAGCAAAGAAAACCGTTTCCATTCATCACACCTCCCTTATTCGGCAAGCACCTCGCCCACCAAAGTTGCAACGATCGCTCCCACACCGATGAGGAAGCCGATGAGATAGTACCAGATGCCGCTCCCGCCGAGGTTCTGAACCAGCGGCACGAGTTCGCCGAGCAGGGGCAGATTGTCCCAACCGAAGATGTTTGAGAAAAGAGAATACAAGCCGAGCAAGCCAACAAAAAAGAGCGTCAAAACAATCCTGCTGGCAGTGGGTTCGCCCGTGCCGACGGTCGTGTCGGGAAGGGCTCGAGCGTTTGTCATACGGTGCACCTCAAAATGACCCCATAGGGGTCAAACCTCCGACTGGACGGGCGGTGATAAACATTCACCACGCTCAATGACGAAAAAGAACGACCTGCAAGGCGGTCTCAGGGTGAGCGAAGGGCGTCAACAACCCTCCCGCGTCGGGGTTTCGAAATCCCGAGTGGGAGCGGCAGGTGGCGTTCCAACATGACTTCGGTTTCCCATACGCCACGGCACGTACAATCCAACCCTTCGAATTCGAGCAGACTTCCCGACACCGCATAACGTTCGATGGCGGCGACGACCTCGGAATCGCAGGTCCCGCAATTGTGCGAACCGCGTATTTTCCCTCCAGCCGTTGGGTGCACGATGAGGCGAGATACCTGGTCTTCATCACCGTTCGTGCCGCCCTTCGGGTGGATCACAGCGTGGGCTCGCTGAATCATTTCAACCAACGACCAAAGCCACGGAGGGCGGTATTCGTTGTGCCGATGGAGGCGGTCGATGACGGTCCCCCGTTGGATGTTCATCGGATTGACCGAGATTTCGTCCGACCGATCTGCAACGGCTGCAATCCACGTGACGCAGTGGTCAAGGGCATCGGCTTCGCTCATGAACGGCGGCTTGAACATCAGGTAGGTTTTGACGCGGAGATTGAAGCGCTGAAGATTCACCACAGCACGGTCCCATGCGGCGGTGGAGAATCCTTTGTTGACATGGAAGCGAAGCACTTCATCGTCGTAAGCCTCGAGGCCGATGGCCACGGTAAACGAAGGGTTGATGCTCGTGGCCCAAGCGAGTTTGGCTTCCGTGAGTTGTTCACATCGGCTCTCAACGATGAGTTCCTTCCCAAGTTCGTGGCAGTCTCTCAAAACGGTTTCTTGGAAATCAACGGGAATTTCCCGGTCCTCGAGCAGGCTTCCTGAAGTGTAGACCTTGACCATGGCCTGTTCGCTGAAGTTGTCAAACTTCTTCTTCGCAGCTGCCCATTGGGCGTGGAGGTCCTCGCTGGTCACATCGTCTCGGGTGTCGTTGAAGTATCCGCAAAAGGTGCACCCCGATGACCACCACCAATGGCATCCCTTGGTGCGAAGAATCACGGTGACGGCAGAACAAGGCGTTCCGTCCTCCTGCACTTCGGGTGTCGTGTACACCGTTGCAGGCTCAGAAGCATCCCAAGATTGTTGCTTGGCCTTGGCCCAAGGAGTGTTCGCCGGAGCTTTCACCAAGTCGTGAATTCGAAGGCCGCGGTCGGTGGTGCCGAGTAAGGACTGGGGACGAGGGTCGGCCATGGGGTCACCGCATGCTTGCGTCGGTGTCGTTGGTTTCAAACCACCGCATCCGGCTTTCCGATGCTCGATTCAAAGAAACCCACCATCCGGTCCCGGTATTCGTCGGGTTGGGTGAGCATCAGCGTGACGTGCGAGAGAATGCCTTCCCGGTCCCGGTCGTTGTGGGCAACCCCGGAGGAGGCAAACCAGCAGTCAACGGACCCGTCCTCGTTCACGCCCGCTTGAGCGGCTTCGCACATGGATTCCCCGTGGTGGATGTTGATGCGGACATCTTCCAAGGATTGAGTGATGAACACCGAACGGTCCCCCACATCAGCCATGGCATTGATGGGTTCGTACTGAACGAGATCATCCCCGGACGAAACTTTCCCAGCAAAGATGGCTGCATCCTTCAGGAAAGGAGGGAAACCGGCAAACACCAACTCTTCATGGATGATGGTACCCATCGAAGAGAACGGTGATTCAAGGAAAATGGACTGCAATTTCGGTTCTTGCTCAAAGGCGATGGTGACGGCCCCCGCGCCCATCGAGATGCCTACCCCACCGATGTTTTCGGGCGCTGTACCCTTCTCATCCTGAATCCACTGCCAAACAGCAAGGAAATCCCGGTACTCTCGCTGACCCGCCGAAACCAAACCGTCCTCGGTCGTGCTGTCGCCGTGGTCTCGCATGTCGAAGAGGATGACGTTGAACCCTGCTTGGTGGAGCCACGCTGCAGGAATCAACACTTCGTGGTTGGCTTTGCAGGACCGGATACCGTGGACGAGGATGACCCAAGGGCTGGAAGCGTTGCTCTCCATCACCCAAGCCGCCAACGTGATGGGTTCATCCGGCACGTCGATGGTGACGTTGTCCCACTGGTCAAACCACAACGGTTGGAGGTTGGAAGCCAGGGTCTCGTTCTTCTGATGTGTCACCGTGGCCACGTCTTCGTGCCACAATTCAACGCTAAACTCAGCCGGTGAATTTCGGGCGGCGTGTCCAGAGCAGTCTGGACTGCTCGCAGCCGCCTGCGTGTAAACGAGGTTGCCGACCTGGAAGTAAGCAAACGGCATGCTCGCTATGAGAAAAATCAACACCGCAGGAACGGTTCGTCGCCATCCACTCATTCTTCTCCCTCCGAAATTGATTCAAAGACCACGCTGGTTCCAGCCATCAAATGCATCCCCTTCGGATGGTCCTTTTGGCCGTCCTCTGCGGTGATGATTGAAGAAATGTACGCTTCCGCAGGGACGCGAAGGTCTACTCTTGAGCCCAGACGGATCATGCCGATGCGCTGTCCACGACGAACCGGGTCGCCGTCAAAGACGTAAGGCACCACCGTGCGAGCAAGCGCTCCGGAAATTTGGTTGAGTTCAATGCGATGACCGTTTTCGAGGAGGTGCACCGAACGAACGCGTTCGTTGTGCTCGCTCTCTTTCGTGTAGGCTGCTCGGAAAGGCCCCCGACGCAACCCTTTGCCCGTACGATGTTCAATTCGCTCCACGGTCCCTGCGCACGGGGCCCGATTGACATGAACGTCAAGCGGTGACATGAAGATCGCAAGCCGCCAAACATCGGTGGGTTGCTCTTCTCCCGCTTTGACGGCTTCGTACCGCTGTTCGGTTTCAAAACTCAGCGGGTCGTCGAGCGGTTGGGGAAACCAATCGCCGGTCAGCGGGTCGGTTTCCACGCGTCCTCGAGCGATGTCCGCTTTTGAAGGTCGCCGGCCAACAGCACGCTCCCTTCGCAAAAACATCGCGTGACCGTCGGCGGGCGAGACCAAGATGCCTTCTTTCCGAGGCACGGGCCGGTCTGGGTCGCGCCAAAAATAGCCAAAGAACACGGCCGCCATTAAACAGCCCATACCGAAAAGAGGCACGAGACCAGCAACAGGGTCGATCAAAGAGCCGATGACAAGGGCGCTCACGCCCATCATGCTCATCGTCAAAACGGGGGCATGACCGCCCCGGGCCAATCCGGCCATGCATTCACCTACTCAGAGGCCCAAGGATCTGCACCGTCGCCCCAACTCTCCTGCGGGGCGTCTTCTTCAGCAGAGGCTTCAGGTTCTTCGGCAGGTGCTTCTTCAGCAACGGGAGCTTCCTCGACAGGCTCGCTTGGCTCCTCAATGACCTCAACAGCAGCGGTGGATGCTTCGGCCTCAGCGGCTTGGGCTTCTTCAGCGGCTTGTTCTTCCGAACGGGCTTGCACCATCTCCTCCATACGCTCGGTGAACACACGGGACATGTGTTGGGATTTGCGTTCGGATTCAACCGCACGTTCGATCATTTCGTAGCGTTCCTTGATGGCCTTGTTCAAGTCTTCGAAAATCTGCATGTGGGCGACGTACCAGTCGTCCCTGGCCTTCATTTCCGTCACGGCGAGGCGCAGGTCGTTGTCAAGTTCCTCAGCGATACCGAAGACCTTGCCCAAGCGCTCTTTTTCACGGGAGTATTTCTCCTCCATCTTCTCGAGTTCCGGTTCGAGGTGCTCCACGCGCTTGGAGGACTTCGTGGCTCGCATCTCAAGTTCACGGGCTCGAACGTCCTTTTCGGCGATGATGGATTCGAGCGATTCTTTTTCGATCTCACGATCGATGATTTCCTTTTCCAAGACCTCGATTTCCGCCTTGGCGTCAACGAGTTCTTTTTCCTGAGTTTCGTAGGCAGCAAACAACTTCTGCAGACGGTCGGTCTCGGTCGCCAACGCTTCTTCAAGTTCCTTGATTCGCACTTCAGGCGTGATGGTTCCTTCCGACATGCGTTCACCCGGAGGTCAAGCCTCCACATTAGGCGAGTCCCCTCCTCCCTATCAAGCCGACGCTCCAAAGAGCACCGATTCGGCGGACATGACGGACGCTTCACCGAAGGGCATCGGTCGCAGCGACCAACTCTCGTGCAATGCTGACCTCGCCCATGGAGTGCCCTGCATCGGGGACGATGATGAGTTGGCTGTGAGGCATGGCTTGGTGAAGTTCCCATGCGCTGCGGGTCGGGCAGACCACGTCGTAACGTCCCTGGACGATGATCGTAGGGATGTGTTGGATACGGTCGATGCGGTTGAGGATGTGGGCCTCCTCAACGAAAATGGCGTTGATGAAGTAGTGGCATTCAATCCGGGCAAACGCCACTGCAAAATCCAAATCTTCGGCTTTATCGAGGTACTCTGGGTCGGGAAACAGTCGACTGGTCGCCATTTCCCAGCGGGTCCACTCCTTCGCTGCTGCTCGGCGAACCTCAACGTCGTCGCTGGTCAAGCGCTTGTAATAGGCTTGAATCAAATGGCCTCGCTCGTCTTCGGGAATGTGATTGCGGTAGGGCTCAAAGGCGTCGGGGAAGATGTGGCTTGCACCGTCTTGATAGAACCAATGCAACTCCGAGGTTCGGCACATGAAAATCCCTCGGAGCACCAAACTCAGCACTCTCTCGGGATGGTTTTGTGCATAGATGAGCGACAAGGTTGAGCCCCAAGATCCACCAAACACATGCCACCGGTCGATTCCAAGGTGTTCCCTCAAGCGCTCCATATCTTGAACGGAGGCTTGAGTGGTGTTGTCCGTGAGTTCCGCATACGGCGTCGATTGACCGCACCCTCGTTGGCTGAACTGGACGATGTTGAAAGCGGTCGGGTCGAAGTATTGCCGGTAGGAAGGTTGAGCCCCGCCCCCCGGCCCGCCGTGAACCACCAACACGGGGATGCCGTCAGGATTGCCGCTCTGTTCCCAAGCGATGGTGTGGAGGTCCGAAACCGGTAACATGCCCGTTTGAACGGGCTCGATGGGCGGATAGAGGACATCAGCCAAGGTGGTCGTGGTGTTGAGCATGAACCTTCCAGACCGAAGGCGTGCATCTTCCTTTCGCTGTAAACAGGTTCATGGACGACCGAAGACGGCCCGAGGGCATGGGGCAACGCGACGCGACTGAACTGTTCAGCGAGTGGGCCGATAACGGACGGGACGAGGGCATGGAACGCGGCCACACGCCAAGCGTGACCGTCATGCTCGAGCACCTGCTCGAAGGCGTAACAGCCCCGTTCACCGCGATTGATATCGGATGCGGCAACGGGTGGGTGGTCCGAAAACTCGCAGCACACCCGCTTTGCGAACACGCCTCTGGCGTGGATGGTGCACCCTCGATGATTCAAAAGGCGAGAGAGGTCGACCCGAACGGCGATTACATCGAAGCGATGTTGCCCGATTGGGGTCCGTCCGAACCGGTGGATTTGGTCCACACCATGGAATGCCTGTATTACCTTCACGAACCCGTTGCCTTCCTCGGTGAGGTGTACCAACGATGGATGAAACCTGGTGGAAAAATCGTGATCGGGGTCGACCACTACCTCGAAAACCCGTCCAGCCTCGATTGGGGGGTCTCCCTCCATGTCCACATGACGACCTTGTCCATCGAAGCGTGGATGCAGGGGTTGAGCGATGCTGGGTTCGTTGATGTTCACGCCCAGCAGGTCGGCGCCAAGGAAGGGTGGAACGGGACGTTGGTGCTCACCGCATCAAAACCCGCAGTCAATTGAAACCCAACGGTTCACCTTCGGGACCGCAACGACGTAAATCGCCTCGGTAATATGGACACATCGTGCACGCCTTCGCCCCTGCCTCCAAACGAGGAGGTTCGGCCAAATGGGGGTTGAGGTGAACCGCAGTGCGCCACTTGAGGTGGTCACGGAGAACGGCTTTTGCAAGGTCAAACCTCGTTTGCGTGAGTTGGACCATGCGCCCGTTTGCTCCCACCAACAAAGCCGGAGGCAAAACCCGACGACGATCTTCTTCCGGTTTGGCCGCCTCCATCGCTTCCAAGGCCACTGAATACAGCGTCAGTTGGAGTTCATGCTCCGTCAGGAGTTCCTCCTCTGCATCCGATTCGGGGAAAAGCGAGAGTTCAGTCGGTGGAACGGCTTGGAGAGGGTGGCCGGAGGCAGCGTCTTGGGCGTTGAAATCCTTCAGACATCCTTTGGTTTTCAGGTCAACCACCTGGAGCGCTCCTTCGCCGTTGCTGTTGGCGAGCGCCAGCACCAAATCGGCCCGGCCGCTGAAATCCATGTTGACGGCTCGCACGTCCGAAGGGCCGGTGGTGAGCGGAACCAATTCGCGCATCGTCGCATCGTCCATCGCCAGCCGCTCTCGGTGGAAAAAAGGCAATTCGGTTCGGACGGCCTCGAGGGTCCACCCGTGAAGTTCTTCGCCTCGCGTCCAACGCCCAAGCACGCCTGCGTCGATGAGGCGACCGAGGTCCAACAAACGGTCTCTCCATCGAGCTGGGTCCGTGCTTTCGTCCTGCTCAAGGCCGTAACCAAATTCGTTCATCACCCGAGCAACCGTTGTTGAAGAGGCCAAGTCGTCTTCGGATGCATGTTTCCACGACGGCCCCAGCGCCGGAGCGCCCTCCACGAACTTCAACGGATTCCGCAACCCGATCTCCATCACTCGGTGCATCATCAACCCGAATTCGGTGGGTTTGGGCCACGTCCCATCGTGATGCTGCCCCTGCTCTGAAGACGGAAGACGGAAGGGTTCCGGTGTCCAGCCGTTCACGTGTTCAAGCCAATACCTCCGCTGACACGCTGAGGTTGAATCCAAATGGTGAGCAGCACCCTGCAGGGTTTCAACCACCTGCAAACGGGGCGGAGATGAGGCGAGCCGGTGGGGCCCTGTCGCCAGATGGGCCGCCAAATCCCGCGCACGCTGTTGAGCCGAACGGGGGGGTATTGGGTCAAAGCACCTCGGATGATGGTACACCCGAAGACCGCGAACACCGTGGACGCCCAACGGTGCCTCGTCAAGCAACCGGGCGGGGTCGAGCAAGGTCATGGTTTTCAGGGGCGTAAACACGGGCAGGTCTGCGGCATCAACCTCGGCTTCGCTCAGCCAAGGAGCGGCACCGTCACCCGCACACCATGACGCTCTGCGCAACCCCTCAACAAGCATCTTGCCCATCGTCCGAGGGTCAGGTTGGAAGCGAACGGCAAGGGCTCCCGTCTCCTCATCAAAAGTGGACTGCTTGCCGGGAGACCCCGTGATGATGAGCCGGTCCCTCACCCGAGTCAAGGCAACGTAGAATTTTCGCCGCAGTTCCGCTTTGTCTTGCGCCTTGTTCATTTCCGTCGCAAACGACCACAGGCCGTCCTCAGGCCGCTCCCGGGCTCGCCAGGGCTGAATCCGACCCGCAACCACCTGGGGGGTGACGAGCACGTTGTCGGACACCGCCATGCTCGCATCGGCCATGCCTGCGCTGAACAAGCCCGA
>JAUREJ010000009.1:60182-61383 GCA_030827475.1 Candidatus Poseidonia sp.
CGCAACCACCTGGGGGGTGACGAGCACGTTGTCGGACACCGCCATGCTCGCATCGGCCATGCCTGCGCTGAACAAGCCGGAAACCACCACGACGGGGGCTTGGAGCCCCTTTGAACCGTGAATCGTCATGATTTGGACCGATGAGGCGTCCGCTTTGACGATGGCTTGAGGACCTTTGTTTTGAAGAGCCTGAATGTCAACCATCCGTCGCTGCATGGCCGAAACATCGTGCCCGGTTTCTTTGCCGATACCGTGAAGCATCGTCAACCAAGCCTCGGCAAATTGCCGTTGAGCATCGTCGGGGTACGCTACGAGGAGGTCGGACCGGTCCAAAACGGTATCAAACGCATCGTAAACCGCACCCCATTGAATCATGCGATGGATGTCGTGCACCAATACACGAACCGGTTCCGTCGGGGCGTGCTCGAGAAGAGCAGGCCAGAGACTCTGTCCGGCTGGAGTCGCCAAGAGCGCATCCTGGACCTGTCGCTCGGTCATGCCGATGACGGGGGAGCGGGCGAGCACAAACCCAGCTGAACGAGCGCTTGGTCGGGCCATCAGAGCGAGCAGGGCCATCAGCGGTTGAACCACGGGTTGGGTGAGCAACAAGCCTTGCCGGTCCGCCATCACCGGGATGTTTCGCCCACGAAGACGTTCGACCAAATCCGGAAGGTGTTTTCGTGAGTTGACGAGGATCATGATGTCTTGTGGGCGAACTTCCGGACCTTGCTCACCAACGGTTTTCCAGCAAGCGTTGGTTGAATCCCAGACCCGTGTGGGCGCGAGCTGAAGGAGCGCATGAAGCCGGTCGGCGAGCAGCTGATGTTCTCGTTGAACCGAGGTGGAAGAGGGGTCTTGGAAGGCATCGACCGCTACATCAAGGTCAAGTGGAGCAGCCGTGACCGGGCCGGCGATGGGCAAAAGCCACTCGAAGACGCCCGGGTCTTCCGACAAGCGAGCCGGTCGCAAACGCTGCGCTTCCGCGTGCCAGTCGCCAGGCAGTTCGTGATGGCGAGGATGGAAGACTTCGTCGAACATGTCGTTCATGGTCTCCATCAAATCGTGTCGCGTCCGATGATTTGAGGTCAAGTCGACGTGCCCTTCTGCCCGACGCACCAGGCGTTCACCGGTGATGGAGGGCAAAGTCGTATCGTCCTCATCAGCAAACGGCACATGGGTGTACGGAGCCGAACCCTCTCCG